>QHSQ01000152.1 GCA_003221615.1 Candidatus Rokuibacteriota bacterium | reverse complement strand
TGGCCCGCAGGAGGGCATCGACCGCCGCCACGCCCAGGAGGCACTCACGCGTGGCTCGCCTGAACCGCTCGCCTTCGAGCGCCGGGCGGCCCAGCGGGATCACCGCGCGGCCCGCCGCCGCGCGCGCCGCATCCGGCGGCAGCGCCCGAACTCCCTGGCCCCATCCCGTAAGGACCGACACGGCTTCGACGGCGGTCCCGGTCAGGATCTTCGCGCGAGCCGACGAATCGTCCGCTGCCCGAGGTACGACGGAGAAGCTCATTGAGCGACCGCCTCCAGGACGAGCGCGGCGTTGCAGCCGCCGAAGCCCAGGGATGTGCTGAGGCTGATCCGGGGGCGCGCGGCGCGAGGTGAGCCGATGACGTGATCCAGCTCGCAGGCCGGGTCGGGCTCTTCGAGTCCCAGGGTGTACGGCACGATGCCCTCACGCCCGGCCAGGAGGCACATGACGGCCTCCAGCGCCGCCGCCGCGCCCATCGTGTGGCCGACCGAGGCCTTGATCGAGTTGACGGGAATCTCGGACGCCCGGCGGCCCAGCAAGCGCCTGAGCACCTCGGCCTCGATCCGGTCGTTGAGCGGCGTGCCTGTGCCGTGCGCGCTCACGAAATCTACGTCGGCGGACGTCAGCCCAGCCTCCTCGAGCGCGGACCGCGCCGCGAGCTCCAGGCCGCGGCCGTTGGCATCGGGCGCGGCGATGTGCGAGCCGTCGCTGGCGCTCGCGTGCCCGAGCAACCGGCCGAGCCTCGGCCCTCGCGTCGCGCCTTCGCGGGTCATCATCACGAGCGCGGCCGCTTCGCCCAGGAGGAGCCCGCTGCGCCGGCGATCGAAGGGACGCACGCGCTCGCGAGTCAGCGAGCGCAGCGCGTCGAAGCCGCGCATCACGAATCGGCAGAGCGCGTCGTAGCCGCCGGCGATCACGACGTCGACGACATCCGCACGCAGGAGATCGGCGCCGTGGCCGAGCGCCGTCGCGCCGGCCGCACACGCCGCGCCCACCGTGAGCACGGGGCCCCGAGCGCCGAGCCGTCGGGCGAGCGCGTGCGCGGGGCTGTCGTAGAGCGCACCCACCGCGTGGCGCGGCCGGCCGCCCGGCGCGAGGGCGCGCTCGAGCTCGCCGACACCGCCGAGCGCGGTGCCGAGGACCACCGCCACTCGCGCGGGCTCGGCGGAGATCGGCGAACGAGCGAGCAGGTCCGCGGCCGCCGCGAGCAGGAGCTGCGTGGCCCGACATCCCACGCGGCGCGCGCCGGGCAGCGGGCGAAGCTTCTTGATCTCGCCCCCGCGCCCGACCCGGAGATCGTCGACCGGGAAGCGCTCGATCATCGAGATGCCGTCGCTGCCCGTGATGAGCCCCGACCAGAACGCGTCGAGGTCGGCGCCGAACGGGGTCACGACTCCCGCGGCGACGAGGCTGACGGGCTCAGCGCGCTGGCGCGTCACTGCGGGCATCGCGGCGCATGAGCCGGCTCATAGGAGTGGCGAGTAGTACATCCGGAAGGCCCGGATCGGTCCCTCCTCGGTGTCGTAAAGCTTCGTGGCCCAGAACCGACGGGCGGTCGGATCGAAGGTCATGACCCCGGGCCAGCCGGGATTGTTCGGATCCCACACGAGGAACTCGATGCGGCCGTCCTCCATCGGGCGCGACTCGTAGGCGACGACGGTGTGGTTCAGCTCGGGTTTCGGCCAGTTGGTGACGAGGAGCTGCACCAGGCGTCCCGCACGCAGCTGTTCGACGATCTCGTACGCGACGCCTTCCTGCTGGGATCCATTGACCGGCAAGGTCACGCGCCAGTTGGTCCAGTGTACCCAGGTCCAGAAGCGACCGCCGAGCCCCTCCTTGACGGCGCTTTCCTCGTCGCGCGAGAACCCGCGGAGGTTGACATAGCCGGGGATCACGATCCGATCGTCGAGCGGCAACGTCTCCGCTCGAGCCGGGCGCGCCACGACGCCCTTGACCCGCTCGACGTAGCCGGCGTGATCGATCTTCGGAAGCGCCGGATCGAACCGGGCGAACTGCGCGAACTGACGCACGGCTCGCGCCAGCACGAAGCAGTAGTGGGCGTAGATCCCGGGCTCGTTTTGATGCCGCGCGGCGATCAGGTTCGCGAACGCGAAGGTGTCGCTCTCGAATGAGAACGCCGGCGCGCGCACCGCATGCTCGAGGCCGAGCGGCGGGCCGCCGTTCCTGGGCGGCGCGCTCGCGCACGCTGCAGTCACGACCACGAGAGCCACCAGGGCTGCAAGGCGCGAGTTCCCGATGAAATTCAATGCCTTACCCTAAATGGCGGCGTCGCCATTCGTCAAGAGCGCGTGTTATCCTTCGACCCGGTCGCCCGCATGAGCCGAACGATCGCGGCCCTTTACCGGTTCCTCTACGCCGCCTTCCTCTCGCGTCTGCCCGAACCGGTGGCGGTCTCGCTGGGCCAGAATTTCCTGCGCTTGCTACCCCTGGATCGGCTGCGCTACTTCCGGCTGGACGATCCGCGGCTCGCGATCGCGCTGGGCGGAGTCCTGCTCCCCAACCCCGTCATCCTCGCGGCGATGTACTACGATCCGGCGATTCTCGGGCGCGCGATGGGGTTGGGCTTCGGCGCCGTCACCGCCAAGTCGATCACGATCCAGGCGCGTCCGGGCCATCCCCAGCCCAACCTCGTCCGGACGAGCACCGACGCCGGGCCGGGCCTCGTGAACTGTAACGGATTTCAGAACCCCGGCCTCGAGCGATTTCGGGCCTCGATCGCGTCACTTCGCCACCGGGTCCCGCTGATCGTGAGCGTGGCCGGGGAAACGATCGGGGACTACGTGAAGCTCGTGCGCGAGCTCGGCCTGCTCGGCGATCTGGTCGAGTTCAACATCTCCTCGCCCAACACGCGGCTGGTCTACGAGTGGAGCCGCAAGCCCGGCGAGCTCGCGACCTTGCTCCGAGAGGTGCGGCGCGCGACCGAGAAGCCGCTGATCGTCAAGCTCTCGCCCGATTTCGCCGAGACGAACGAGCGCGAGATCATCCCGGCAGCGCTGGATGCCGGTGTGCGGATCGTCAACTACGGCAACACACGAAAGGTCGCGAACCGGCAGCTCTCACAGGGCGAGGGCGGGCTCTCTGGACCCGACATTTTCCCGACCACACTGGACAACCTGAGGAGAACGCGCCGCGTCTTCGGCAACGACCTGGAGATCATCGCGACCGGCGGCGTGGACTCGGCCGACAAGGCCGCGACCCTGCTCGACGAGGGCGCGACCGCGGTCGGTTACTTCACCGGATTCGTCACGCGCGGGCCGATTCTCGCACGTCTGATCCTCGAGCGTCTCGTCGCGCGCCGCTGAGCGAGCTTCTTGCCGCAAGCGCGGCACCAAAAATGCTCACAGGATATCCACTTGTCCACCACTATCCACAATCGACAAAATCGCCCGATCTGATGCGGGCTCACGAGGGCGTCGCCGGAATATGACGGTCCATTCGTCCACGGAGAGCACACCCACGAAGATTCCCGGATTCCACGCGGGTGTGACTCGCGCCGCGCGCGTCTCGCGCGCCCATTTCGCGGACAAACGAGACCTTGACACTGAAATCTCAGGGCTCGTAAGGTTGGCGGGCCATGTTCCTCGTTCACTTCCACGTCGCACTTCGGTCACGACGACCGGCGTTTCCTGGAGGTACAGATCACGATGGACGGCAGTAGCAGGAAGCCACTTGCAAAGGTGGAAGGTCGGCGACGCCTCCGCATGAGCGGGGTGACCGTTGCCTGGCGCGGCACTCCCAATCTCGATGACTGGGTGGCGTACATCGTGAACGGGACCCGATCGAAGAAGCTGATCCTGGCCGATCACTCATCCGAGCGCAAAGTGAAGTCGCTGCTCTCGCGCCTCCAGACCCTGCCGCGGAAGCAGATCGAGAAGCTGGCCAAGAGCTAACGCGTCCGGGTCCGGGCTAGATGATGCCCTTTTCGGCGAGGCTGACGAACCTGCCGCGCCCGATCACCAGGTGGTCGTGGATCCTCAGGTCGAGCAGGCGGGCGCACTCGACCAGCTGACGGGTCAGCCGGACGTCCTCACGGCTCGGGGTCGGATCGCCGCTGGGATGATTGTGGAGCAGGATCACCGACGCGGCCGACTCGAGGATCGCCGGCTTGAATACGTCGCGCGGGTGTACGAGGCTCGCCGACAAGGTCCCCTGCGAGATCACGCGGTCGTGAAGTAAACCGTTCTGGGCGTCGAGCAGCGCGATCCGGAACACTTCCCGCTTGAGGTCCTCCATGAGCGGCCCGTACGCCGCGTAGACCTCGGCGGGGCCGGACAGGGTGACGCGGGCACCCGGGATGCGAGCCCGCAGACGCCGGGTCAGCTCGAAGGCGGCCACCAGCCGCGCCGCCTTCGCAGGCCCGATGCCCGACACTGTCGCGAGCTCGGCCACCTCCCGTCCCGCGACGTCGGCCAGGGAGCCATAGGCGGCGAGCACCTCGCGGGCGACGTCGATCGCGCTCTTGCCGCGGATGCCGGAGCCGAGCTGGATCGCGAGGAGCTCCGCGTCGGCGAGGGCCTCGGGACCGTTCCAGTAGAGCCGCTCGCGCGGGCGCTGTCCGCCCACTCGATGACAGTCACACCGTCGCCCCCCATCAGATCGAGCAGTCCCAGATCCATCAGCTCGGTCATGCTGTCGGTTCGATAGGCGTCGACGTGATGGACGGCAACGCGGCCCTTGTACTGGTTGACGAGGACGAACGTCGGGCTCGTCGCGCGCACGGTGGCGCCGAGACCGCGCACCAGCCCCTGGACGAAGCAGGTCTTGCCGGCGCCCAGCTCGCCGGTCAGCGCGACGACCGAGCCCGGGCCGAGTGTGAGGCCGAGGCGCTCACCAGCGGCCTCGGTCGCCTCGGCGCTCGCGCTGACGAGCTCAACCGCCGCCGCCACGGAGCCTCTTGAACGCCTCCGGAATGCCCGCGATGACGTCCCGCGCGATCAGCGCTTCTTCGCCAAGACGCTCCGCAGCGATGTCGCCGGCGCTGCCGTGGAGATAGACGCTCGCGCGTAGCGCCGCGCCGGGCTCGAGGCCGCGCGCCAGGAACGCGCCCAGCATCCCCGTGAGCACGTCACCGGTGCCGCCGCTCGCCATCCCGGGATTTCCGGTCGGATTCACGAAGACGCGCCCGTCCGGCGCGCCGATCACGCTGCGTGCGCCCTTCAAGACGATGTGGACACGATGGCGTGTCGCGAACTCGCGCACGGTCTCGATCCGGTCGCGCTGGACCTCGTCCACGCGCGCCCCGAGCATCCGCGCCATCTCCCCGGGATGCGGGGTGAGACAGCGCGGGGCCGGAGCGTCGCGCAGCACGTCGAGATGGCCGGCCAGCGCCGTCAGGGCATCGGCGTCGACGGCCATGGGCAGGCGAAGCTCGTGGACCAGGCCGCGCGCCACCTGGGCCGTCTCGTCGTCGAGCCCGATCCCCGGACCGATCGCGACGGCGTCGCGCAAGCCGGCGAGCTCCAGAATCGCCTCGCGCGCCTTCAGCGCGAGCGTGCGCGCCGAGGTCTCGGGCAAAGTCTCGGTCATCGCCTCCAGCACGAGGCTCGCGACGACCGGTTGCTGGCTCGCCGGTACGGCCACCGTGACGAGCCCGGTGCCGCTGCGCATCGCCGACAGCGCGCTGAGCGCCGCGGCGCCCGTCTTGCCGAGCGAGCCCGCCACCAGCAGGAGGTGGCCGTAGGTCCCCTTGTGAGTCGCGCGCGAGCGCCACGGGAAGTGCGGCGCCACGTCGGCCGGCTCGAGCAGGAACGTCGTCACCCCCCGCGCGACCTCGTGGTCGGGGACGCCGATGGAGATCACGCTGACGCGCCCGGCGAGCTCGTCGCCCGGGGAGGTGACGAGACCGCGCTTGAGCCCGGCGAACGTCAGGGTCACCGTCGCCTTGATGGCCGCTCCGGCGTGGGCCCCGGTGTTCGCCGACAGCCCGGATGGGATATCGAGCGCGACGACGGGCCGGCCGCTCGCGTTGATCAGCTCGATCGCGCGCGAGATGCCCCCTTCGGCGGCCCCGCGCGATCCCGTCCCGAGTAGCGCGTCGACGATCAGGTGGGCGCGCGAGAGCTCCCTGGCCGACGCTCGATCATCCGCGAAGGGCCGAGGTCGGATGCCGCTACGCGAGAGCTCCGCGAGCTTGCGGCCGGCGTCGCCGCCGATCTCGGCCGGCTGGTGCATCAGCAGCACGCTGGGGCGCGCGCCGTGACGCTTGAGCCAGCGGGCCACCACGAAGCCGTCGCCGCCGTTGCCCCCCTTGCCGCAGACGATCACGATCCTGGCGCCGCGGCGCGGCGCGCCGAGAGCCGGGAGCGCGGCGACGACCGCCTCGGCGGCTCCGCGGCCGGCGTTCTCCATCAGTGTGGCCCCGGGGATGCCGAGGTCGGTGATCGCCCGCTGATCGAGCCGCCGCATCTCCTCGGCGGTGAAGACGCCCAGCACGGCTATTTCCCGGTGAGGGGCGTGACCGCCTGAACGAGGAAATCGGCGAGGATGGCGATGTAGGTCTCGCGCCATTCGGTGCGCGCGGCCTTGGGCAGCTCAATGTGCAGCGCGCGCTGCGGCAGCCTGAGGATGCCGTCGCGCTTGGCGCCGGAGGCGGCGTACCGCACCGGATTGGCCGGCTCGACGAGGATCTCGAGCCGCGGCGCCTCGCGGTTCGCACGCAGATACGCGTCACGGATCAGCTCGAGGAGCGTCCGGAGCCGCGCGGCCTCGTCGCGATCGACGCCCACCGTCGCGATCTCGATCTGGCTGACCGCGTCGCGATGGTTGTTGCCGTGGATCTCGGCGTAGAAGACCAGCGGCCCCTGCGCGACCTCGCGCACGCGCTGCTCGTAGGCTCGATAGACCTGCCGGGCGCCTTCGCTCGCGACGTCTTCCGACGGCGGCCGCCCCGGGGTGCCCTCGAAGGGTCGGTTGACCTGATAGCGCCGGCCGGGCAGATCGCGGGTGTCCGGCTCGAGGTTGAACCCGGTCGCGATGACGACCCCGAAGCCGGTCCGGCGACCAAGCTCTGCGGCGATCTCGCCCGTGCGAGCGTCCGTGTTGCCGTGCGGCGCCGCGATGACAACGCCGCGCTGCCCGAGCTGCCCCGAGATCCTTCCGGGCAGGCCTTCGAGCTCGGGAAGCGCCCCAGAGTGGGCGCAGCCGGAGACGACGAACGAGCCGATCGCCACGCTAGTCGCCCACCAGAATCGCCTGCGCGAGCGCATAGTCACCTTCGTGGGTCAGCGAGAGGAGTACCCGGCTCGCGCCCCTGACGAGGCCGATCTCTCTGGCGCGTCCCGACAGGACGAGGGTCGGCGCTTCCTCGCGCTCGCGACGCACCTCGAGCTCACGCCAGCGCACACCCATCTGCAGGCCGGTACCCAGCGCCTTGAAGCCGGCCTCCTTGGCGGCGAAGCGCGCCGCGAAGTGGGGCGCCGGATCGCGCCGCGCTCGACAATAGGCGATTTCGGCGTCCGTGAACACCCGGCCCACGAAACGGTCCTGCCAGCGGTCGATCGTTGTGCGCATCCTGGGAATGCTCACCAGATCGACGCCGACTCCCGAGATCTTCACTGCTCGCCGATCTGGGCGCGGATGAGTCCCGCGAGGTCGTCGGCCATCGCGCGGATGCGGGCGGCGTCGGCGCCCTCGATCATGACCCGGGCCAGGGACTCGGTGCCCGAGTAGCGGATCAGGACGCGGCCACGGCCCGCCATCTCCTGCTCGAAGGCCGCCTTGCGCTCGGCGATACCGGCGATCGAGTCGATCGGCGGCTTGGATCGCACGGACACGTTCAGGAGCACCTGGGGAAATTTGCTGAGGCAGGTCGACAGGGACGCCAGGGGCTCGCCGGTCTCGCCGGCCACACTGAGCAGGGCGAGCGCGGAGAGGATGCCGTCGCCGGCGGGCGCGTGGTCGAGGAACAGGAGATGACCCGATTGCTCGCCGCCGAGATTGGCGCCGAGTCGTTGCATCTCCTCGAATACGTAGCGGTCGCCGACCTGCGTCTTGACCACGCGGATCCCCGCGGCCTCGAGGGCCTGATCGAGGCCGAGGTTGGCCATGACGGTGGTGACGACGAGGTTCTGCTTGAGCCGCTGTCGCGAGGCCAGATGGCGTCCCGCGATCGCGAGCGCGTAGTCCCCGTCGCGGATCTCTCCGGTATGGTCGACCGAGATCAGCCGGTCGCCGTCGCCGTCGAACGCGAAGCCGATCGAGGCGCCGGCGGCGCGCACCCTGGCCTGGAGCTTCTCGGGATGGAGCGCGCCGAAGCCCGCGTTGATGTTCACGCCATCGGGGCGGGCGCCGATCGTCAGCACCCGGGCGCCGAGTCGGCGAAACACCCGCGGCGCCACCCGGTACGTCGCCCCATGGGCGCAGTCGACGGCGACCGTGAGGGAGCTGAGATCGAGGGGGAAGCAGCTACAGAGGAACTCCACGTACTCGGCCTCGGCACGGTCGTAGTCGACCGACGCGCCGATCTTCGCACCGCGAGCGCGGGGCGCCCGGTCCAGCGCGTCCAGCCGCTGTTCGATTTCAGCCTCCCATGCGTCCGGGAACTTGGTGCCTTCGGACGAGAACAGCTTGATGCCGTTGTCCTCGAACGGATTGTGCGAGGCACTGAGCACGATGCCGCCATGAGCCGCCAGGCGGCGCGTCAGGAGGGCGATGCCCGGCGTCGGGAGCACCCCGACGGAAAAGCAATCGGCGCCGGCAGATAGAGCCCCGGAGACGAGAGCCGCCTCGAGGAGCGGACCCGAGCGCCTGGTGTCGCGGCCGATGACGATTCGGGCGTGATCGACGCCGTGGTCGACTTGCAGGGTGGCGACGAGCTGGCGACCGACGCGAAACGCGAGCTCGGGGGTCAGCGGCTCCTCGTTCGCGACGCCCCGGATCCCGTCGGTCCCGAACAGACGCGTCATCGAGATCTCGTACCTGGATTCGCCTTCACTCGGTACGCACCTCGATCATTATAGAGTGCCCCCTGCCCGCCGGATGCGTTCGGCGACACGGACGGCGTCGAGCGTCTCGGCGACGTCATGGGTGCGGACCAGAGCCGCGCCGTTGAAGACCGCCACCGACGTCGCGGCCACCGAGCCGGCCAGGCGGTCCTCGGTCCTGGCCCGGCCGGTGATCGCGCCGAGAAAGGACTTTCGTGACACTCCGATGCAGAGCGGGCGCCCCAGCGCTTCGAGCTCCGCCAGGCCCGCCAGAACCGCCGCATCCCACTCGTCCCAGGCCATCTCCTCGCCCCTGAAGAACCCGATCCCGGGATCGAGGACGATATGCCGGTCAGCAATCCCAGCGATTCTCGAACGTTCGAGAGCTTCCCTGAGAAGCCCCTTTACCGATTCGACGGGCCCCAGCCTGGACGGGCTGTCCTTCGGAGAAGCCATGAGGATGGCGCCGGCACCGCGCTCCCGGATGAGGGCGGCCACCGCGGGATTGCGGAGACCGGAGACGTCGTTGATGACTCGAGCGCCCGCATCGAGCGCCGCGCGTGCCGGCCCCGGGTGGGCCGTGTCGGCCGAGATGGGCACGGGCACCTTGGTCGCCAACACCTCGACCGCCCGAGCCAGGCGGTCGCGCTCGTCCTCGGCACCGATCGCGGTCGCGCCATAAGGGGCGGTCGATCGAGCGCCGACGTCGATCAGCGCTGCCCCCGCGTCGACCATGGCCAGCGCGGCCGCGAGGAGCTCGTCGCCCTCCGTGTGGACGGATCCCGCGTGGAAAGACTCGGGGCTCACGTTGAGGGCGCCCATGACGGCCACCGGAACGCCACGACCGAGGGACACGCCGGCGAGGATGGCTCGATGGGCCATCGAGCCGCGCGCCGCTACGCCGGCGCGCCGGCTTCCTGGAGGGGACGGGTGCGCAGGATGCGGGCGATCTCCTCACCGTCGAGGGTCTCCCGCTCGAGCAGGGCGCGCGCCAGCGCGTGCAGCTTCTCGATGTTCTCCTGGAGGATCTGCTTGGCGCGGCTCGCGGCTTCCAGGACGATCCGCTTGATCTCCGAGTCGATGACGAGGGCGGTGTCCTCGCTGTAGTCCTTCTGACGGGCCACCTCGCGGCCGAGGAAGATGTGCTCCTCGTTCTTGCCGAAGGTCAGGGGCCCGAGCTTGTCGGACATGCCCCACTCACAGATCATCTTCCGGGCCATCTCGGTAGCCTTTTCCAGGTCGTCGCCCGCGCCGGTGGTCTGCTGGTTCAGCACGATCTCCTCGGCGGCACGCCCGCCGAGCAGGATCGTGATGCGGTTGACCAGGTAGTCCTTCGAGTAGTTGTACTTGTCGTCGACCGGCAGCTGCTGGGTCAGGCCGAGTGCCCGCCCGCGCGGGATGATCGTCACCTTGTGGACCGGGTCGGTGCCGGGCAGCACGTCGGCCACGAGCGTGTGGCCCGCTTCGTGGTACGCGATCGTCCGCTTCTCGGCGTCGCTGATGATCATCGAGCGGCGCTCGACGCCCATCAGGACCTTGTCCTTCGCGCTCTCGAAGTCGGACATCTCGACGAGCTTCTTGTTCATCCGCGCGGCCAGGAGCGCCGCCTCGTTGACCAGGTTCGCCAGGTCCGCGCCCGAGAATCCGGGCGTCCCGCGCGCGAGGACCTTCAGCTCGACGTTGGGCGCCAGCGGGATGCGGCGCGCGTGGACGCGGAGGATCTCCTCGCGCCCCTTCACGTCGGGCCGCGGCACGACGACCTGGCGGTCGAACCGTCCGGGACGGAGCAGCGCCGGGTCGAGGACGTCCGGGCGGTTGGTGGCCGCGATCAGGATGACACCCTCGTTCGTCTCGAACCCGTCCATCTCGACCAGGAGCTGGTTGAGGGTCTGCTCGCGCTCGTCGTGGCCGCCGCCGAGACCGGCGCCGCGATGGCGTCCGACCGCGTCGATCTCGTCCATGAAGATGATGCAGGGCGCGTGCTTCTTGCCCTGCTCGAAGAGGTCGCGGACCCGGGAGGCGCCGACCCCCACGAACATCTCGACGAAGTCCGAGCCGGAGATCGAGAAGAACGGCACGTTGGCCTCGCCGGCGATGGCCTTGGCGAGGAGCGTCTTGCCCGTGCCGGGAGGCCCGACGAGCAGGACGCCCTTCGGGATCTTGCCGCCGAGCTTCTGGAACTTCTGCGGGTCCTTCAGGAAGTCGATGATCTCGCGCAGCTCTTCCTTGGCCTCGTCGACACCCGCGACGTCCTGGAAGGTGACCTTGTTCTGCTTCTCCGAGATCATCCGCGCCCGCGCCTTGCCGAAGCTGAGCGCCTTGGCGCCGCCGCCTTGCATCTGGCGCATGAAGAAGATCCAGACGCCGATGAAGAGCAGCATCGGCACCCACTGCAGGAAGATCGCGTACCAGGGGTTCTGGTCCGGCGGCTTGACCGCGATGCGGACGCCCCGGTCCTTGAGCGTCTTGATCAGCTCCGGGTACTCGACGATGTAGGTGCGCTGGGTCTGCGCCGAGTCCTTGAGCGAGTAGGTGACGAGGTTGCCGCGGATGACGACCGACTCGACCCGACCCTGGTCGACGGCCTTGAGGAACTCGGAGAAGTTCGGCTGTTCCTGGCCGCTCTGCTGCGCGCCCTGGAAGACCGTGAACAGGAGGATGACGATCAGGCCGATCACCATCCAGAGCGCGAGGTTCTTGTAGACCTGGTTCATATCCGCCCGACCATTATAGCACTCGGTTCCAGCGACGAAACGGAGGGCTCAGATGCCCTCGAGCGTCGCGACGTGCGGCAGGTTGCGATAGAGCCCGTCGTAGTCGAGACCGTAGCCGACCACGAACACGTTCGGGATCGTGAACCCGACGTAATCGATGGTCACCTCGATCTCCCGCCGGCCGGTCTTGTCGAGCAGCACGCACGTACGCACGCTTCGCGGGCGCCGCGCCTCGAGCTCCCGCTTGAGTGCGGCCAGGGTGTGGCCCGTGTCGACGATGTCGTCGACGATGAGCACGTGCCGGTCCGCGATGTCGACGCTGAGGTCGGCGGCGAGATGCACGGTGCCGGACGACGTCGTCCCCGAGCCGTAGCTCGAGGCGCGGAGGAAGTCGACGGTGAGGTCGATCGGCAGGGCGCGCATGAGGTCGGCGACGAAAGGAATCGCGCCCTGGAGGACGCCGACCAGCACCAGGTTCGTCTCGCCGTAGTCGCGCGTGATCGCCCGGCCCAGCTCCGCGACGCGCGCCGCGATCTCCTTCTCGGCGACGAGGACGTAGCCCGGCCTGGGAGCCGGCATCTCACCGCGCGGTGACGAACGCCGAAAGCGCGCGCTCGCCGGCGACGATCTTGTCGGCGGCCCGCTGGGCCGCCTCGCGCGTGGCGAAGGACCCGACGCGGACGCGGTACCGAACGCTCCCGGCCGCGTCGATCTCGGCGACGTAGGCGTCGTGGCCGGCGGCGGCGAGCCGTCCGCGCAGCGCCTCGGCGGGCTCTCGCGCCTTGTAGGCGCCGACCTGGATCGTGAACGCGCCCGGGGTCGGCGCCGGTCCGGGAGCCTCGGGCAGGGTGACGGGCTTCGGCGCGGCCTCGGTCTTCTCGCTCTTCTCGACCCGCCCCGGCTTGGCGGCCTTGACGGGCGGCGGGGCCGTGAGCGGCGCCGTCAGATCCTGATAGAACGTCAGCGCCGGAGTGGGCTCCGGGGGACGCGCGGTCCGATCCGCCCCTCGCGCCGGAGGTGTCTCCTTCGTCGCCGTGGCGCTCGGCGCTGACGGGCCGCGGGGCCAGAAGCGGCCGGCCATGACCCCGAGCATGAACGTGACACCGAGCACTCCGAGGCAGCCGACCACGAAGAGCGCGGAGGCGAGCCGGCTCGGCGCGCGCCTGCCCCGTCCGCCTCGCATCATTTCGTCACATGCTCTCCGGCGCGCTCACGCCGAGGAGGTCGAGGCCGTTCTTGATCACCGTGCCCACGGTCGCGCAGAGGGCCAGCCGCGCGTGCATCAGATGCCTGTCGTCCTGAATGACCCGGTGGTTCTTGTACCAGGCGTGAAACTCGGAGGCGAGCTCCTGTAGCCAATAGGCGACCCGGTGCGGCTCGAGCGCGCGGGTGGCGCCCCTGGCGAGCTCGGGGAACTGCAGGAGCCGCTTGATGAGGGCCAGGTCCGCGGGCTCGACGAGCGGGCTCGTGTCGGTGTCGGTCAGCCGAGGGACGGCGAGCCCCTGCTCCGCCGCCTGACGGAAGATCGACCGAATGCGCGCGTGCGCGTACTGGACGTAGTAGACCGGATTGTCGCTCGACTGGCGCGTCGCGACCGCCAGGTCGAACTCGAGCGGGCTGTCGTGCCGGCGAGTCAGAAACGTGAAGCGCGCGGCATCGCGGCCGACCTCCTCGAGCAGCTCCTCCATCAGCACGAACTCGCCCATTCGCTTCGACATGCGCACGGGCTGGCCGTCGCGCAGCAAGGTGACGAGCTGGACGATCAGGACCTCGAACGTCTCGGGCGGGTGGCCGAGGGCCTGCATCGCCGCCTTCATCCGCGCCACGTAGCCATGGTGGTCGGGGCCGAGCAGGTTGATCAACCGATCGGCCGCGGCGAACTTCACGTGGTGGTGATAGGCGACGTCCACCGCGAAGTAGGTCGGCTCCCCGCTCGAGCGTCTGAGCACGCGGTCCTTGTCGTCGCCCGCCTCTTCAGCCTCGGATGAGCGGAACCAGAGGGCGCCGTCTCGTTCGTAACTGAGTCCGCGCGTCGCGAGCTCCTCCAGGATTTTGTCGGGCAGACGCTTGTCGCGCACGTCGTGCTGCTCGGACGACCAGACGTCGAAGTCGACGCCGTAGTCGTGCAGGACCCGGCGCTGCGCTTCGACCATTCGCGCGACGGCATAGCGGCCGAAGTGCTCGATCCGCTCGTGCTCGGGGGCGCCGTTCAGCAGGCCGCCGCCCTCCTCGCGATAGCGCTTCGCCAGGTCGATGAGGTACTCGCCGGGATAGCCGTTCGGGGGCAACGCGGCCGATTCGCCGAACTCCTGCCTCACGCGCGCCTCGAACGAGCGGGCGAGCGCCTCGAACTGGTTACCGGCGTCGTTGACGTAGAACTCGGTCGTGACGCGCGCGCCCTGCGCGCGTAGCAGCCGCGCGAGCGCGTCACCGATCGCGGCGGCGCGCGCGTTGACGATGACGAGGGGGCCGGTCGGATTCGCCGAGACGAACTCGAGGCGGACACGCCGGCCGGTCTGGCTCTCACCGCGTCCGTACTCGGCCCCGGCGGCGAGAATCTCCCGCAGCGCGCCGGCGCACCAGGCCGGTGTCAGGAACACGTTGATGAATCCCGGGCCCGCGACCTCGAGCCGCTCGACCTCGGGCATGGGCGGGAAGTTCTTCACGATGAGATCGGCGATCTGCTTGGGCGCGCGCTTGGCGGCTCGGGCCAGGACCATGGGAGCGTTGGTCGCGTAGTCGCCGTGCTCCGCCTGACGCGGCACTTCCCACGCACAGTCGTCGGGCTCGGGCAGACCCGCCTTCACGAGGGCCGCCCGCACCCCACTCGTCAACCGATCGGTCAGTTGCACCTGCGCATCAGGGTACCTGCGTACCGCCGCGTCGTGACGAAGAAAAATCGACTCGGTGCGCGAGCGCTTGGCAAGACGCTCGGCGGCATGGTATTGAGCCACGCAAGCGCCATGCTAAGCATGTGCAGAGGAACCCTGCGCCACTACCGCGAGCTGATCCTGGCCGGCACGTTCGCGGCGCTGGCCGCCTGGGAAATCCTCGAGATGCTGCTGCTGGAGCAGCGCGCCGTTCCCCTCTCGCTCACGCTCGTCGTGCACTCGCTTCAAGTGACGCTCATCCTGGCGGCGACCGCCCTCGCGCTCCGGGCCTGGCGGGACAAGACGGCGCGCGAGCGCGCGCTCGCGGCGCTGGTGGAGCAGGTCGTCGTCGCCCAGGAAGAGGAGCGCCGGCGCGTCGCGTACGACGTCCACGACGGCGTGGCCCAGCTCGTCGTGAGCGCCAAGCAACACGTCGACACCGCGACCGACCTCTGGACGACCGACCCGGGGCGCGCCGCCGGAGAGTCCGCCATCGCCGCCGAGCGCCTCGGGCAGGCCATCGTGGAGACTCGGCGAATCCTGGCCGCGCTGCGCCCGCTGGCCGTGGATGCCGCCGGGCTGGCGGGAGCGGCGCGCCGGAGCCTCGACGATGTCGCGCGGGACACCGGGTGGCCGGTGACGCTCGTCGAGAACCTCGGAGGTGTCCGCCTTCCGCCGACGGTCGAGGCCGCGGCGTTCAGGATTCTGCAAGAAGCCCTGTCGAATGCCCGCAAGCACGCGGGTCCCACGCGGATCGAGGTCGTCCTGGCCCGCGAGGCCGACCGGTTCCACCTGGACGTGCGCGATCACGGCGTGGGGCTCGCCGAATCGGGGGAGGCGCGAGGCTTCGGGCTCGCCAGCATGCAGGAGCGCGCGCGCCTGCTCGGCGGCTCGTGCGTCGTCGAGCCCGCGCCGGGAGGCGGCACGCGTGTCCACGCTCAGCTCCCAATCCGCCATGGCCTCGCTGCCGCGTCCTGATCCCGTGCCGATCCGTGTCCTGATCGTCGACGACCATCCGATGGTCCGCGAAGGGCTGCGGAGCATGCTCGAGCCCGCGGGTGTCGACGTCGTCGGCGAGGCGGGCACGGGAGAGGACGCGCTCCGGATCGCGGCGGCGCTCAGGCCGGAGATCGTCCTGCTCGATCTCGAGCTTCCGGATCTCGACGGGCTCGCCGTGCTGCAGCGGCTCAAGGCCGCTGAGCGACGGACGGCGGTTCTGGTGATCACGATGCACGACGATCCGGCGCTGGTCCGGCGCGCGGTCCAAGGCGGGGCCTCCGGCTACGTCCTCAAGGGCGTCGGCCGCGGGGAGCTCCTGTCGGCGCTCGAGGTCGTACGGCACGGCGGTTCGGTCTTCGACCCTTCTCTGCTTCGGGCCTCGCTGTCGGAGCCCAGGGCGGCCGAGGCCTTGACCTCGATCGAGCAGGACATGCTGCGCCTGGTGGCCACGGGGCTGACCAACCGGGAGATCGCCCAGCGTCTGCGCTGGAGCGTGGGCACCGTGAAGAAGTACCTCCAGCGCACGCTCGAGAAGCTCGGGGCCGCGGACCGTACTCAGGCCGCGGTCGAGGCCGTCAAGCGCGGCCTCCTGTCTTAGAGGAGGAGCCCGAGCCACCGGCTTGCCAGGTACGCGGCGATGAGCACCACGAGGCTCACGACGACCGCCGCACCCACGACTCTCAGAGATCGCTCGATGTCTGCGGCGACCGGCAAGTCACCGGCTCCGAGCCGATAGGCGCCCGGCTTCTCGAGCATCACGCCGAGGGCACCCGCCATCGCGGACATCGTCCAGCCCGCGTTCGGGCTCGCGGTGCGACACCGATCGCGACGCAGACCGGCCAGGGCCCCGCGCCCTCTCTCCGCCACCAGCGCGGCGCCGGCGACGAGACTCAGACCCGCCAGACGCGCGGGGATCACGTTCAAGAGATCGTCGAGCCGCGCCGCGATTTTGCCGAAGTACTCGAGCGGCCCGGTGCGATAGCCGAACATTGCGTCCGCGGTGTTGACCACGCGGTAGACCGCCGCGCCGGCGAGACCTCCCGCGAGAAAGAAGAGCGCCGGCGCGACCAGGCTGTCGGTCAGGTTCTCCGCGGCGGACTCGATCGTTGCCGACGCCACGCGCCCCGTGTCGAGCTCGGCCGTGGGGCGGCTCACCAGGTGATATCCGACGGATCGCCGAGCCGCCGCGAGATCCCCGCGGCTCAGATGGCCCGCCACCTCACGAGCGGCCGACACGAGGCCCCGGAGCGAGAGCAGGCACGTGAGGACGACCGCTTCGATGAGAAGTCCGGCGAATCCGAGACGATCGGCGAGCGCTGACACGAGCGCTCCGCCCCCGCCGGCCAGCCCCGCGACGCCGATGGCGAGCGCGGCGCCACCGACCAGCAGGAATGGGGGCGAGCCACGGCAGAGCCAGCGCCGTCCCGCCTCGAGCAGCCGGCCGAGCCACGCGACGGGGTGATAGCGGTTCGGCGGATCGCCGAGGGCCAGATCGATCGCCAGGGCCAGCAGCAGAACGAGAGGCTTCGCGACGTCGGGACTCAGAGGTCGCACTCACGGCTCCGTCCGCGTCGTGCACCAGGCCGCCACTACGCTCCACGATGGTGAACGGCGCCGGCGAGCTTGGGCTCGTCCGACCGGAGTGGATCTCGTAAGCGGCAAGCACACGACCCGCGGCCCCGGAGAAAGGTCCGGAGGCCCGGCCAACACGGGCTCGCACACGGACGGTCGTCTTGCCCGGCACGAAGGTCGTGGCGACCGGGAGCAGCCCCAGAGCCATGGTCGTGACGGTGTCGGACTCGACTCGCTCGGGATCGTGCACGGCCTCACCGAGCATCTGGTAGCCACCGCAGACGCCGATGACCGGTCGCCCCTCGGCGGCCGCCCGCTGGATGGCGTGCGCGAGGCCCGAGGCGAAGAGCCAGCGAAGGTCGGAGACGGTGCTCTTGCTACCGGGCAGCACGATGACATCGGCGCCACCGATCTCGTCGGCGCCGCGGACGAAGCGCACGCGCACGCCGGGCTCGGCGGCCAACGGCTCGAAGTCGTCGAAGTTCGAGATCAGCGGTAATCGCACCACGGCGACGTCGATCGCGCCGGGCGCCCCCCAACGGGATCGGTCGTCCAGGTCCAGCGAGTCCTCGGAGGGCACGAGCGGCGATTCGAGGTACGGGACGACGCCGAGCACCGGCACGCCCGAGCGCGTGCTCAGCTCGGCGAGCCCCGGGGCGAGCACGGTCTCGTCGCCACGGAATCGATTGACGATGAGGCCGCCGATCCGGGCGCGGTCCGGCAGGTCGAGCAGCGCAAGAGTCCCCAGGAGCGCGGCGAAGACGCCGCCGCGATCGATGTCGCCTACGAGCAGCACCGAGGCCTCGGCCATGCGGGCCACGCGCATGTTGACGATGTCGCTGTCGCGCAGGTTGATCTCGGCCGGGCTCCCCGCGCCCTCGATGATCACGAGGTCCCAGGCGCGTCGAAGACGCGCGAGACTCTCGGCCACGATCGGGAGAAGCTCCGCCTGCATCCGCTGATACTCGTGCCAGGTGACGCTCGTGATCGCCCGTCCGCGTACCACCACCTGCGACCGGTACCCGGGCTCGGGCTTCAGGAGGATCGGGTTCATGTCCACGGTCGCCTCGATGCCCGCGGCGTCGGCCTGCGCGGCCTGCGCCCGACCGATCTCGCCGCCCCCGAGCGTGACCGCCGCGTTGAGGGCCATGTTCTGGGACTTGAACGGCGCGACTCGATAGCCGGCCCGCGCGAAGATCCGACAGAAGGCCGTGACGAGCAGGCTCTTGCCGACACCCGATGCGGTGCCTTGCACCATGAGGCACGGCGCCGGCGCGCTCATCGTCCGAATCGGACGCTCAGCCCGGCGCGAAAGGCATAGTCCGGGCCGGGTCCGGCGAGCGAAGTCTGGCCGGCCGCGTCCAGGGCCAGACGCGGCGTCACGAAGAATTGCACGCCGGCGTCGAAGCCGACGGACTCGTGGGTGCCGCGCTCAGCCGGCGAGGCGAAGAAGACCTCGGCATAGGTCGACCACCGCTCGCCGATATCTCGGCTGAGCGCCGCCGACGCGACTCCCTGGGCGATGAAGCCGCTGGGGCGCTGGGCGGCGCCTCCGATTCCGGCGTTCGCGTCCAGGCCCAGCTTCCACGGCAGGGTGAAGCTCGCGAGACCGACGATTCCAAAGTCCGGGAGATTGGTCGCGTGGGGCGCGTGGGCGATCGGGAACCTGACGAATGGAAGGACGCCCAGCGACGGCCACCAGTGTCCTTCGCGCGCGTCGAGGAAGCGGTACTTGGCCTGGACCGCGAGGTCGCCGTTGCCGATGTCGTCCTGCCGGTCGCGCGTCACGACGAGCGGCTCGCCCTCGAGCCTGATCTCGATCCGCTCGGTCAGCCCCGCCCGCAAGGTCACGTCGAGCGCGAACACTCGATCCGCGGGGCTACCGCCGACGCTCGTCCGTGAGTATTCCGCGCCGCTCTCGATCTGAAAGGCGCCCGGCGGGACGGTGTTCGCGCTGTTCGAAATGCTCGGCCGGTCGGTCTGGATTCGCTCCGACTCCCCCGCGATCGCGACGGACGCCGTGATGGCCACGGCCGCGCAGACCGCGACGAGCCCGCGCGCCGCGGTCTTCACGGGTCAACGGCTCGCGTAGCGCCGCCGGAGCTCCTGCCAGAGCGCCGTCTTCTCCCATCGGGGCTCACGGAGCCGCTGCCACTTCGCGTCGAAGTGCGGGTTCGGAAACAGGATCGTGATCATCTGCTCGCCGCGCCCGTTCCAGAGCCTGAGCCCCCACGTCGCGGGCGCGCACGATCCCCCTTCGGTCTTGAAGAAGGCGGCCCGGGACACACGGCGGATCCGTGCGAGCTCCGCGCTGCGCGAGCCGCGATGATCGTTGACGCAGAGGTGGAAGTGCCAGGCGCCGCTATCGACCGTGAGGTATCCGTCGAGCTTCGTGACCCTGGGCGGCGTCGCGAACTGGATCTCGTAGGCCGCGCCCTCGATCAGCGGACCCGCGGTGAGCTCGGCCCAGTGCTCGGTGAAGAGCTCGACGAGCAGTCGCTCGACCTCGTCACCGGCGACGGCCATATCGTGATACTCGGTCGTCGTCCCGTCGAGGCCATGCTCGATCGTGGGCGTCGTGCCTTCGCGCATGCTCGCCTCCCCGTCGTCGTCGGATCGGTGAGCATACTACTGCAGGTCGAAGACCACCGGCAGCCGGACCCTCAACGGTCGGGGTGCGAGACCCTTGGGGAATGGCTGGGGCGCGAGACTGCGCATGGCTTCCAGCGCGGCCTCGTCGAGCATGGGATGCGACGACGAGCTCGCGACCGAGACGCCGCCGATCGCCCCATCGGGCTTGATGAAGACCTCGAGCAGGACGGTGCCCGTGAGACCTCGACTGCGCGCGGGCGGCGGGTACCGGAGCGCTTCCAGGAAGCGCCGTCTCACGGTCGCCAGGTAGCCACCGTACTCCGCTCCCGGCGCGCCGCCCCCCGGCCCCCCGCTCGGCGCCACTCCGGCGCCCCCGGCTCCGCCTTGGTTCTGGCCCGCCGTACCGGCGCCCGCCGTCGCTCGACCGCCGGCCTGCTCGACCCCAGAGACGATGAGATCGCCGGTGGCCCCGCCAGAATTCGTGCGCGTCTCCGCGGGCGACGAGCTCGTCTCGCGGCGAGCGACGAGGTCGGGAGCGGTCTCCCGCGCCGGCACGACGGCGACCGCGGGCTCGGGCTGGCGCGGTTCTTCGGCAGGGGACGGCGACGCGGCGCGCTCTCGCACGGGCTTCGGCTCTGACGACGGCGCGGGCGCGACGGGCGCCCAAGGCGCCGTGGGCTGCGGGGAGGCGCTCGGTGGCGCGCTGGGCCGGGCCGAGTCCCGCCGGGTCGAACCCGGCGCGGCGCTCTTCGAGCCTCCTCGAGCCGCAGCGTCCGGCCGTTCCGCCGCAATAGGACTCTCGCGCTCCGCGATCGCCTCGAGGTCGATGAAGAGCACACTCGGGTGCGACTCTCCCGACACGAGGAAGAACAGAAGCGCCAGCACTCCGCCGTGAGCGACGAGCGAGGCGCACAAGGTCGCGAGCGGCGGTCGACGGATCACGGGTGCTCCTCGATCCAGCGGCGGATCCCCGCGTCCAGCGCTTCTCGGGCCGCTCGCGCGACCACCCACCCGAAGTCGCTGATGGGGCCACCGAAGCGGCACCGCGGGCCGCGCCCGGTCGCCGCCACGACCACCGCGTCGGTCGACGTGCCGCTCGCGAGCCGGCCGTCGTCACACCGGAGGTCGACGGCGGCCAGCAGCGCTGTCTTGACCTCGGTGATCGTCATCGCCGCGTTGACGAGGGCCGCCGCCTCCGGCGCGCCATCGACGACCACGATCGAGTTGATCGTCGACGGCGCCCACGCGGCGACCGGCGTCTCGCCCGCGGCGATCCGGTTCGAGAGACCGACCGTCACGACCGCGAGCGCCGTCAGCCCGAACCCGCTGGCCTCGGCGACCACGCCCTTCTCCGTCCACGCCGACGTGAGCAGGCCGACCCACGGTCCGCGGATCCCGCGCCGATCGGCGAATCGAGGCAGAAGGCCGTCCGTCTCCACCTCCGAGATGTTCTTGCGGACATGGAGGTTCACGATCGCGCGCGCCGTGGTGAGTCCGCCCCGCACGAATGCCGAGGACAGAACCGTCAGCGGCTCGCGCGCCGTGACGACGGCCGCCTCGCGGTCGACCGCGATCTCGATCCCCTCGATCACGTTCACTCCTTCCGCTTCGCGAGCGAGCCGGATGACGGCCCAGCGGGGACCGTCATCCGGCGGCGCGAGAAAGTCTAGAACGTCATGCGCACCCCGGCCAGTGCGTTGATGCCGAGCGCCGGGAAACCGCGTACCTCCGAGTAATCCTCGTTGGTCAGGTTCTGGATGCGGGTCCACAGATCGACCGACTGGATGAACGCGTAACGCTGGAAGAGCCGGTACGTGGCGCCCGCGTTCACCGTCGTGTAGCCGCTGTTCCACACGTATGCTCCGCCCGCGATCGGCTCGAACTGCTTGCTCACCCACTGGCCCTCACCGAAGAGCTCCAGGCGCGGGATCGGGCGCCAGGTCAGCCTGAGGTTCAAGCGATCGCGCGGCTCACGCGCCAGGAGCCGGTGAGTCTGGAGGTTCTCCGATTCCGTGTAGGTATAGTTCAGCGACGCGGTGAGGTTGTCGAGCACGTCCACCTCGCCGACGAACTCGATGCCCTCCGCGCGCGCCTTGCCGATGTTCACGCCCTTCACGAACGGCGGCGTGGTGATGAACGTGAACCCGATCAGGTTCTTGAAGTCATTGTGGAAGTAGGTCAGCCCCAGGCGAATCCGGTCCTTCCAGAGCTTCTGGTCCACTCCGACGTCCCACGAGAAGCTGGTCTCGGGCTGCAGGGTGGGATCGGAGAATCCCGGGAAGAAGAGGTCGTTGAACGTCGGCGCCCGGAAGCCCGAGCCGGCGCCGCCGTGGATCCTCGTGCCCCACTCGCGGATCACGTACGCGAGCGAGCCGCGCTCGGTCCAGTGCGTACCGAACACGCTGTTGTCCTCGACGCGAAACCCCGCCGACATGAACAGGCGGTCCCAGAAGCGAAACGTCTGCTGGAAGAAGGCCGACCTGGTGTGGCTGCTCGCCTCGAAGGGCGTGCTGCCCTGGGCCTCGCCGTCTTCGGTGCGGTATTCGAGGCCGATCGAGCTGGTCGACCATTTGCCGACGTGGAAGTGGTTGTCCAGCTCCGCTTCCCAGCGCTCGACGTTGAAGCGCCCGGGGAACTCGCACGGCGGGAATGCGCATTGCTCCGCCGGATCCGGGAGGTCGACGAAGGTCGTCTTGTTCTGATAGCGCCCGCCCCGCAGGTCGACCTCCCACCACTCGAAGGGCTTGGTGTGGCCGTTCAGCGCCATCACCCACGTCTCGCTGATCTGGCGGTTGTTGACGTCGATGATCGGGTCGTTCGGCAGCGGCGGCGGCGCCGAGGAAAGGAACTTCACCGGCAATCCCGTCTCGTTCCGGACCCAGCGCAGGCTGAACGCGATCGAGCTGTCCCACGGGAGCGAGACCCCGAGACGCAGGTTGACCGCGTTCTTGTCCGAGCTGTCGTTTCGGAACTGGCCGTTCGATTCGAGATGGGAGATCGAGCCCGCGTAATCCAGGAGCGAGTAGGCGCCGCTGAACCAGCCGCGGCCGGTGTAGGTGTCGTAGTTGCCGGCTCCGCCCTCGACCGTCGCCGAGAACGGGCCCTTGCCCTTCTTCGTGATGATGTTGACGACGCCGCCGATCGCGTCGGCGCCGTAGAGCGTCGACTGGGGTCCGCGGATCACCTCGATGCGCTCGATCAGGTCGGGCGAGATATCGGACAGGTCGGCCTGTCCGGTCGTCGGGCTCTTGACCCTGACGCCGTCGACGAGGACCTGGACCTGGTTGGAGTTGGCGCCCCGGATGCTGATGTTCGAGATCTTGCCGAGGCTTCCCGAGCGTCGGATCTCGACGCCGGGCACAGATCGCAGGATGTCTTCGACCGTCTCGAAGTGGTACTTCTGCACGTCGTCGCCGGGCACGACCGTCACGGAGGCGCCGAGCTGTTCGGCGCGCGTCTCGAGCTTGGTGGCCGTCAGCACCACGGGGTCGAGGTCGCGCGGGTGCTCCTGCGCCGCGAGCATCGCCGCAGGGAGCAGCATGACGAGTTGCAACAGCAGCAGTCGAATGAACCAGACCATGCGCTTCACTCCTTCTTCCACGAAAGGGTTGGAAGCTCTCGTCCGGAACAGGTCTCCTGACTCGGTGGATCGCCGCTCGCGCCCAGCCTTCCCGTCCGCGTCGGCGCGGATAGTGGCAACCTCGGGCGCTTGCTCCCCACTCACAGTGGCGGGTCCGTGCCGGCCTCGGTCTCGTTCGACCTCACCGGCTTCCCTTGATCCGGAGCGAAGTTCTCGAAGGGCTACCGCGTTTCTCCCACCTCCTTTTTGTCAGGGCGCCAGGTGAGCCGCACGATCGGCCGCCGCGTCGTCTCACTCTTGTCGACGACGACTTCGCAGCCGAAGACCGCGGCGAGGAGCGCGTCGTCCAGCACCGTCTCGGGCGAGCCGATCGCCGCCGCGCGGCCGGCGTTCAGCAGCAGGAGCCGGTCGCAGACCTCGGCCGCCAGGTTGAGATCGTGGGAGACGAGCAGGACCGACATGCCGAGCTCGCGGTTCAGACGCCGCAGGAGCGTGGCCGCCTCGACCTGATAGCGAAGATCCAGATGCGCGGTCGGCTCGTCGAGGACCAGGAGCCGCGGCTCCTGCGCGAGCGCGCGCGCGATGACCGCGCGCTGGCGCTCGCCGCCGCTCAGATCGTCGAGGGGTAAGTCAGCGAGCTCGAGCACGCCGGTCGCCTCCATCGCCTCGCGCGCCACCGTCCGATCGCGCGGGCTCTCGAAATAGCGGCCGGGATCGTGCGGATAGCGGCCCATCAGCACGAGCTCGCCGACCGTGAACGGAAACTGCGGCAAGATCCCCTGCGGCACGACGGCGACCCGGCGGGCCAGATCCACGCGGGACAGTCGCCGGACCGGCACGCCCTCGAGGCGGATCTCGCCGGAGCCGGGCTCGAGCACCCGCGTCAGCAGTCGAATCAACGTCGTCTTGCCCGAGCTGTTGGGCCCGATCACGCCGACGATCTCGCCCGCCGCGATGTCGAACGAAAGCTCCTCGATCGCAAACGGTCGCGTTCGCCGCTCCGCCGACGCTGGATACGCGAAGCCCACTCCGCGGAACTCTGCCAGCATCAACGTGTCGGCTTGCTTGAGGCGCGGCTGCGAGGCGCCGGGGTGTGGGAGGGGTCGTTCGACCACGCGGCACGCGTTCGCTGCTCCGCGGCGGCTGGGCTCCATCTGGGCGCGCGTCTTCCGTCGCCCCATTGGCGGGAACGGGTCTCATCGACCCCTCCCACACCCCGGCGCCTCACAGCCGCGGTCTCGCAGTTGGACTGGTGATGTCGTCGGAGATCCCCATGACCAGTTCCACGCTCGAGATCGATGAGCGTGGCTCGGTTGGGCTTAGGAGGCGAATGCGACAGCAGCGCCGTGGCGTCGGGGCGGACATCAGAGGTTGGCGCGGTAGCGGGTGCGGAGGAGGTAGATGAAGAACGGGGCGCCGAAGAAGGCGGTGATGACGCCGACCGACAGCTCGGCGGGGGCGACGATGTTGCGCGCGATGGTGTCGGCGAAAAGGAGGAAGATGCCACCGCCGACGAGAGCGGCCGGCACGAGCAGGCGGTTGTCCGACCCCAGAAGAATTCGTAGGATGTGCGGCACGATGAGCCCGACGAAGCCGATCGGGCCGACGAAGGCCACGACGGTCGCGGTCAGGAGCGCCGCGGCGAGGAAGATCGTCAGCTTGAGTCGGTCAGCGGCGACGCCCAGCTGTTGCAGCGCTTCCTCCCCGAGCGCCATCAGATTCAGCTCCCGCGCGTGCGTCACGATGAGCGCGAATCCGACGGCCGCCAGGAGCGCGAAGAGCCCGAGGGCGCCGGGCGGAATCGGGGCCAGATTGCCGAGCAGCCAGTGGACGACACCGCCGAGCCGGTTGAAGTCGAGCAGCGAGATCACCACGGTGATCGCCGACGAGAAAAAGATGCCGACGATGACGCCGGCGAGTAGCAGCGTCTGGATCGAGAGCCCACGGCCGATCGCCGCGATCAGATAGACCGCGCCCGCAGCGATGAGCGCGCCGGCGAACGCGAAGGCGGTGAGGCCCAGCGCCTCGCGAAACGAGAGGCCGAGACCGAAGCTTTGCCCGATCACGACCCCGAACGCGGCGCCGGCCGAGATGCCGAGCACGGAGGGCTCGGCGAGCGGGTTGCGCGTGAGCGCCTGGAAGGCGACGCCCGCGACCGCGAGGGCGCCGCCCGCCAGCACGGCGGCCGCGATCCGCGGCAAGCGGATGGACAAGGTCACGACGCGCTCGACCGATTCCGGCGCGGCGCGCCCCGACACCGCTGACAGCACCGCGCTCGTCGAGAGCTGAGCGCTCCCGAGAAAGAGCGCGACGGCGGCGGCGACGAACAGCGCCGTCGAGAGGACGCCGAGCACCAGGATCAGCCGTCGGATCGGGTTCACCGGAAGGCCTCGGGGTGAATCGCGCGCGCCAGCTGCTCGAGACCGTCGACGAAGCGCGGCCCGTAGCGGTGCATGAGGTCGCCGTCGACGGAGAGGAGCCGGCCCGTCTTGACGGCCGGGAGCGAGGCGAGGCGCCGCCACTTGTCCATCGAGACCGCGCCGGTGCCGGCGCCGTGATTGGCGAGCAGGATCACCTCGGGACTCTTGGCCACCGCGGCCTCCAGGCTGTAGCGCGGCCACGCGTCGGGATCGTCGGCGGTCAGCGATTGGCCGCCGGCGAGCTGGATCAGCTCGGTCACGATCGAGCCGCGCCCGGGCACGATGAGCGGCTCGGGCCACAGCACGTACAGCACGCGCGGGCGTACGAGCGAGCGCACCGCGATCTTCACCGCCTCGATCCGCTGCTCGAGCCGCGCCACGAGCGGCCCGGCCGCCCCTTCGCGGCCCGTCAGCTCACCGAGCCGTCGCATGAGCGAGGTCGCGTCAGCGACGTGGTGGGCGGCGACGAGATACACGGGAACTCCGACGCGCGAGAGCTGAGTGAAGGTATCCTCGCGCGTTCCCTCCGTCGTGGCGATCACGAGATCGGGTTTGAGCGCGATGATCGCTTCGAGACTCGGCGCGACCATCCCGCCGACCTTCGGCTGTCGCTTGGCCTCCGGCGGAAAGTCGCAGAAGTCCGTCACGCCGACCAGCAGGTGCTCGGCGTGCAGCGCGTAGAGGATCTCGGTGACGCTCGGGACGAGCGAGATGATGCGCTTGGGGGGCGCCGCGAGCGCGACGTCGCGGCCGAGCATGTCGCGTGCCGTGAACGCCGCGGCCGACCCCGAAGCGACGAGACACGAAACCGCCAGGGCCATCGCGGCGACGGTGACGACCATGACACGATTCGTCATCGCGGCTGCCCGCCCGCCTCCGGCGATTCACTCACCCCGGCGGCCTTGAAGGTCGCCATCTCGCTCCAGACGAGGGCGGCCGCGCGGGCGAGATGGATGAACAGCGCGGCGCCCGTTCCCTCGCCCAGGCGAAGCCCGAGGTCCAGATACGGCTCGAGCCCCATGTGCTCGAGCGCGTGCGCGTGGCCGGGCTCGGCCGAGCGATGCGAGGCGAAGAGCGCGTGGCGCGAGTCCGGCGCGAGCGTGACCGCGAGCAGCGCCGCCGAGCCGGCGATGAACCCGTCGAGCGCTACCGGAACGCGCCGCGCGGCGCCCGCCAGGATCACGCCCGTCAGGCCGCCGATCTCGAATCCGCCGACCTTCGCCAGCACGTCGAGGCCGTCGCGCGGGTCGGGCCGGTTGACCTCGAGTGCTCGGCGTACGGCCGCCACCTTGCGCGTCAAGGTCGCCTCGTCGACGCCGGTCCCGCGCCCGGTCACCTGCTCAGCCGGGGCACCGGTGATCGCCGCGGTGATCGCGCTCGCCGCCGTCGTGTTGCCGATGCCCATCTCGCCGGTCGCCAGGAGATCGGCACCCGCGTCCATCGCCTCCTGCGCGAGCCGCGCACCGGTCTCGATCGCCCGGATCGCGTGCTCACGCGTCATCGCGGGGCCCGCGGCGATGTTCGCCGTCCCCGGCCCGATCGGGCACTCGACCAGATCCGGCGCGCGCTCGAGAGGAGTCGCGACGCCGAAATCGGCGACGACCACGCGCGCGCCCGCCTGTCGCGCCAGCACGTTCACCGCAGCGCCGCCGCGCGTGAAGTTCTCGACCATCTGGGCGGTCACGACCTGGGGGTAGGCGCTGACACCCTCGGCGACGACGCCGTGGTCGGCGGCGAACGTGAAGATGACGGGTCGCGCGACTTCCGGCGCGCGCCCGCGCAGAACGGCGAGGCGCAGCGCGATCTCCTCGAGCCGACCGAGACTTCCGGGCGGCTTGGTCAGGCTATCGAGATGGCGCCGGGCGGCGCTCTCTCCGTCGCGAGAGGGCGGCGCGATCGAGGCGAGAAGCCTGGAGAGCCCGGTCACGCGCCCACCGCCGGCGCCTTCACCGTGAGGGGGATGCCGGCGACCATCAGCACGACGGCGGTGCACACGGCGGCAACGCGCTGGTTCACGCCGCCCAGCAGGTCACGAAACCTGAGCCCCATCGCGGTCTCCGGGTGCACGCCCTCACCGACCTCGTTCGACACCAGGGTGAAGCTCGAGCGGCGGCGACCGATCAGCCCGGCGAGCGCTTCCGCCTCATCGAGGATCGCGTCATCGCGGTCGCCGCGAAGCAGGAGGTTCGAGACCCAGAGCGTGAGGCAGTCGACGAGGATCCCGTCGTACGCGTCCTCGAGACCACGCAGACGCGAGACGAGATCGCACGGCGCTTCCACCGTCGACCAGCGCTGCGGGCGCTCGGCACGATGGCGGGCGATGCGCTTGGCCATGTCCTCGTCGCATGCCTCGGCGGTCGCGACGAAGACGATTCGCGCGTCGGGTGAGAGCCGTTCGACCGCGAAGCGGCTCTTGCCGCTGCGCGCGCCTCCCACGATCAACAGTGATGGAACCACCGACCCGGATCCTCCCTCGAAGACCGGTGAACGGATCGCGCGCCGGGCAGGTCTCCTGGCTCTCGGATCGTCCTACTCCCCGCGCCTTCCCGGCCTCGCGGCCAGTGGCACTTGCGGGTTTCGTCCCCGATCACAGTGACGGGGTCGCGGCGGCTTCTACCGCCTTCCCTGGGCCCTCGTGGGCGTCCCGGGCGCGAATAACGCCGGAAACGCTAACAGAACCACCGCCCGACCGCAACTCCGCCGCGGCACGGGCGTCGGCCGAGAACACGTGGGCGGCTGGCCGGAACTTGACATTGGGTGGGCCCGGTGGGGAAATTGGGCAGCCCAGGTGAAGAATCCGAAGAATCCAAAGAATTCAGGTTCTCGGGCCTCGCTCACGACAGGCCAGGCCGCGTCACATTGCCAGGTCTCGACGCCCACCCTGAAGACGTGGATCAGGGAAGGACGCCTTCGCGCCTTCAAGACGCCCGGCGGGCATGCGCGCATCGACGTCGGAGAGTTCCAGCGCTTCCTCAAACAACATCGGATGCCGACCTATCCGATTCCACCTGCGCCGGCGGGCGTGCTCGTGGTCGACGACGAGCCTCAGGTCGTCGAGATGCTCGTCGAGTTCCTGACGCATCATCCGCGGGGATTCAAGATCGAGACGGCCAGCGACGGGTACGAGGCGCTGATCAAGCTGGGCTCTCTCAGGCCGGCCCTCCTGATCCTCGACGTCATGATGCCGAAGCTCGACGGCATCGAGGTCTGCCGTCACCTCAAGAGCAATCCCGAGACGCACGCCATCCGGATCCTTGGCGTCACCGGATACCCGGCGGCCGCTCCGGAGCTGCTCTCGGCCGGCGCCGACGCGGTGCTCACGAAGCCCCTGGCGCTCGACGAAGTGGAGAGCCACCTGGCCCGGTTCGTCGACTAGCGGATGACCTGCCGACGGCTCGCGCGGCGCCCACTCCGGTGAGCCCCGAGAACCCCGTTCACGGCGCGTCGATCCTCATCGTGGACGACGAGCCCGAGGTCGCCTCGCTGCTGGCCGAGATCCTCGAGGAGGACGAGCATCGGGTCGAGACGGCCGGCAACGGCGTGGCGGCGCTCGACAAGCTGCGCGACGGAACGTACGACCTCATCATCAGCGACCTCAAGATGCCGCACCTCGACGGGCCGGGGCTCTACCGTGAGGTGGCTCGCCGACACCCGCAAATGATCCGCCGCATGATCTTCGTCACCGGCGACACGCTGGGGCCGGCCAGCGCCGAGTTCCTCCGACGGAGCGCGGCGCCTACGTTCGGCAAACCCTTCGAGCCGGCCGACGTCCGGCGCGTCATCTCCCAGGTCTTGCACGCTCGGTCCTGACAGGGAGACTGACTCCGATCGGCGGGCACTTCGTGCGGAATCCGCGCGATGCCGCACAGGGCACGCTGGGGTTCTGAGCGGGCGCGCCGTGCGTCAGGTGTTCAGCGCGTTCTCGAGGTCTCGGAGACGACGCGAGAGGTTCACCAGCATCTTCTGGGTGAGCTCCGGGACTTCCCGCAGGAGCTGCCAGAAATTCGCGCGACTGATCACGAGGACGCGCAGGTCGGTCTCCGCCTTCACCGTGGCCGAGCGCGGCTCGCCGTCCAGCAGGCTCATCTCGCCGAAGAACTCGCCCGGGCGGAGACGATGGCGCTTGTGCATCGAGATCGTCACCAGCGCCGTACCGTCGATGATGATGAAGAACTCGTCCCCGGGCTCGCCCTGCCGCGTGAGGACGGTCCGCTCCGGAACCTCGACGACCTTCGCGATGTCGGCCACGGCCCGAAGCTGACGGAGGCTGCACGCTTCGAAGATCGGCACGCGCTCGAGGTACCTGATCTTCTCGTCACGGGCGGTCCGGAATCCCTCGAAGTCGCCAATGAGTCTCATCCGGTCTTGGTCTCCTTCGTCGCATAGCTGACCGCCAACCCGGCGCCGGCGTCCGACTGGATGCCATAGGGAGGCACCGGATAGCGCAGGCCGTTCTTGTCGAGCGCCGCCAATCCCTCGAGCGCCTTGGGCAAGAAGCGCGGCGGAATCGCCATCAAGAGCTCGTCGTCGGCGACACCGCCGTAGCGCCGTTCCGCGTAGCACGGGATCGTCAGCGACGGCTCCCCGGTCTTCAATGCCTTGCCCCAGGAATCTGCGCAGGCGGACTCCCCGACCGACGTGAAGCTCAGCTTACGGTATCCCGTCCACTGGAGCCCGTTGATCAGGAAGATCATCTGACCGGGCGTCCCGTAGATGAGGCAGATGTCGGGCGGGTCGAGCCGCCCCGAGGTGAGCGGCGAGACCGCCATCGCGCGAAAGCGTCCGTACGGCACGCAGTCCATCGCGTGCTGATGCTGGCTCGCGTCCTCCACGGTCTTGAACCAGACGCCGGCCATGCGCTTGCCCGACAGCCATTCGTCGTCCTGCGGCGAGAGACCGATCACAGCGCCGCACTGGGCGCCGATGAGGTCGGCCATCGTGATGCCGACGGTCCAGCCGAGCTGACGGGCCTGGGCGACGATCTGATCGGTCGTGTGGCGGGCCCGCGGCCGGCGGATCTTCGGGATCACCTCCATCGCTTCGACCGTTTCGAAGAGCTTCATGCCGATCGGGATCGAGCGGAGTCGCAGATACCGATTGAGGCCGTCGACGATCGCGTTCCAGTCGTATGCTTGCATGCCACACTCCCCCGCCGAGGGTTGACCAACTATAGCGCACTGGTCTCGACTCACATCAGAACCCGCGCAAGCGCTCGATCGCGCGGCGCTCACGCTTGGTGGGCCGCCCGGTCCCGGGCTCGCGCCGTGGTGGTGCGGCCTGGCGCGGGCGCGGCGGCTCCGGCGGCGTCAAGTCCGCGAAGAGCGCCTTCGCGGCCTCGGCCGATCCTCGTCGGTCGCCGATCGCGGTGACCTTGAGGATGCGACGGCGTCCTCGCGGCAAGGTGACCATGACGAGATCTCCGGCCCGCACCTTCCGGGCGGGCTTGGCCGCCTCGTCGTTGACGTCGACCTTGCCGCCGTCGCATGCCGTGGAGGCGAGGCTCCGCGTCTTGAACACCCGCGCGGCCCAAAGCCACTTGTCGATGCGGATCGAATCGAGCGAGGCTTGCACTCGGAGACGGTATCATAGCGGCAAAGGAGCCTGACAATGACACGGTTCGTCGTGCCGGCTCTCGTGCTGTCGCTCACGGCCGTCGCCTGGGCCGCCGACGTCGTCACCATCGAGGACTGGAAGGCCGCGAAGCTCGGCGCGAAGGGCATCCCGGAGGGCTGGCTCGGCGGCCAGACCTGGGGGCTCCCGCAGCACGACTTCGCGATCGAGGAAAATGACGGCCATCGCGTGCTGCACCTCAAGAGCAAGATCGAGAGCTCGTCGATGCGCAAGGACATCAAGGGCAAGGTCAATCTCAAGGAGACACCGATTCTCGAATGGAGATGGAAGGGTGTCACCCTTCCGGTGAACGGCGATTGCCGCAAGAAGAGCACGGACGACCAGGCGGCTCAGCTGTACGTCGTGTGGCCGCGCTTCCCCGAGGCGGTGCGCTCGCAGATCATCGGCTATATCTGGGACACGACCGCGCCCGCCGGCACCATCGTGAAGAGTGAGAAAACGGCGACCGTCACCTACGTGGTCGTGCGCTCCGGCCCGGCCGACCTCGGTAAATGGCTCACCGAGCGCCGGAACGTGGCCGAGGATTATCGGAAGATCTACGGCGGCCAGCCGGACAACCCCGCGGTCATCTCGCTCGCTATCGACTCGGACGACACGTCCTCGTCGGCGGAGTCCTTCTTCGGCTCGATCCTCTTCAAGAAGCCCTGACGCGGCGGCGCGTGCCGCAGGCCGTCGCGGGGGGGCCCCGCCGGCCCCCGGTGCGCCAATCAGTAGAGCTAGCGCAGATCGCCGACGAGCTGGGGCACCGCGGTCTTGAGCTCGGCGGCGGTCGATTCCGCCGCCGCATTGATGGCGACCAGGAGCGCGCTGTTCATCACGCCCATGTACCAGTTGCCGGACTCGGACTCCACGAACCGCACGTATTGATCGAGCTCGTCATCCGAGAGGCCGCGATACGCCAGAAGCATGCTCACCAGACACGCGCGGCGCATGTCTGCCAGCGTGCGATTACGAGCCTGGGCGATCTGCTGGTCGAGCTGACCGGGGGTCAGGTCGGCGACCGCGGGCAGGCCGGGCTGGAAGGCCCGCGTCAGGCTTCGCACGATGGCCACGGTGATGTCGACGGTCGTCTCTGACGCACCGCCGCCGGCATCGAGGCGCCCGAGCAGGTCAATGCGCCGCGACGACGGGCGATTCCGCTCGAGGTCGGCGACCGCCTCCGCCCCGCCGGTGGCGACGAGCGCGGCGAGCTCCTGTCCGGTGATTCGCTGGCCGAGCGGCGAGTCGTACCAGGCGAGCGCTTTCTCGAGCGGGTCGGAGTCGAGATTCCGCTGGAACTCCGCCTTGATCCGAGCATAGAGGGTATCGGCCGCGAAGCGCTCGGTGACGATCCGGTCGATCGTGATCCTGTCCTGGCTGCTCTGTCTACGATGGGCTCGCAGGAACTGCGCACGGATACCGGCCGTCAGGCTCTCGAGCTGGACTCTCAGTCCCGAGCGCTCCAGGAGATCATCGAGCGCCCGCGCGTCGGGCTGACGGTCGGCACGCGTGATGACTCGGACGCCTCCATCGCGCTCGACCGTGGCCGCCGCCGCGAATCCGCTCGACGCGAGCATTGCTCCGAGCACCGCTGCGGCCATCGATCCACGAGTCATCTTGTCATCTCCTGGGGCGCGCTGTGCGCGCTCACCCGCAGGAGATTGCACAAGCGATGCCAGACAATATTTTCTTTTACATCGTACAGTTATAATCGCGTCCGGTAAGGTCTACCGGTCAAGAACAACTCGGTGCGAGGGAATTACCTACTCGCTCCTGGGGCTAGATCGCCAGCGCGTACCCGTCGCGGCGTGGGTCGGCACCGGCCATGAGCACCCCGGACTCGGGATCGCGCACGATGCCCTGGCCCCCGCCGACGATCCACGACCAGTCGTCGATCGCATGGACATCGTGCCCGCGCTCGACGAGCCCGGCGCGAGTTTCCGGCGAGATGCGCGACTCCGCGTCAACGAGCCGATCGCGATAGACCCGCACGCGCGGCGCCTCGATCGCTTCCTGGATGTTCATCCCGAACTCGAGCACGTTGAGGAGCATCTGGGGCGTGGTGTGGAGAATCCCGTACGAGCCCGGCGTGCCGACCGAGACGTGGAAGACCCCGTCCCGGAAAGCGTGGGTCGGCGACATCATCGTCCCCGCCTTTCGCCCGGGCCGCAGAACGTTCGGTGAGCCGGGATCGCGATCCATCCACTTGAGGATGTTGTTGAGAACGAGCCCGGTCCCCGGGACGGCAAAGCCGGAGCCGAACGGCATGCCCAGGGTCTGGGTGACGGAGACCACGTTCCCGGCGCCGTCGGCGCAGGCGAAATGGGTGGTGTGCTCGTTCATGAAGCTCGCGGGATGGCCCTCCGCGATCTGCCCGTGGAGCTTCTCCGGGTTGTGACGCTCGCCTTCGCTCACCGCCGCGCGCTTGCCGTCGATCCGCGCACGCTGGGAGGCCGCGTACTTCTTCGACAGGAGTCCGCCGATCGGGACCACGTCGCCGTAGGCATAGGCGAGCCGGTCGGCGGAGCCGAGCTTCACGGCCTCGATCAGATGATGGAGATAGTCGACGGAGTTGTGGCGGAAGCCCTTGAGGTCGTAGCCCTCGAGGATATTGAGGGTCTCGAGCATCTGGAACGCGGAGAACGGCGGCGGCATCGAGAACACCTGGCGGTCTCGATAGGTGATCGTGGCCGGCTCTCGCCATTCGGGCGCGAACGCGGCCAGGTCCTCTTCACCGAGCCACCCGCCGGCCTCGCGCACCGCACGGGCGACCGCGCGCGCGATTGGTCCGCGGTAGAAGACTTCCGGGCCGCCCTCCGCCACCTGGCGGAACGTCGACGCGAGCTCCTTGTAGGTCACGATCCGACCCGGGCGCGGTCCCCCGTTGCCCAGATAGAGGCGCTGCGCCTCAGGAGAGCGGGCGAGCGTCTCACGCGCCGCCTCGAAGAACTCGACATTCTTGAACGTGAGCGGCACGCCGTTCTCGGCGAGCGAGATCGCCGGCGCCAGCACCCGCGCGCGGTCCATCGAGCCGAAGCGTTCGAGCGCGGCGAGCCAGCCCCCGAGATTGCCCGGAGTCGCGCACGACTTGGGGCCGCCGACCAGCTCATCGTCCGTGCAGGCGGCAGGATCCGAGGCGGCGGGCGATCGACCGATGAAGTCGAGCACGTGGCGCTCGCGCCCGCGCGAGATCAGCATGAGGCCGATCCCGCCGGCGCTCGACATGAACGGCTCCACCACGTTCAGAGTCGCGCCGACGGCCACTGCAGCATCGACGGCATTGCCGCCGGCCAGCAGCATCTGGATCCCGGCCATCGAGGCGAGCGGGTGAGCGGAGGTGACGACGCCGCGAGTCCCCATGACGCTCGGTCGGTAGGCGTTTCGATGTGGTGGCATGTGATCTCCCCTGTCGTCGCGTCCTTTATACACCGGGTCTACGCCATCGGACGCTCGTTGAGGCGAAGCAGGCGCCACCTCGCCCCGACCCGCTCGAGGATCGTGAGGGCACCGTAGTCCTGCCCGACCGCAAGCAGGCGACGAGCCGAAAGTCCGAGCGTCCGGCAGATCAGCGCGCGGTTCGTGCCCCCGTGCGCGACGATCGCGATCGCCTGCCCGGCATGGGCGTCGACGATCGATTCGAAGGCCGGCCACGCGCGGGCCTCGAGATCCGGGACGCTTTCGCCGTCGGGGAACGGGAACTCGCCGACGTTCGACATCCACTCGGCGAACTTCTCCGGCTCGGTGCGCTGGATCTGCGCGGCCGTCAGCCCCTCCCAGCGCCCCATCGCCATCTCGCGCAGCTCGGGCACGACCGTCGGCCTGAGCCCATGGGGCCCGCCGATGATCTCGCCGGTCCGCCGGGCGCGGGTCAGATCGCTGGTGAACAGGGCGCCGAGCTTCACGGACGCGAGGCGGGCGGCTTGAGCGGCGCTCTGACGCTCACCCAGCGGCGACAGCGGCACGTCGAGATGTCCGATGAATCGTCGCGTCTCGGCGAGGACGACCTCGCCGTGGCGGAAGAGATAGATCAACGCCCCAGATGCGACCATGCCGACACGGTGAGGAGACCGGCGAGCTCGGCGATCTCGATCGCGGCCCCGAGCACGTCGCCCGTGATACCGGCGACTCCCGCCGCGAAGAACCGAGTGACGACCAGCGCGCTCGCGATCGAGACCGCCACGACGACGAGACCGAGCACGCGAAGCGCCACGATGGCGACGACGAGGGCGATCGACAGCGCGATCGGGGCCGCCAGGGCGCCCACGCCCGCGCCGAACGCGGCGCCGTGCCCTTCGGACTTCGCCGGGGCAAACAGGCGCGCCAGCAGGGGTGACGTGGCGCGCGCGACCACCGGGACGACGAGCAGCGCCTGAGCGCGGACACCAGGCGGCAGCTCGGTGACGGCCGCGATCTCAAGGAGTAGCAGCAGGATGAGGCCGAGCGCGCCGAACGCGCCGATCCGGCTGTCACGCATGATGGCCAGCCGGTGCTCGGCGTCGCGTCCACCCAGCCCGTCGAGGCAATCGGCCAGCCCGTCGAGGTGCAGGCCGCCGGTCAGGAGCTTCCATGCGGTGACCGTGAGCAAGCCGGCGAGGAGCAAAGGAAACAAGAGCTCGGTCACGCGCTCGGTGACGACCAGGATCCCGCCGATTCCGAGGCCGATTACCGGAAACCAGGGCGCAGCGCGCCCCAGGGCGTCGGAGCTCGTCCGCGCCGGTCCAGGGAGGGGAACGATCGTCAGATAGCGCGCGGCCACGACGAGGCCCGTCACGCCGCGAATGCTAGCACGTTCCGCTTGACGCCCCCTGCGGCGAGAGGCGACAATTTAAGTCCCTCATGAGCGTGACCAGCGTCGCCCAGAAGTGGGTTTCCGCGGCCGCCGGCATGACGCAGCCTTCGCGGGTGGTCTGGTGCGACGGCGCCAAGGCCGAGTACGACGGCCTGATCGAAGCCATGCTGCAAGACGGCACGCTCCTGCCGTTGAACCCGAAGACATACCCGAACTGCTACCTGCACCGGAGCCATCCGTCGGACGTCGCGCGCACCGAGCAGCTCACCTTCATCTGTACGCGCGAAAAGGACTCGGCCGGCCCCACCAACAACTGGATCGCGCCGATCGAGGCCAAGTCGACCGCCGGCGCCTTGTTCCGCGGGAGCATGCGCGGCCGCACGATGTACGTGATCCCCTACCTCATGGGGCCGGCGGGCTCGCCGATGAGCCGGGTCGGCCTGATGGTCACCGATAGCGCCTACGTCGTCGCGAGCATGCACCTGATGACGCGCGTGGGCCAGGTGGCGATCCAGCACATGCGGCGGGACGACGATTTCATCGCCGGCTTGCACTCGATGGGCGACCTCTCGCCCGAGCGGCGCCTGATCCTGCACTTCCCCGAGGAGAACCTGATCTGGAGCGTGGGATCCGGCTACGGCGGCAACGCGCTCCTCGGCAAGAAGTGCCACGCCCTACGCATCGCGTCCTGGCAGGCCCGCCAAGAGGGCTGGCTCGCCGAGCACATGCTGATCATCGGCGTCGAGGATCCCGAGGGGCGCGTCACGTACCTGGCGGGCGCGATGCCGAGCGCTTCGGGCAAGACGAATCTCGCGATGGCGGTCTCGCAGCTTCCGGGCTGGCGCGTGTGGACGGTCGGCGACGACATCGCGTGGATGTGGGTGGACGCGAACGGCCAGCTCCGCGCCGTCAACCCCGAGCGCGGGTTCTTCGGCGTCGCGCCCAACACGAGCCCCAAGACGAACCCGAACGCGACCGCGATGGTGCGCTCGAACACGATCTTCACCAACGTCGCGCTGACGCCGTCGCAGGAGCCGTGGTGGGAGGGGCTGACGCCGACCGCGCCGGCCGGCCTCACCGATTGGCAGGGACGGCCGTGGCAGCCGGGTGCCGGCGCGGCGGCTCACCCGAACTCTCGCTTCACGGTGCTCGCTCAGCAGTGTCCGTCGATCGCGCCGAACTGGGAAGAGCCGCAGGGCGTGCCGATCTCCGGCGTCATCTTCGGCTCGCGCCGCACCGGCGTGATCCCGCTCGTGTTCGAGGCGTTCGACTGGTCGCACGGTGTGTTCCTGGGCTCGGCCATGAGCACCGAGACGACGGCGGCGATCACCGGGAAGGTCGGCGTGGTGCGCCGCGACCCGATGGCGATGATCCCGTTCTGCGGCTACAACATGGCCGACTATTTCGCCCACTGGCTCGCGACCGGGCCGCGCGTGTCCACACCGCCCAAGATCTTCCGCGTGAACTGGTTCCGCCGCGACGCCGAGGGGCGTTTCCTCTGGCCGGGCTACGGCGAGAACGTGCGCGTGCTCAAGTGGATGGTCGAGCGCATCCGCGGCACGGGCGGAGCGGACGAAACACCGATCGGCTGGGTGCCGTCGGCGGGCGCGATCGACACCGGCGGGCTCGACGTTACGCCGGCTCGGCTCCGCGAAGCGCTTCGCTGCGACGCCGGGGAGTGGCTCCAGGCCCTGGGCGAGCTCGACGAGTTCTACAAGCAGTTCGGCCCGCGGCTGCCGCAGCCGATCGCCGACACCCTCGCCACGACGCGCCGCCGCTTCGGCGGCTAGCCCGGCGGCGGCCGAGGTCTAGCGCGCGCCGCCGGCGACGAGCTGGATCACCCGGCGCACCTCGCTGCGATCGAACGGTTTGCTCAGGCCCGGCACGCCCGTCTGCTCGAGGAACGTCTGGATCTCCGCGCTCAAGACGTCGCCGGTCATGAGCACGAAGCGCCGGCACAGGTCCGGAAGGCGGCGCTCCAGCGCGCGGTAGAGTCCGGGCCCGTCGAGGTACGGCATTCGCACGTCGCTCAGGATCAGATCGTAGGACGTCCTTCGGAGCTGCTCGAGCGCCTGCGTCCCGTCGGCGACCGTGTCCACCGTGTGATGGTCGGCGCCGAGCATCTCGCCGAGCAGCTGGAGCACGAGCCGCTCGTCATCCACCACCAGGATGCGCTTGCCCTTGACCACCGCGGGCGCGTCCGCCACGCGCTTGCCCGGAGTCGACGGGGGCGCGACGACGGGCAGCTCCACGCGAAAGATCGCGCCGTGCCCCGGCTCGCTCACGAGGGACAGCGTGCCGCCGTGACTTTCGACGATCCCGTGACAGAGCGAGAGGCCGAGGCCGGTCCCCTGCCCGACCGGCTTCGTCGTGAAGAACGGCTCGAAGATCCGATCACGGATCTCGGCCGAGATGCCCGGGCCGGTGTCCTCGACGTCGAGCGAGACGCGCCCGCGGACCGCGTCGGCCCGCGTACGCAAGGTGAGCACTCGCGGCGCCGGCGCCTTGCGCAATTCGTCGCGGGCGTTGGTCACGAGATTGACCACGACCTGGTGGAGCTGATGCGGGTCCGCCCACAGCACGGGGAGGCCATCCACCAGATCGAGCGCGACCTCGATGCGGTCGACGCGCAGGTGATACGCCAGCAGCTCCGCCGCGTCGCGCGCGATATCGTTCAGGCGCACGAGCTGGCGCTCGGGCGGATGGCGTCGCGCCAGCGCCAGGAAGTTGCGGACGATCGACGCGCAGCGATCGGCGGCGTGGGCGATGGCCTCCGCACGCGTGGCCGAGGGCGTGCCGGCCAGCTCCTGACGCAGCAAGTTCGCGTACCCCGTCACGGCCGTCAGCGGATTGTTCAGCTCGTGAGCCACCCCGGCGAGGACCGTGCCCATCGTCGCGAGCTTCTCGGTCTGATAGAGGGCCTCGCGCTGACGCCGGAGCTCGGCATCGATCCGCTTGCGCTCGGTCATGTCCCGCACGATCGCGGACAGGAACTCGACGGATCCGTCGGCCCCGCGATGGGCGACGGCGACGACCGAGACGGGGACCTCGCGCCCGTCGCGCGCGAGCAGCACCGCCTCGCCCGTCCACAGGCTGTTGCGGATCAGCGCCGGCCAGATCTCGTCGTGGACGACGGGCCGCAGCCGTTCTGGCGCCAGGCCGGCGATGGGGTGTCCGAGCGCGTCCTCCGCCGAGAGTCCCAGCAGAGCCTGGCCCGCGGCATTGAGATAGAGCAGGCGTCCCGACAGATCCGCGATCGCGACCAGATCGGTCGTCGCCTCCAGGATCGCGGTGAGCCGCTCGCGCGCCTCGAGCTCGAGCCGCAGGCGACGATAGAGCCGCGCGTTCTCGACGGCGACCGCGGCGTGATCGGCCAGCGCGAGCAAGAGGCGCTCCTCGATGGCGGTGAACTCGCGCGGCCGCACGCTGCCGACCGCCAGCACGGCCACGAGGCCCTCGGGCCCGACGAACGATGCGGCCAGGGTCTGTCCTGAGGTTCCCAGGACCGCCGTCGGGTCGGGCCCGCCCGTCTGCGCGAGCAGACGGCTCAGGGAGATCTTGCGCTCGATCGCGAGCCGCTCGGCGAGGCTCGGCGTGACCTGGAAGCGGAGCGGCTCGGCCGCACGGTCCTCGATCCCCTCCCAGGCGACCGGCCACAGCACGCCGGCCTCGAAGAGCCACAGCACGCTCGCCTCGGCCCTGATGAGCTCGCGCGCGGCGTTCACGACGCGACGCAGGACCTCGTCGAGATCCTTCGTGGTGATCAGCGACTTCGCCAGATCGTTGAGCACCGTGAGGCCGTCCTTCTCGTCGGCCAGACGGCGCTGCGCCAGGACGTTCTCGATCGTCGACGGCAGCTTGGCCAGGTAGCCGTCGCGCTTGATCAGATAATCCGCGACGCCGAGCTTGAAGGCCTGGACGGCCGAGTCCTCGTCGCCCTCACCGGTGACCATCACGACCGGAATACGGATGCCTTGGGCCTGAAGCTCCTTGAGCACCTCGATCCCCGACAGATCCGGCATCCGGTTGTCCAGCAGCAGCACGTCGTAGTGGACGGTCTTCAGCTTGGTGAGCGCTTCGCGCGCGAGCGTGGCCGTCTCGACGCGCGCGCGGCGGTCGTGTTCCTCGAAGGCCCGCAGAGTGAGCGCCATGTCCTCGGGATGGTGCTCGGCGTAGAGGACACGCGTCGGCGCGCGCCGGCGCTCGCTCGCCGCACGGAACCAGCGGAACGCGCTCTCGAGCACGACCGGCAAGGTGGCCAGGTAGTCCTGGCGCTTCACCAGATAGTCGGTGGCCCCGGCTTTGAGCAGCCGCACCGTGAGGTCGGCGTCGCCCGAGCCGGTGACGAGCACCACCGGCACCTCGAGGCCCCTCGACTTGACCGCGTCGAGCAGATCGAGGCCGGTACCGTCCGGGAGGCGATAGTCCGCGAGCATCACGTCCATGTCGCCGATCGTGACGCGCTCGACCGCGTCGGCGACGGTCCCGACGACGGTCAGCTTGATATGGGGTGCGTGACGGACGAGATGACGGTGGGTCAGCTCTTGATCGGTGGGATCGCCTTCGACATACAGCACACGGATAGAGTCCATGGCCTCTTTCAGCCCTCTCGTCCCGTGAGGGAGTGGGGAACGGTGGTGCGCGTCAATCGCGTAATCTCTCGGCACACCACGTCCAGGTCCAGTGGCTTGGTCACGCACGCATCCGCTCCGGCCCCGAGCAGCACCGGGACCATGGAGGGATGCCCGGTCACACCGAGAATCCGCACGTCGCGCGTCTCCGGCATGCGGCGCAGACACCGACACGCCTCGATCCCGTCGAGGCCGGCCAGCACCACGTCGAGGATGATCAGCGCGGGGCGGAACGTCCCGACCTTGACGAGCGCCTCGTAGCCGTCGGTCGCCGCCTCGATCGCGAACGGTCCGTCGATCAGCAAATCGTGGAGCATCTGGACGACGAGCGGCTCGTCGTCCACGAGCAGCACTCGCGTCCCCGGCTCGGGGCCGACGGGATATGCCGGGCGGCCCTGCGCGCGCAGGAAGCGCTGGAACTCGTCGAGGTCGATGCGGCGATGACCGCCGGGTGTCAGGTGAGCGCCGAGCTCTCCCGCCCGGATCCAGCGTCGAAGCGTGGGAATCGAGACCTGACAGTGAGCCGCCGCCAACCGGGTCGTGAGGTGCTCACGACGCCGTGCCGACGGCCGTTTCACTTTTTGCACATTTGATTCCTAGCATGGGGATTCCCGAACTCGGCACGAAATAGTGCATCCGGACGGCGGGCGCGCCGCGGAAGTGGGCGGGAGACGGCCGAAGCCGCCGCGACTCAGACCGGGTAGACGCCGTTCCGGCGCGCCGGGAACTCGTGAGCCTTCGTCTCTGCGTAGGCGAGCCGCTTGATCAGCTCGTCGCGGAGCGCGCTCCCCGGCACGATGTCATCGATCAGCATCTCGGACGCGAGCTTGTACGTGTCGACGTCTTGCGCATACTCGTCGCGCTTCTGCTTGATCCACGCCGCGCGCTCGCTCTCGGGCAGCTCCATGATCTTGTTGTAGTAGACGGCGTTCACGGCCGGCTCCGGCCCCATGATCGCGATCTGCCCCTGCGGCAGCGAGATCGCCGCGTCGGGCTCGAAGGCCGGGCCGCACATCGCGTAGAGGCCGGCGCCGTAGCACTTGCGCACGATCACCGAGATCTTCGGCACGGTCGCCTGCGCGGTCGCGAAGACCATCTTGGCGCCGTGGCGGATGATCCCCTGCTGCTCGACCTTCGTGCCGACCATGAAGCCCGCGATGTCGGCCAGATAGATCAACGGAATGTTGAACGCATTGCAGAGCCAGATGAAGCGCGCCGCCTTGTCGGACGAGTCGACCATCAGCACGCCGCCCTTGACCTTCGGCTGGTTGGCCACGATACCGACCGGGCGTCCGCCGAGGCGCGCGAAGCCGACGATGATCTCTTGCGCGAACAGCCGCTTGATCTCGAACCAGGAGTCGGCGTCGATCAGGCGGT
>QHSQ01000245.1 GCA_003221615.1 Candidatus Rokuibacteriota bacterium | reverse complement strand
CCAGCTGGTGCCGAGCGTGCGGTCGAACAGCAGCATCGCGACGCCCGAGGTGAGCACCGGCAGGGCCAGCAGCAGCAGGATCGCCGTGATGAAGAGCGACCAGACGACCAGCGGCATCCGGAAGAGCCGCATGCCCGGCGCCCGCATGTTGATGATCGTCGTGATGTAGTTGATCGACCCCATCATCGAGCCGACGCCCATCGTGAACAGGCTGATGCACCAAATGTTCTGGCCCCAGTTCACGCCGGTGTACGACGGCACCGCCGAGAGTGGTGCGTACGACGTCCAGCCGGCGGCCGCGTGGCCGCCCTCCACGAAGAAGCCCGAGAGCATGATGAGGCCGGCGCTGAACGTCACCCAGAACGACAGCATGTTGAGGAACGGGAACGCCATGTCGCGCGCCCCGATCATGAGCGGAATGCAGAAGTTCCCGAAGGCGCCCGCCAGGATCGGCATGATCACGAAGAAGATCATGATCGTGGCGTGCATCGTGAACGCCATGTTGTAGGTGCTCGGTTCGAGGATGCCGCCGGTCTCCTTGAGGATGGAGCCGAGGCCGGGCACGGCCGTCTCGGGCCAGGCGAGCTGCCAGCGCACGATGAGCGCGAGCAGACCTCCCAGCACCATCATGAAGAGCCCCATGAACAGGAACTGCCGCGCGATCATCTTGTGGTCGGTCGAGAAGATATAGGTCCGCACGAAGCCGAGCTCGTGGTGGCCGGCGTGCTCGACGTGCGCGTGAGCGGTCGCGCTGGAGGCGCTCATTTCTTGGCTTTCCCCTCTTTCTTAGGCGTTTCCTCCGGCTTGGCGTCGGCCGCGGCCGGCGCCGCTGCCGCCGTCGTCAGGTTCTCCGCCGCCCACTTCCCGTACTCGTCAGGGGTGTGGACGTAGATCCAGCCCCGCATGCCCGAGTGGCCGAAGCCGCAGAGCTCCGCGCAGGGCCACTCGTACTTGCCAGGCTTGGTCACCTCGAACCACTGTCTTATTTCGCGGCCGGGGACCGCGTCCTGCTTCATCCGGAACTGCGGGACGAAGAAGCTATGAATGACGTCCTGGGATTTCAGGATGACGCGGACGACCTTGTTGACGGGGACGTGCATCTCGTCCAGCAGGGTCTTGTCGTCCTCCGTGCCGAACTTGCCGTCGGGGCCGGGATAGGTCACCTGCCAGTTGAACTGCTTGGCGGTGACCTGGACGACGAAGTCCGTATCGGGCATCGTCATCTTGATCTTCGACCACGCCGGGACGCTCAAGAGCGTGAGGATGACCAGGATCAGCGCCGGCACCACCGTCCAGACGATCTCGAGGGTGGTGTTGCCGTGCGTGTAGCGCGCCTTCCGGCCCGGGCGGTCCCGGTACATCACCAGAAACGCCAGCATCGTGACGAAGACCAGGATGAACGTCACGCCGGTGATGTAGTAGATGAGGTGGAAGAGCCAGTCGATCTCCCGGCCGTAGGTCGAAACGTTCTCCGGCAGCCACCAGTCAAGCATGCTCGCAGAGCCTCCTGGCTCTTACTTCTTCATCTCGATCGCAACCTTCGTTGCCTGCCCGGCCTTGACCTCGACCTCTTTCGTCTGCTTGCCGAGCGTCTCGTGCCATGCCTCGACCGTGTACTTGCCGGGCGGCACGTTCTCGATCTTGGCGGTGCCGTCGGCGCCGGTCACGCCGAAGAACGGGTTCGGCATGACGGCCACCCACCCGAGCATCCAGCTGTGCACGTCGCAGGTGAGCTTGATCATCTCCGGCTTCTCGAACTTCTCCGCCATCACCTTCTTGAACTTCGGCTGCGCCTTGTTGATGGACGGATTCGCCGTCGAGTACGTATGGATGTTGTGCAGGATATCGTCCGAGTTCTTGAGGTCCATCTCACCCGGCATCATCGCGCTGACGTGCGGCACGAACTTGCAGCCGTGCTGATCGACCGTCGTCTTCACCGCCTTCGGCGCGCCGCCCTTGGCGCCCGGAACGGACACGACGGCGTTGGCCAGCCCTTTGTTCGCGCTGACGACGACCTTCTCGATCGTCGCCTCGGTCCCGCACTTTTCGGTGTCCTTGTTCACCTTGAGCTTCTCGACGACCGGCGCGCCGGCGTACGTCACCGTCGCCTCGATCGTGCCGCCGCCTTGCGCGCCGGCCGGTCCGGGGCGGTTGGCGACGAGGGCGACGCCCGTCACGAGCGCGATCGCCAGAAGCACTCCGATTACCTTACGCATTGCCCTTGATCCTCCTGAGTTCGGGTCATGCCCGTCTATTCGCGACTCGCACCACGAGCAACATCACCGCCAATGTGAGGATTACGACGACCGGAGGAATGACGAAACGGCGGCTCGACTGCGGCTCCTCCAGCCGCAGATAGTACCATGAGGTCAGCGACATCCTCGTGCCGGTCTCCCCCGCGCCGCCGTCCCACGCCTGGAACGCGACCGGCATGAAGACCGCGGGCGTGAACGTCGGACGCGCCGCGTCCTTGGAGGTGAGCGCGCGCTTCATCACGAGGCGGTATTGGCCGTTGGCGTACACCGCCTTGCCGGTCGCCTCCCCGCCCTGGATCGCCGCGATCTTCGTCGGGCCGTTCGCCGTCGACTCCATCACGCCCTTGCCGTTCGCCCAGCGCAAGAGATAGACGGCGTCGGAGGCGTCGCCCATCAAGAAATAGGGCCGCTCGGGGCCCGATGAAGGTTGCGGCGGGAACTGCAGCGAGATCGCGTCGGCGTAGAGCTTCTTACCGGGATCGTCGGTCGACTGGGTCGGATCGTCCCAGGTCAGGTGGAACGCGATCTCCTTGTCGTTGTAGACCGCGCGCACCGCGACGAGATCGATCGCCGGGTTGAAGTTGCGCGGATCGACGATCACCTGACCCATGAGCGGGATGTTGTTCGGCGTGAGCTTCTTCCAGAAGTCGGCGTTGGGATCGTCAGGGATCGCGTCCGACACCGCGGTGACCGTGACGAGCGTCGCGTAGTGGGGCGAGTCGGGGCCGAGCGACAGGATGAAGTTCGTCAGGTGCCAGATGTCCTCGGGCTTCTCGACGCTGTCGATGAACGTGGGCATCGGCGTGCCGAGGACGCCGGCGGCGAGTCGCGTGGCGATCTCGGTCCGGGACGCGCCGCCCCGGAACGTCCACCGCTTGGTGAGATTCGCCGGCGCAATCGGATGGCCCCACTCGTCCTTCAGCTCCGCGCGCGACGGGCCGTCGCCGCGGCCCTCGGTGCCGTGGCATTTGTGGCACTCGATCGCCTCGAACATCTCCTTGCCGCGCTTGATCGACTCCGCCGACGAGGCGACCTCCTTGGGCAGCTCGAGCTTCTTGGGCGCCTCCTTGAACTTGTCCGCCGCGAACGCCTTGATGTACGCGACCAGATTCCAGCGGTCCCGGTCGGGCAGCACCGCCCACGACGGCATCGACGTGCCGGGCATGCCGTCGGTGATGATGCGGAAGAGGTCCTGGTCCGTCGGAACCTTGTTCGCCGTCGTTCGGATCTTGTAGATGCCCGACGTGAAGTCGCGCGGCCCGGGCATCAGGAGCTCGGCGGCCGGCCCCTTGCCGTCGCCCTTGTCGCCGTGGCAGCCCATGCACTTGAGCTCGTACACGGCCTTGCCGGCCGTCGCGTCACCCGCCTGCGCGGCGACGAGCGACGGGATGCCGATGACGAGCAGCGCGACGACGACCGCCAGCACGCCGGGCCTCAATGCGCCGTCTCCCAGCGTCGCGGCTGCTGCCCCGTCGCGTCGTAGAGATACATGATGACCTGCCAGATCTGCTCCTCGCTCAGGCGGTCTTCCCACGCCGGCATGACCGAGTTCCAGGGCGTCGACTCCTTCGGCAGCCCGGGACCGCCCTTGGAGATCCGCCAGAAGAGGAACGCTTCCTGGAGCATCGCGATCGTGCCCGGGTCCTGGAAGTTCGCGGGCGGCGGGTTGAAGCCGTAGGCGAAGTGGCCCCTCCCGTCGAGATTGTCGCCGTGACAATACATGCAGTTGCGGATGTAGATCTCGGCGCCCGCCGCGACGTGTTTCTTGAATGCCGCCTGATCCTTGCGGAGTGGATTGTCGAGCCCGGTGATCTGGATCTCCTTGCCGCGGAACTGGATGGATCCGGGCGGCGCCGGATGCACGGCGCGCAGCTCCGGCGGCGCCTGCGTCTTCGCCGCGGCCTGCGTGTAGGCGTAGTAGCCGAATAGCAACGGCACCGCGATCAGGAGCACGAGCCGCGTGAGACGCTTGTCCGGAGCGACCAGCGTCGACCGAATCGGCCGCATGAAGTCGCGCCACGAGTCCGAGTTGGACGAGACGTACACCAGCACGGCCAGGAGCACGATGGCCATGTAGAGCGTCAGCACGCTCCACGGCGCCGCCGGCCGGATGCCGAAGCGCAGGATCGCGAACGCCAGCACGAGCACCAGGACGGCCTGGGCGAAGCGCGAGCGAAGGAAGCTCATGGCCTCACTTGAGCGTCAGCAGGAACGCGACCAGGTCCATGTACTCCTTCGCCGTCAGCGATTGGCCGAACATCGGCGGCATCACGCCCTTGGGGAAGCCCGCCACCGTGCCCGCGCCGGCGGGATCCAGGATCTTCTTCATGATGTAGTCGGGGGTCTGGATCTTCGCGATCTGCGAGAGGTCCGGACCGACCGGCGAGGCGCCGATCTTGCCCGCCTTGTGGCAGGCGATGCAGCCGGCCTTGGTGCTGAAGATCACCTCGCCGGCCTTCGGGTCACCCGGGAGCTTGATCTCGGCCGGCGCGCCCCCGGCGGCGGCCGCGCCCGCGGTCTTCGGGATGTCGTCGAGCGTGACGTCGACGTTACCGCCCAGGGACTCCAGGAACGCGGCCAGGGCCCAGACCTCGGAGCGGTTGAGCGCGATCGGCGGCTTGTCGACCTGCGGCATGATGTTCGGGTACCCCTCGACGATGTACGCACCCGGCTGCAGCAAGGACTCGATGATGTACTGCTTGGCGCTCATGCCCGGCTTGGTCTTGGCGGCCCGCGCGCCGACGCCGGAGAGGTCGGGCGCGCGGGTCCCCTTCTGGCCAATGCGGTGGCAGATCTCGCAGGTCCCCTTGGTGTGAAAGATCTCTTCGCCGGCCTTCACGAGTTGGGCCGTGGTCACGTTGCCGCCCTCGAGCGACAGCTCCGCCGGGGGCTTGGACTGGATCTGCGGAATCGAGTTCGCGTAGTACGTGTAGGTGCCCATCACGACCAGCGAGAACGCACCGACCTTCACCGCGACCGGGAGGCGCATCGCCTAGGATTCGCGGCCGCTGCCGCCGGCGATGACCGGCGCGGCGTGGCCGTGCGCCTCGGTCGCGCCCTTCTCGCCGAGACCGCCGAGCCAGAAGATGAACAGGACGAGCGCGAAGAACGCGATCGTGACCACGGTGATCATGTTGGCCGCGTACCCGATCGCAGGCGTGACCGCGTCGACCGAGTTGTCGCGCATGACGCCGTAGACGTGCCAGTACTGACGGATGCCCGAGCGCGCGAAGCCCATCAGGCCCATGAGCCAGGTGAAGGTCACCGCGAGCAAGATCAGCACGTACTGCGAGCGGGGCGCGATCGTGCCCCAGCGGATCGCGCCGGTGGAGCGGGCGCCCTTGAACATCGGGATGTCGATCGCCATCACCACGAAGATCGCGCCCAACACGGCCAGCACCTGATAGACCGAGAACCCGATCCGGATCAGCGACTCGACGAAATAGCCGTAGACGCCGTAGAAGACGACGATGACCGCCGCGACCCCAAGCGCGGCCCACTGGATCGCCATCCCGGTCCCCGCCCACGATTTCGTCGAGACGCGGTTGGCGCGTCGATAGAGGACGAAGGACAGGAAGGTCGTCAGGATCATCATGTTGACGGCGGTGTTCTTGGCCGACATCACGCCGAGGAAACCCAGCAGGGGATGATGCGTGCCGCCCATCGCGCGCGCCTCGTCGAGCGTGATGACCATCGAGCGCGGCGTCGCCCAGACCATGAAGCCGAACGCGAGGATGCCGATCAGCATCGGAACGTAGCGGCGGTACCGCTCCGAGCCGGGGATGCGCTCCATGCCGAGCCACAGGTAGTAGTTCGAGCCCATGAAGAGCACGCCGATCAGGATCGCCTGGATGATCCAGAGCCAGGACATGAAGCCGCCCATCATCGTGATGCCCATGGTCTGGTTGAACGCGTAGATCTCGCGGCCGAGGTAGTAGCCGGCGAACGGCAACACGATGAATGCGGAGAGCGCCACGAAGTTGCCGATGTACCCCATCCAGTCGTAGCGGGCGCGCTCCTCGTCGGTCTTGGCGCCGAGGAAGCGGAACGCCGCGTAGGCGGCCGCGATCGTGCCGCCGAACACGATGTTAGCGATCAGCCGGTGGATGTTGATCGGCATCCAGGTGAAGTTGTTGATCGCCGCCCACACCGAGCCCTTGAGCGCGCCGGAGTCGTCGATGCCGGCCGGCGAGATCATGAACGTGACCCAGGAGTTCGCGACTAAGAGGATGGCCGTGCCGAAGAGGTTCGAGAGGACGCCGAGGCTGACGTGGATCCACTTCCGGGGACCGCTGAGCCAGTCCCAGCCGTAGTACCAGATGTAGACGGTGAAGGTCTCGGCGAAGAAGAGGCCGGCGTAGATCCCGTACGTGGGAAAGAAGATCGACGTCATGTAGGTCCAGAACTTCGGGTAGTAGCCGATGAACAGGAACAGGAGGAGCGCGCCCAGCAGCGCCGTGGTCGAGAAGGCCGCGAACGTCAGCTTGACGAACTCGTGCGAGAGCCAGTCGTACTGGGCGTCCCCGGTGCGCCAACCGATGATCTCGATGATGGCGGCGAAGATCGGGACGCCCAGGATGAACGCCGCGAAGTTCAGGTGGAGCTGCGCGATCGCCCAGACGGCGAGCCGCGAGCCGATTAGCGGGAATGCACGATATGCGGGCTCTTTGGCCGCTTCCTGAGCAATGGCCGGCAGCGCCGAGAAGAGCGTGAGGAGCGCCACCACCGCCAGAGCCGCCCAGGCGCTCCGGCGAACCGCACGGCCTTTTTTCACCTCGACGACCGAACCAGAAACTCGCAACGGTGTTGGTGGACCCTCGCGAGAGAGGAGCTTGTTCTCAGTTTCACACGAGCGATCAGGGCCAACTTTTAGGCCAAAGGGCTTGAAGTGTCAAGCGAAAAGAGGCTGGATGTTTGACACTCCAGGCCCCCAACGCTAGCATGACGAATGGGGACATCGATGAGGCCGCGGCTCAACCAGCGCATCCAGTTCTCGCTGGCCTACGTGCTGGTCGCGGCGATGGTCCTTCTCCTGCTCCAGTCCTGGCTCCAGGCCCCCCGCACCGTCGAGATTCCGATGTCCAAGTTCCTCGAGCTCGTGCGGGCCGACAAGATCGAGAAGGTGGCCCTGACCGAGAAGGAGATCCGGGGCATCGCGAAGCCGGATGCCCTGACACCCCCGCCCAGCGGCCCCGGTGACCGTCTGCGCCAGTGGCTCGGCTCCGACGCCGAGGTACGCGTGTTCACCGTGACGCGCATTCCCGGGGTGGACGAGGCTCCCCTCATTGCCGATCTCGAGAAGCACAAGGTCGAGTTCACCGGCCG
>QHSQ01000244.1 GCA_003221615.1 Candidatus Rokuibacteriota bacterium | reverse complement strand
ATCGGGTGCGCGCCGCGGCGCGGATCCGCGCCGGCCCACCGGGTGCCTTCCGGCCCGATCTTGACACCGCAGACGGCGCCGGCGCGCCACTCCCACTCCGGCCACTCGCCGACGGTGTGACCGAGGGCCGCCAGCGCGTCGCGCGTCTCGCGCGGAATGCGTCGCTCCGCCTCGATCTTGCCCGGCGAGACCGCGTGTGGCCAGAACGAATCGGGATGGCTCCGAGACGCGACACGGGGCGCCTCGATGGCGGCTTGCAGATCCATGCCGAAGACCGTGGTGTTGAGGAACACCTGGAGCATCGCCTGCTGCTGGACGTCGCCGCCGGGCGTCCCGAACGGCATGAGCAGTCGGCCATCGGTGAACGCCATCGCCGGCGCCGGCGTGAGACGCGGCCGCTTGCCCGGCGCCACCACGCTCGGATGCTCCGGATCGAGCCAGCCCTGCGAGCCGCGCGGCGACACGACGCAGCCGACACCCGCGACGACCGGTGAGTCGACATTCGGGTCGCTCGGTGTCGCGGAGAACCCGTTGCCGGCCTCGTCGACGACGGCGACGTAGCTCGTGTCGAGCGCATCGGTCTCTTGCCCGGGTAACGGGTGCGATCCTCCCGCGAGGGGCAGCGCCGCCTCGGGCCGCCGCACGCTGTCGAGCCGATCGGGATCGCCCGCGGGCGGCATCTGGGGCCACGCACGATCCTTGATCAGCTGGCGGCGCACCGCCGCGTAGGCCTTCGACAGCAACCCGTCGGCGGGCACCTTCACGAAATGCGGGTCCCCGTAGTAGGCGTCGCGATCGGCGAACGCGAGCTTGATCGTCTCGATGATCCGGTGCAGGTATGCCGGCGAGTTGTGGCCGAGCGCCTTCAGGTCGACGCCGTCGAGGAGATTCAGCATCTGCAAGAACGACGGGCCCTGACACCAGAACCCGCATGCGGCGACCTCGTAAGGTCCGAACGTGGTGCGGAGCGCCGGACCGACCTCGACGCTGAACTCGGCGAGATCGCTGGCCGCGAGCGGCCCGCCCTCGGCGCGATGGAATTCGGCGATGCGCTTCGCGGTCTCGCCGCGATAGAACTCGTCTCGAGCCGCCCGGATCCCTTCCTCGCGGCTGCCGCCCGCCTTGGCTTCGGCGCGAGCCATCCGCCGAAGCGTCTCGCCGAGCTCGCGCTGCACGAGCACCTCACCCATCCGGAGCGCGCGATTGTCACGCAGGTAGAGCGAGGCCGACGATGGCCAGCGGCGATACTTGTCCGCGTTCGCGCCCATCTGGTACGAAGTGAACTGCGAGATCGCGAAGCCGCGCTCAGCGTGCTCGGTCGCCGCCAGCGCGACGTCGGCGAACGACATCGTGCCCCAGCGTTCGAGCGCCGTGCACCAGGCGTGCGGCGCCGCGGGCACGACGGTCCGCGGCAAGCCCGGCGGGATCTGGCCACCGTGCTTCTCGCGGAAGTAGGCGACGGTCGTCGCGCGCGGATACGGGCCGACACCGGAGACCTGGAAGGTCTCGCCGGTCCGGGCGATGTGCACGAGGATCGGCGCCACGCCCGCGACGCTCACCATGTCGCAGTGGACGACGCCGAGGGTCATTCCCGCGGCCACGCCGGCGTCGATCGCGTTTCCGCCGGCCGCGAGCACTCGCGCGCCGGCCTCCGAGGCGAGATAGTGGCCGGCGGCCACCGCCCACCTGGTTCCGATCACCTGGGCCGTCGAGGTCGGGTTGTGAGCGGGCGCCTTCGTCTGATGGCTCGCGGAGTCTAGGCTCATAGTGGGGCAATGATACTCGCGGGGCGCGCGTCCGCCAAGGGGCCAGCATGCTACGCTGGGCGCGATGAATCCTGCTCCTCTGATCGCCGTCTCGACGTCGGTGACCGTCGACAAATATCCGGAACGAGCGTACGTCAATGCCGCGTATCTCAACGCCGTTCAGCAAGCCGGCGGCGTCCCGGTCCCCCTGCCTCCGCAGCTCGAGCCGGCTGCGCGTGATGCGATCCTGAAGCACGTCCGCGGCGTGCTCCTGACCGGCGGCGGCGACGTGGACCCCTCGCGCTTCGGCGAGGCGCGGCATCCGACCACCGCCGAGGTCTCCGGCGCCCGCGACACGCTGGAGATCGATCTGACGCAATGGGCGATTGCGCGGCGCGTCCCCCTCCTCGCGGTCTGTCGTGGGCTCCAGGTGCTGAACGTCGCGCTGGGCGGCAGCCTCTACCAGGACATTTCCAGCGAGCCGGGCTCGCCGTTCGACCACAGCCAGGCCGGGCGCCAGGGCAAGGCTCGGAACATCCCGACGCACCCGGTGAAGGTGCGGGACGGCTCGCGGCTCGCCGGGATCCTGGGCGCGCTGGAAGTCGACGTGAACAGCTTCCACCACCAGGCGATCAAGCGCCTGGGCCGGGGGCTCGCGGACGTGGCGTGGGCGCCCGACTCGATCATCGAGGGCGTGGAGGTCAGCGACGCCGGGCAGTTCGTCGTCGGAGTCCAGTGGCACCCCGAAGAGCTGGTCGGCGATGACCGCGCGGCGTTCAATCTGTTCGCCGCGCTCGTGAGCCGGGCTCGAGAGACGGGCTAGCGGACGAGTAGCCAGCGCGAGGGCGCGTCGCGCACGGCGGTCTCCAGCACGCGCCCTTCCCGCACGAGCTTCTTCAGGTGCGACTCGACCGACTGCGCCGCCATCGGGTGTAGCGCGGGGGCGACGTCGGCGTAGATCTTTGCGACCATCTCCGGAATCGTGGCCAGCCCGTCGCCGAGCGCGGTCAAGATCTGCCGCTCCCGCATCAGGCGATGGTCGATGTACTCCTGGATCCGGCCGGGACCGTCCTCGATGACCGGCCCGTGCGCCGGGTAGATCCGGCGAACCCCGAGCGCCTGGAGTCGCGTGAGCGAATTCATGTAGTCGAGAAGATCTCCGTCGCCGGACGGGATGACCGTCGTGGATCCGGCGAGCACCACGTCGCCCGTGAACAGCGCCTTTTCCTCGACGAGGTAAAAGCAGAGGTGGTCGGAGGCGTGACCGGGGGTGTGAACAGCGATCAAGGTGGCGCCGTCGCTCTCGATCTTCTCGCCGTCACGCAGATCATGGATCGAGTCCGGCAGCGAGGAGTCGCGAAAGATCATTTTCGAGACGTGAATGCCACGAAAGCGCGCCCGGAGCTGGGAGACCCCGCCGAGGTGATCGGGATGGCGATGCGTGAGGATCACCCGTGAGGGCCGGGCCCAGCCGCGCTCGGCGAGGTAGCTCGAGAGCAACGGCGGATACTCGGCGACGCCGGCGCCGGTGTCGATGAGGATCGGATCCCGGCGACCGACGAGATAGGTGTTGGTGCCGGGTCCGGTCATCATGCCCGGGTTCAGCCCCAGCACGCGGCCCACCAGGTCGCTCGGAGTGGCGGTCGTCGGAAACGAGCGGTCGATCCAGCTCACGCCACGCAGTCTCTCATACGCCGAGGTATCGATGCTGGATGTCCGCTCGGAGCCGAAGCTCGGCCGATGTTCCGCGCCAGACGATCCTGCCCTTCTCGAGGATGTAGTGCGCGTCGGCGACCCGGGTGAGCGTCGTCACGTCTTTGTCGATGATGAGGATCGACTGCCCCCTCGCCTTCAGGCCTTCCACGCAGCGCCAGATCTCGGCGCGGACGAGCGGCGCGAGCCCTTCCGTCGCCTCGTCGAGGATGAGCAGGCGCGGGTTCGTCATCAACGCGCGTCCGATCGCGAGCATCTGCTGCTCGCCGCCGGAGAGCGCGCCGCCGAGGCTCTTCGCGCGGGCCGCGAGCTGCGGAAATAACTCGAAGACCGCGTCCACTCGCCACGGCGCCGCGTTTCCGCCACGATTCGCCGCGGTCGCCACGAGATTTTCGCGCACGGTCAAGTTCGGGAACACCTGGCGTCCCTCGGGGACGAGGCCGAGCCCGGCCTGCGCCACGCGATACGGCGGCAGACCATGGATCGGACGGCCGTCGAAGCTGATCGTGCCGCCTTGCAGCGGCGCGATGCCCATGATCGACCGGATCGTCGTGGTCTTGCCCATGCCGTTCCTGCCGAGCAGAGTGACGACTTGCCCCGGGCCGACATCGAGGCTCACGCCGAACAAGACCTGGCTCACCCCGTACGACGTCTCGATCGCATCGACGGCGAGCATCAGGCCTGGTCCTCGCCCAGATAGGCTCTTCGCACCTCGTCGTTGCCGCGAATCTCCGGCGGCGTCCCCGTGGCGATGATCCGGCCGTAGACCATCACCGAGATCCGGTCGGCCAGCGTGAACACGGCGTCCATGTCGTGCTCGACGAGCACGATCGTGATCCGGCGCTTGAGGGTCGAGAGAAACCGGACCATCCGCTGAGACTCGTCGAGCCCCATCCCGGCGACCGGCTCGTCGAGCAGGAGCAGGCGAGGCTCCGTCGCCAGCGCCATCGCGATCTCGAGCTGGCGTTGCTCGCCATGGGCGAGGTTGGCCGCGCGGACGTCGGCCCGCACGCCGAGCCCCACCGACTCCAGCGCGACGCGCGCCGGCCCGCGCAGGGCCGCCTCGGCGCGCGCCGGTCGCCAGAACCGAAAGCTGCTGCCGCTGCGCGCCTGGACGGCGAACGCCACGTTCTCGAGCGCCGAGAAGTCGCGAAAGATGCTCGTGACCTGAAACGAGCGCGCCAGCCCGCGGCGCGCGCGGTGCGGCGCGCCGAGCCGCGTGACGTCTTGCTCGGCGAAGCGGATGGATCCGGCGTCGGGGCGAAGGTCGCCCGCGAGCTGGCCGATGAGCGTGGTCTTGCCGGCGCCGTTGGGGCCGATGATCGCGTGCGTCTCGCCTCGCGTCACGCCGAGGTCGATCCGGTCGCTCGCCAGGAGGCCGCCGAAGCGTTTGCTGAGGCCACGGATCGACAGCAAGGGCTCAGCCATCACGCGCCTCGGCGCCGACCAGCAGGCCGAACAGGCCGCGCTTCGCGAAGAGCACGACCAGGATCAGGATCGGTCCGAGCATGATCTGCCAGTGCGCGGTCAGCGCGGAGAGCACGTCCTCGAGCAGCAGGAAGGCGATGGCGCCGATCACGGGACCGAAGAGCGTCCCCATGCCGCCGAGGATCACCATGAACATGATCTCGCCCGACCGGGTCCAGTGCATGAAGTCCGGCGTCAGGTACTCCGTCTGGTTGGCGAGGAGCGCGCCGGCCAGCCCGCCCCCGCTCCCGGCGATGACGAAGGCCGTGAGCTTGTACGGAAGCGGCGAGAAGCCGATCGCCCGCGCGCGCGGCTCGTTGGACTTCGCCGCACGGACCACCATTCCGAAGCGGGAGGCGACCAGTCGGCTGCCGAGCGCCAGGAACACGATGAGGATCGCCAGCACGGCGTAGTAGAAGACCGTGGGCTCGCGGAGATCGACGGGCCCGCCGAACCGGCTGCGTCCGGCGAGCCGCATGCCGTTGTCGCCGCCGTAGGTCTCGAGGCTGATGCCCAGGTAGTACAGCATTTGGGCGAAGGCGAGCGTGATCATGATGAAGGAGACGCCGCTCGTCCGGAGCGAGATCGCGCCGATCACCAGCGCCACCACCGCAGACGCCGTGATGGCCAGGCCCCACTGGAGCCATCCGTTCTCGATGCCGTGGAACGCGGGGATCCCGACCGCGTAAGCGCCGATGCCGAGATAGGCCGCATGGCCGAAGCTGACCATGCCGCCGTAGCCGAGGATCAGGTCGAGGCTCACGGCGGCGATCGCGAAGATCATCATGCGGCGGAACAGGTCGACGTAGAACGGCTGATTGGTGAGCGCGGCGATCGGCGGAACCAGCGCGAGCACGATGCAGCCGGCGGCCAGCACGACCGTGCGGCGCGAGATCGCCATCAGGAGCGGCTCCGCGCCGGGAAGAGCCCCTCGGGACGGAAGAACAGCACCGCCGCCATCAAGAGGTAGATCGACATGGAGGCCAGCGCCGGCCCCGCCTTGTCGGCGGCGGGCGGCGAGATGACCGTGGCCAGCATCGGCTTGAGGAAGGCCCGGCCGAGCGTGTCGGCCATGCCCACCACGATGGCCCCGACGATCGCGCCGCGGATCGACCCGATCCCGCCGATGACGATCACGACGAAGACCTGGATGAGGATCGCCTCGCCCATGCCCGGCTGCACGGAGTAGAGCGGGCCGGCCATCGCTCCGGCGAGCCCCGCCAGCGCGGCGCCGAGGCCGAAGACGAGAGTGTAGAGAAGCCGGATGTCGACGCCGAGGGCCGCGATCATCGTCCGGTTACTGGCGCCGGCGCGGATGCGCATGCCCAGGCGCGTGTGCGTCACCAGGACCCAGAGCAGAAACGCGACGGCCACGCCGACCAGGATGATGACCGCCCGATACGTGGGATACGGCAGGCCGGGCAGCACGCGGAAATGGCTGCTCAGGAACTGAGGAACGCTGGTGAAGATCGCCGCCCGTCCCCAGACGATCGCGATCAGCTCGTTGAAGAAGAGGATGAGCCCGAAGGTGGCCAGCACCTGATCGAGGTGATCCCGCTCGTACAAGGTCCTGAGCGCGACCACTTCGACCACGACGCCGACCAGGAGCGTGGCCGGCAGCGCGAGCGCGACGCCGAGCACGAACGATCCCGTCCGTTCCGTGAACGCGGTCGCCAGGTACGCGCCGACCATGTAGAGCGAGCCGTGCGCGAGGTTGACGAGGTTCATGATGCCGAAGACGAGCGTCAGCCCGGCGGCCATGAGAAAGAGCATCACGCCGTACTGCAGACCGTTGAGCGTCTGCTCGAGCACGAGGGCGAGGGTTATGGACACGCTCGCCCGGGCGCCGCTACCACTTCATCGGACACTCGCCGGCGTAGGAATCCTTGTGGCCCTCGAAGACGGTCCGCTGGATCTGCATCATCAGCTCGCCGCCCGGATCCTGCACGGCCTTCAAGAGGTAGAAGTTCTCGATCGGGAAGTGGTTCACGTTGTACTTGTACGGCCCGCGCGTCGACTTGTAGTCGACCTGGCGCATCGCGGCGATCATGCCCTTCTTGTTCGTGAGATCGCCCTTCACCGCGCGGACCGCGCTGTCGATCAGCATGATGCCGTCGTAGCTCTGCGCGCCGTAGAACGACGGCGTCTTGCCGAACTTCTTGCGATAGTCCGTCACGTACTTCTGGTTCGCCTCGTTCTTGAGGTCCGGGCTCCAGTACCGGGTCTCGAACTGGCCGAGTGCCGCTTCCTTCACCGCCAGCAGCGAGATCTCGTCGACCGTGTACACGGAGTAGAGCGGGACCTGGCCGCGCAGGCCGGCCTGCGCGTACTGCTTGAGGAACTGGATGCCCATGCCGCCCGGATAGAAGACGAACACCGCCTTCGGGTTGGCCGCGCGGAGCTGGCTGATCTCGGCCTGATAGTCCTGTTGGCCGAGCTGGGTGTAGACCTCGCCCACGATCTTGTTCTTGAAGTAGCGCTTGAACCCCAAGACCATGTCCTTGCCGGCCGCGTAGTTCGGCGCCA
>QHSQ01000243.1 GCA_003221615.1 Candidatus Rokuibacteriota bacterium | reverse complement strand
GCTGACGATCGTCGCGCCGATCATGATGATCACCAGCCCCGCGGCGGCCAGCGGCGTCAATCCCGGGCGGATCCGCAGAAGACTGGGCAGGATCAGGCCGAGACCGCCGCAGATCTCGGCTACGCCGATGAACCACAAGAACGCGGCCGGCATCTGGATCTGTCTGGTCATCTCCTCGATCGACATGATGAACTTCATGACGCCGGCGAACAGAAACAGGAGCGCGAGCAGCCCCTGCACAATCCACAGCGCATACGTCATGTTCGGGCTTCCTCCGTGAATGTTCGATTCGGGCGCTGAGCTGGCCAGCTCTACTGCGGCGGTCCCTCTCTGACGGGCCGTACCTCTATGGTACCCACGCGCGCCAACGGGCCGCGGGCCGCGAAGGCGATCGCCTCGTCGAGATTCTCGACGTCGATGAGCATATACCCGCCGAGGTGCTCGCGCGTCTCCGCGAACGGCCCGTCGGTCAGGAGCCGCTTGCCGTCTCGCACCCGGACGCTGGTGGCCGTGGACGTCGGGTGTAGTGGGTTGCCGCCCAGGTATTGCCCGCGCGCCCTGAGCTCCTCGGAGACACGCACCTGGCCCAGGTAGACTTCCTGGCGCTCGGCCAGGCTCCGCTTTTCCCAGCTCTCGTCGAGATATACGAGCAACAGGTATTTCACATGCGCCTCCATCAGTAGGTCGAACGGCGGGCGCCGGATTCGACACCCGGCGTAGATTATCTACCGTGGAGGATTTCTCCGGGGCCAATGCCGCCGTCGACGCCGTCTATCGGGCCGACTGGGGCCGGATCGTCGCCACCATGATCCGGCTCGTCGGCGACTTCGATGCGGCGGAAGAGGCGTCCCAGGAGGCCTTCATGGCGGCGGTCAACCAGTGGGCGGCCTCCGGCGTGCCCGAGTTCCCTCGAGCCTGGATCATCCAGACGGCCCGCCACAAGGCCATCGACCGTATCCGGCGCCGGGCACGGCTCGAGGAGAAGCTGGACGTGTACGCCGTGACCGAGTCGACCCGAGCCGTCGACGAACCCGACTACGACCCGGACCAGATCCCCGACGACCGCCTCCGGCTGATCTTCACCTGCTGCCACCCGGCGCTGGCGCTCGAGGCCCAGGTGGCGCTCACTCTGCGCACGCTCGGCGGGCTCGAGACCGACGAGATCGCGCGGGCGTTTCTGGTACCGGTCGCGACCATGGCCCAGCGGCTGGTGCGCGCGAAGGGCAAGATCCGCGACGCGCACATCCCTTACTCGGTGCCCGACACGAAGGACATGCCGGCCCGCCTCGAGGCGGTGCTGACGGTGGTCTATCTGATCTTCACCGAGGGCTATGCCCCGACGCGCGGTGCGGCGCTAGTGCGGACCGATCTCTGCGCCGAGGCCATCCGCCTGGGCCGTCTGGTGAGAGCCCTGATGACGCCCGAGCCGCCGGCGGAAGTGACGGGCCTCCTGGCACTCATGCTGCTGCACGATTCGCGCCGCGACGCACGGCTCGACGAAGCGGGCGATCTCGTGCTCCTCGAGGACCAGGATCGCCGCCGCTGGAACCGAGCGCAGATCGCCGAGGCACTGCCGCTCGTGTCCGAGGCGCTCCGCGGCGATGCGAACCCGCTCGCGCTGCAGGCCGCGATCGCGGCCGTGCACTGTCGGGCGGCGCGGACCGAGGACACGGACTGGCCCGAGATCGTTCGCCTCTACGATCTCCTGGAGCGCGTGCAGCCCTCGCCTGTCGTGTCCCTGAACCGCGCGGCCGCGGTCGCGATGGTCGACGGCCCGCGGCCGGCGCTCGCCCTCATCGACGCTCTCGCCGCCGGGGGCGAGCTCGATCGCTATCATCTCTTGCATGCCGCGCGCGCCGATCTGTTGCGGCGCCTCGGCGCCGACGCGGAAGCGGTGAAGAGCTACGCGCGGGCGCTCTCGCTGGTGACGAACGACGCCGAGCGTCGGTTTCTCGAACGGCGCCTGCGCGAGGTCCAGCCGGGTCCCGTCCGCACACGCACCTCGTCCTCGTCGTGAGCGACCCGATCCCGGTCCTGACCGCGGAGCTGCCGCGTGTGGTCCGATGGGCCGGCGCCCTCGCGCGGCAGCTTCGGCGACATGACATTGCACTGGGCGGGAAGACCTCTGGGTTCTCGGACACGGACGCGCTCACGCTCGCGGATCTCTCGGTGCAGGAGCTCCTGGTGGCCGCGCTGCGTGACATGGGTCCGGCCGTGCGCGGCTGCCGCATCGAGGCCGAAGAGACCACCGGCGATCTGGGCCGATTCGCCGACCGGAGCGAGTGGGCACTGGGCATCGACCCGATCGACGGCACGCGGGAGTACCGCGACCGCACGGGCAATCGCTATTCGGTCATGCTCCACGCGCGAACGGCCGAGACCATTCGCTATTCGATGGTGTACCTGCCGGAAGAGGGCCCGGAAGGGACCTGGCTCGAGGTGCGCGACGACCGCATCGTGCTCGGCCCGGATGATCACGCCCGCCCGGCTCGAACCGTGCTCGACGCGCTACCGCCAATAACCGCGGATCAACCGCGGAACAGCCGCCGCATCCTCGTCAGCGGATTTCAAGGCCGTGACGCCGAGCGCGCGCAGGCGGTCAGCGCGGCCGGGCTCGAAGGCGTCCTGGGCAACGATACGCCGGGCAGTCTCTTTCCCCTGGTGGCGAACGGCTACCTGGGCGGCGCGCTCTTTCACACCCCAAACGTCTACGACTTTCCCGTGTGCATGCACCTGGCCCGAGTGCTGGGCGGTGACGTGATCAGGGCGCACGACGGCCGGCGCGTCGACTTTCGCGAGATGTGGCGCGACGAGCGGGCGAACATGTTCCGGCTTCCGGGGATCGTCGCGTGCGCCGCCGACCGCCGGGTGGTCACGACCCTCGTCGAGGTGGCGCGCGGCTGGAGCACCGACCGCTACTCGCGCTGAGCTTACTTGGAGCCCTTGGCCAATACGGGTTGCTCCTGGTACCGGCCTGGGAACATCTTCTTGAGATTCTCGATCTTCGGCAGATCGTTGAACACGATGTAGGGATAGGTCGGGTTGTTAAGCAGAAAATCCTGGTGATAGGCCTCCGCCGGGAAAAAGGCTTTCAGCGGATCGACCCGCGTCACGATCTCGCGACCGAAGGCCCTGGCCTTGATCAGCTGCGCGATGTACGCCTGGGCGATGTTCTTCTGCGATTCATCCGAATAGAAAATGTTCGACCGATACTGCGTGCCCGTGTCGGGCCCCTGGCGATTGAGCTGGGTGGGATCGTGCGCCACCGAAAAGTAGATCTGGAGGACCTCGCCGTACGACAGCTCTTTGGGATCGAAGACGATCTCGACTGATTCCGCGTGACCGGTATCGCCGCGGCTGACCATCTCGTAGTCCGCCGTCGCCTTCGTGCCGCCCGCGTAGCCCGAGAGCACCTTGCGCACGCCACGCACGTGCTGATAGATGCCGTGCACGCCCCAGAAGCAGCCGCCGGCGACGACCGCGGTCTGCAACGGGCCGGCCACCTTCGGGTTGTCGAGCGTGGGCGGTGGAATGACGACCGCCTTCTCGGCGAGTGCCCCGCCCCGAATCGCAACGCAGAGTCCGACCGCCGCCGCCACGATGACCACCGCACTCATCCAACGCCTGCTCCGGATCATCGAGACAGCCTAGCCGGGTCCGTGACCGCGGTCAACAACGAGGGGTCACATGGACTACGCCTCGTAGGCTCGCTTCAGCTCGGCGATGTCGAGCTTCTTCATCTTCAGCATCGCCGACATGACCCGCTTCGCCTTCTGGGCGTCTTTGTCCTGCAACATCTCGCTCAGGACCGTGGGAACCACCTGCCACGACAGGCCGAATTTGTCCTTGAGCCATCCGCACTGGACTTCCTCGCCGCCGGCGGACAGCTTCTCCCAGAAATGGTCGACTTCCTTCTGGGTCTCGCAGTTGACGACGAAGGAGACCGCCTCGGTGAACTTGAACATCGGCCCGCCGTTCAACGCCACGAAATCCTGGCCCTCGAGCTGGAAGGGCACCGTCATGACCGATCCCTTCGGCCTTCCGGAAACCTCGGAGCCCTCTTCGTCGTAACGGGTGGCGTTTCTGCCCTTCGAGCTCTTGAAGATGGACGTGTAGAAGTTGACGGCCTCTTCAGCCTGGTTATCGAACCACAAGAACGGTGTGATCTTTTGCGTGATCTTCGGCATCGATCCCTCCCGTGCGCTGTTCTGTTCCCATTATGAGATCGAACGGCGAGGGTTCAAATCGACAGCCGGACGCCAACGAAAGATGTACACTCGCCATCGTTTTCGGCGCATGAGCGTCCGACCTGCGATCGAGCTTCTCTGTTCGAGCGCGAGCGCGGTACCCGTGATCGCGAACGTGATCGCCGCGCGCGCCCGCGACCTCGGCGGAGTCGCCGTCCGCCGCGTCCTTCCAGCCGCGGCGCGCCGCATGGTCGGCCCCTTCACCTTCCTCGACGAGAGGGACTGGAAGGAAGGCCGGTTCCCCAAGGTGCCCGGAGACGACGTGGAATTCGTCCCGCTTCCGGATTGAGACCGGAACTGATGCACGCCGTGAGCGCTCGCCGGCGCGAATCCTTCGTCTCGGTGCGCGCGCTCGCCGAGCAGGCATTCTCGCGAGCCGCCGGCGCACCGCTCGTGCCGGGCAACAGCATTCGCCTGCTGAAGGACGCGCGCGAGAACTATCCGGCGTGGCTCGACGCGATCGCCCGCGCGACCCGATACATCCATTTCGAAAGCTACATCATTCACGACGACACCGTCGGCGAGCACTTCAGCGACGCGTTGATCGCCAGGGCACGCGAGGGTGTCCCTGTCCGCGTCATCTACGACTGGATGGGCGGATTCGGCAAGACCTCGCGCAGGTTCTGGCGGCGACTGCGCGCCGGGGGTGTCGAGGTTCGCTGCTACAACGCGCCGACTCCGGCGAGCCCGCTGGGTTGGCTCAGCCGGGATCATCGAAAGATGCTCGCCGTGGATGCCACGGTCGGGTTTGTCAGCGGTCTCTGCGTCGGACAGGCGTGGGTGGGCGACGCCTCGCGCAACATTCCGCCGTGGCGCGATACAGGGGTCGAGGTGCGCGGCCCCGCCGTGCGGCAGATCGAGGAGGCGTTCGCGCAGATGTGGGCACTGATGGGTCCACCGGTCCCTGCCGACAGCGTCGCGGCGGCCAATGCGAGCGCGCCCGCCGGAGAGATTGCGTTGCGCGTCGTCGCGACCGTTCCGAACACGGCCGGCCTGTTCCGCCTTGGTCAGCTCGTCGCTGCGCTCGCTCGCGAGCGCCTCTGGCTGACCGATGCGTACTATGCGGGCACCCCCACCTACGTGCAGGCGCTCCGGTCGGCCGCGCGAGACGGCGTGGACGTCAGGTTGCTCGTGCCGAACGGAACCGACATCCCACTACTCCGACCTCTGTCGAGGGCCGGCTACCGCACGCTGCTGGAAGCCGGCGTGCGCGTCTTCGAGTGGAACGGCTCGATGCTGCACGCGAAGACGGCGGTGGCCGACGGGCGGTGGGCGCGCGTGGGCTCGACCAATCTCAACCCCGCGAGCTGGCTCGGCAACTGCGAGCTCGACGTGCTCGTCGAGGACGACACGTTCGCACGCCTGATGGAAGTGATGTACATCGAGGATCTGACGAACGCCACCGAGGTCATTCTGGACGAGCGAACCATGGTCCGGCGACTCGCCGGCCAGCCAGATCCGCCGGCCTCAGGAGGCGGAGGAAGCGCCGGGCGGGCCGCCGCTGGCCTGCTTCGCATCAGCAACACGGTCGGCGCGGCGGTCACCAATCAGAGGACGCTCGAGTCCGTCGAGACCCGGATCATGCTCGCGGTCGCGGTCGCTCTCGTGATCGTCGGCATGCTCGTCGCCATCTTTCCGCGATTGGTCGCGTATCCAATCGCGGCGGTCGCTATCTGGATCGCCGGAGCCCTGGTCTATCGAAGCTATCGCCTGCGGCGCAGAGCGAAGCGTGACCAGCGCGAAGCCCGGGAATGAATCGGTCTTCGGTTCTCCCGCCTCGGAAGTAGTAGAGTCTCGCTGAGCTTCAAATGGACAGCCTCGACCTCTTCATTCGCACGTATGGCTATCCGGCCCTCTTCGGCGGGATGGTCCTCGAACAGTTCGTGCCCCCGATGCCGGGCGAGCCCCTTCTCCTGGGTGCCGGCGCCCTGGCCGGGAACGGCCGCCTCAGCCTCTGGCTCGCGGCGGCGCTTGCGCTCGCGGGCACGGTGGTCGGCGATCTCGTCTGGTACGAGATCGGGCGCATCGGGGGGCAGCGGGTCCTCAAGTGGATGTGCCGGATGGCGATCGAGCCGGACACCTGTGTCCGGAATGGGGCGGAGACTTTGACGACCCATGGCGCCAGCGCGCTCTTGATCGCGAAGTTCGTGCCGGGCTTGAACAGCATCGGTCAGCCCCTCGCGGGAGCACTCGGTATGCCGAGACGGCGCTTCGTGGTCTTCGACGTGCTCGGGGCCGTGCTGTGGGTGGGACTCTACGTCGGTCTGGGCTACGCCTTCCACGATCAGCTGGCCGAGGCTATCCTTCTCGCCGACCGCCTGGGCGGTTGGGCCGTCGTGATCGCCGCGGTCGCCTTCGGCCTCTACCTGGGGATCAAGGTGATTCGCCGCCAGCTCTTCCTTCGCGAGCTGCGGATCGCGCGCATCAGCCCCGAGGAGCTCGGCGCGAAGCTCCGCGCAAACGAGCCCGTGTTCATCGTCGACCTCCGCCACGAGCTCGAGGTCCAGGACCGCCCTGCGATGATCCGTGGAGCGATACGCATCACTCCCGCTGAGCTCGAGCAACGTCACGTCGCGATCCCCCGCGATCGCGAGGTGGTGGTCTACTGCTCCTGACCGAACGAAGCCACGAGCGCCCGGGTGGCGCTCTTGTTGCGCAAGCGCGGCATTTCACGGATCCGGCCCCTGGCCGGCGGGTTCGAGGCGTGGCAAGACGGTGGCTTCCCGGTCGAGCCTCTGCCGATCCAGCCTGCTCGCGTGCTCGCGGTGTGACCGCACATTCGACGCCGGCCGAAACGCAGCGGGCGCTTCCGATGTTCTGGAAGCGCCCGTCCCTGATTGGTGGGCCATCACGGACTCGAACCGTGGACCCGCTGATTAAGAGGCGTCTCCGGCAGCGCACTCGGGCTGTCTCGGGACAACTCCCTGCAACAGATCACGAGGCTTCCGCGTCATGACGGGTCCACTGTGTGCACGGCGTTCGTTGGCGTATGGCACCAGCGTGGCACCAGTCTTCAGAGGAACGTGACCTGCTTCCGCTCGCGCGATGATTTTCGCAGACGCAGTGCAGATAGGTCACGCGCCGGGCTCCATCGTCTCCGCTTCCGCCTTCTCCAGCCAGAACCGCATGTCCATCTCGCGGTACATCGTCGTCG
>QHSQ01000577.1 GCA_003221615.1 Candidatus Rokuibacteriota bacterium | reverse complement strand
TCGTTCGGCGGTTCCGTCGCCGGTGGCGGGGTGGCGGACAGCGTCGACACCAGACGGATTGGCCTGGGCTTCGGCGGCGACGCGGGTTCACGCTTTGCGACTACCGGTGGAGCCGTGCGCACCGACGCAGCCTTTGGCGCTGGCGCTCCGATTATGACCTCATCAACGGCCCCCGGGTCGGCGGCGAAGACCACCCATGGCGGCTCCGGATGAAGCCCGACGGTCGCGAGAAAGAATGTGAACCAGGCGATATGCAACAGGACAGACGTCATCATCGCGACGACGAGCTCGGACACCGGCCACGAGCGCGTGGCGGTGACAGCGTGCGCTCGCGGTGCGTCCTCCGACGTAGGAAGCGTCGTCATGTCGGACGGCTGCTGAATCGTATCAGCAGGCGGCGCCTTGTTCCGGTGTCCTGGGTTACGCATGAATGAGGGAAGACCGTGGACGCTGGAGACAGCGTAACCTGTATGCGCGAGTGAATCATGTATGCGCGAGTGAATCATGCCGCGCGCGCAAGTCGCGGTCGAAAGGCAGTTGCGCTGCTCGCATTCGGATAACTCGGTGTGAATCCACGCAAACCAGCTCACTCGATCGGGGAGGCTGCGCGACCCTCGTTGTGGCTTGCGCCACGCCCAGGTGACGGGCGGCCTTGGACTGGGTGCCGTAGTGCTGAAGCGTCTCCCGAAGGATCTGGGCTCGACCTTCTCGAGCTTCTCTCGCAGATTGCCATCCTCGAGCTTCATTCGAGCGGTCCTGGAAGCTTCTGGCGTTCCGTCCGTGTGACCGGGAATTACTCCACACGACGGTCTTGGCGTTGACACCGCCGGTGTGCGTGTTGCATTTCCGCCCACGCTAAAACGAGGCTCATCATGGATGACGAGGCGATGAGGATCGAGGCAGGCTCGTGATCGTTGCGACGCAACTCTTCTGGGCCACGCACCGCGCTATGACGTTCGATCTACGCATCGACCTGCTTGAACGTGCAGCCTCCCGCGCAAAGAATGGTGCCGCTGTCACATCCGGTACCTTCAGAGGTGCGCTAATCGGCTTTGAGCTACGCCGCGTCGTACAGATGCCCGCGCCGCCCAGACCGGTCACCTCGTGCTGAGCACACTGCACACAAACGACGCAGTCAGCGCCCTCCCGCGGCTCCTGGATCTCGGCGTTGACGCGAACCTCATCGCCTCCTCCCTGCTGGGCGTCCTCTCACAGCGTCTAGTGTCCTGTCCCTGAAGAAAATGGAACAAGTCGCATGACTCGCCGGTTTGTCGGAGAAGGAGGACGGGCATGCGAACAGGTCGACCAAAGGCCCCAGTGGTGCTGACGAACCCCGAGCGTGCAACGCTGACCTCGTTGGCAAACCGCTCGCGCACGCGCCCCCACCTGGCGCGGCGCGCCCGGCTGGTCTTGCTGTGTGGCGACGGCCTGGCCAGCAACGTCGTCGCGCGGAAACTGCACGTGAGAGATCAAACCGTGAGTAAGTGGCGCGCCCGGTTTGTGCGCGACCGTGTCGACGGACTCTACGACGAGCCGCGCCCCGGGGCGCCGCGGACGATAGGCGACGAGGAGGTCGAACGGGTGCTGACCCGAACGCTCGAGACGACGCCCCGCGGACAGACGCACTGGAGCGTGCGCGGGATGGCGCAGGCCACTGGGCTGAGCCGCATGACGATCAGTCGGATCTGGCACGCTTTCGGGCTGCAGCCGCACCGCAGCGAGACGTTCAAGCTGTCGCCCGATCCGCTGCTGATCGACAAGGTGCGTGACGTGGTGGGCCTGTACATGAATCCGCCCGAGCATGCGGTCGTGCTCTGCGTGGACGAGAAGGCGCAGATTCAGGCGCTCGATCGGACGCAACCGCTGTTGCCAATGCGCCCGGGCCAAGTCGAGCGTCGGACCCACGACTACAAACGCCACGGCACGACCTCGCTGTTTGCGGCCCTCGATCTCAAGACCAGCAAGATCCTCAGCCAGCTCCACCGGCGGCATCGTTCTCTTGAGTTCAGAAAGTTCCTCGACGCGATCGATGCCGCTGTCCCCGCCGCCCTGGCGATCCATCTCATCATGGATAACTACGGCACCCACAAGACTGCGCTCATCCGACGCTGGCTGGCCAAGCGCCCGCGATTTCATGTGCACTTCACTCCGACATACGGTTCGTGGCTGAACCTGGTGGAGCGCTGGTTCGCCGAGCTAACCAACAAGCAAGTCCGGCGCGGAGTGCATCGCAGCGTGGCGGAACTGGAGACCGCCATCCGCGCGTTCATCGACGCGCATAATGCTGATCCGAAGCCGTTCGTCTGGACCAAGACCGCCGACCAGATCCTGGCGAGCATCGCCCGGTTTGCTCAGCGGACCGTCGATGATCACCCGGCTGAACTTATGACGCGAACCACCGGGACGGGACACTAGTACGCGAAGTGTGCTCGGAGTGTCGCGAGCCCGCCACGCCTTCCCCGGAGCTTCTGTCGAATCTTCTTCACCTTGCCTCCTCTGACTGCGTGACCGGCCCGGACCGGTTTCACCGCCGGCGCAAAGGTTGTGATTCGTGACCCGCTCCCAAGACGTTCCGCATCAGACCAGATGCTGTTTGCAGAACGTTCCCGGAAGCGGCCCCAAAATTCCGTCGTGATCCTACTCGCTGAGCACAAGTAGTTCGTACGGGACTACCGCCCGCACGAAGAC
>QHSQ01000151.1 GCA_003221615.1 Candidatus Rokuibacteriota bacterium | reverse complement strand
AGCTCCACCTCAAGTCGAGCTAGGGGTCGCTCCGGCTCAGGAGCGCGCCGGCAACGCCCGGCGAATCTCCTCGACGGTCGAGGCGTAACCCGCCCGAAGCACCGCCGCGTCCGAGGAGTAGTTGATGATCGTGGCTCCGAGGCTGATCATCTGCTTCACACCTTCCGCGCTGTCGGTCAGCATCGCCACCGCCTTGCCGTTCTTGCGCGCGGCCGTGACCAGCCGCCGGCGGTGCTCGTCGAGCACCTGGCGTTGTGCCGAACCCGTACATCCCCCGCTCGCCGAGCGGCGCGTACCGGCAGCACGCCGCGACCTCAGCCGCCTGCTCGGGCGTGTCGACCTGCGGCACGTGCAGGTTCCAGACGCCGGCGTCGAGCAGGCGCGTGATCCACTCGCGGTTGCCCTCGGACGGGCGGACCACCATCGGAAAGTCCATCGCCCGTGCGAGCGCCGCCATGTCGGCCACGGTCTCGATCGAGAATGGCGAGTGCTCCATGTCGATCCGCGCGAAGTCGAGACCGACGGCCTTCAGCAACGTCAGCACCGCCGGGGTGCGGATCATCGTCACCCACGTGCCGATCTGGATCTCGCCGCGCTCGGCGCGCGCCCGGTAGGCGTTCTCGTTCATCGCCGGCTCAGCGCATCAATCCGTAGAACTTTCCGGCGTTCTCGCAGGTGATCTTGTAGACGACGTCCGCCGGGAGATGCCCGAACTGCTCCTGGATGTAGCGCGACGACTGGGGCCAGACGCCGTCGGGATGCGGATAGTCCGACCCCCACATGAGCGTCTCGACGCCCATCTCCTCGATCAGCTTGGTGCCGATCGGATCGAACTGGAAGGTGGCCCGGCACTGCCGGCGCCAGTAGTCGCTCGGCTTCATCGTGAGGCCGAGATCGCGGAAGCGGTCCTCCCACTCGAAGTCCATCCGGTCGAGCGCGTAGGGGATCCAGCCGATCCCGCTCTCGCCGAACGAGATGCGGATGTTCGGGTAGCGCTCCAGCACCGCGGCGCCGATCACGGCCGCCAGGATGTTGACCAGGTTCATCTGGAAGCCGGCCACGCTCGTGAAGAACGCGGCCCGGCGGGTCTGGCCTGTCTGACGCTCGCGCACGCCCGGCGGCAGCGACGGGAACGTGTGGAAGTGGAGCGGGAGGTTCACGTCGTTCACGGCCTGCCACAGGGGCTCCCACATCGGATGCCACATGGGTTCCATGTCCCAGGAGCACGAGAGCTCGAGACCGCCGAGCCCCAGCCGAGCCACCCGATAGACCTCTTTGACCGCCGCATCGAGGTTGCCGTACGGCAGACACGCGAGCCCCACGTGCCGCTCCGGATAGTGCTTGCAAAACTCGACGAGCCAATCGTTGTAGATCCGGAACATCTCACCGGCCGCTTCGTGGTCTCCGAGCCGCGTCGCCGCCCCGAGGATGCCGAAGAGCACCTCGGCCTGGACGCCGTCCCGGTCCATGTCCTTGACGCGCAGGTGCGGATCGCCCGGGCGGCGGATCCCCTTCTTGCCGTCGTCGTAGAGCCCGGTCGCCGCCATCACGTCCACGCGCTGATTCTGTCCGGGCACGTACTTCGTGCCCGTCGACCCGATGCCGCCGACGAGCCCGAACGGCGCGCCCTTCTTCGTGGTCCACTGCGGGCCGTCCGGCCCGTCCACGACGTAGGGCATGCGGTCCTTCATGAGCGCCGAGGCATTCGAGGTGAAGAGATCGGGTGGCAGCCAGGGCATGTCGATGTGGCAGTCGGCCGAGATCCGCGTGTAGTGCATGTGGCCCTCCCTGTGTTCTGACGCGAATGCTAGTCCCGCAGCGATCCCTGGGCAAGCGAAGACTGGACGGCTACACTCGTTGGTCATGCAGCGCGGTGCGCGCAAGCGCGAAGCGAGCGGCAAGGCCGTCGTCGGCGTCATCGCCGACACGCACGGCCTCCTGCGGCCCGAGGCGGTCGCGGCGCTGGCGTCCGTCGACCTGATCGTGCACGCGGGCGACATCGGCTCCGCCGCGATCCTCGCCGAGCTCGGCGCGATGGCGCCGGTCGTCGCCGTGCGCGGCAACAACGATCGCGACGCGTGGGCGGCGTCGATTCCGGAGATCGTGAGGACCGAGATCGTCGGCTGCCGCCTGTACGTCATCCACGACCTCAAGATGCTCGCGGGTGATCCGGAGGCCCTGGGCGTCGACGTGATCATCTCCGGCCATTCGCATCGACCGCGTGTGGAGCACCGACCCGGCGTCTTGCTGCTCAATCCCGGTAGCGCCGGGCCGCGCCGCTTCAGCCTCCCGATCGCGGTCGCGCGGCTCACGCTCGGCCCCGCGGGCCCGAAGGCCGAGATCGTGGAGCTCGAGGTCGGTGGTCGCTCCCCGCGGCGTGCTCGGGTCGCGGGTCGGCGCGGCCTTGACGGCGCCGGCGTGGGCGGCGCAGTATCGCCCCCATGAAAAAGGACATCTCGAGTCTTCGCTCGACCCTTGAATATCTGGAGGCCGCCGGCGAGCTGGTCACCACCGACGTCGAGGTCGATCCGCACCTCGAGGTCGCGGCGATCCAGAAGCACTTCGACGGCGGCGCCGCACTGCTCTTCAACAAGGTAAAGGGCTATCCCAACGCCCGCATCTGCAACAACATCTTCGCGAGCGCCGACCGCATCGCGAAGCTCCTGGACGTCGACGATCCGCGAAAGCTCAAGCACAAGGTCGTCGAGGCGCTTCGCGCCCCTCTGCCTCCGGTCGAGGTCGGGGACGGGCCCTGTCAGGACGTGGTGATCACCAAGGACATCGACGTGTGGGACGTCGTGCCCATGATCTCGCACTCCGACAGCGACCCCGGCCGCACGCTCGGCGCCGGCACCACGGTCGTGCGCGGCAAGCATTTCTGGGGCGGCTCGCACATCGGCTACAACCGGATGAACTTCCGCGGGCCCGACTACTCGAGCTTCCAGATCTCACCGGGCTCGCACATGGACCAGATCGCGACGAACTGGTACCGCACGGGGCCGATCCCGGTCACGATCAACATCGGGATCCCTCCGACCTGCACGATGATGGCGGGCTCGGGCTTCACGTACGTGATCCTGCCGCGCGGCTGCGACGAGCTCGGCGTCGCCGGCGCGCTCCAGGGCTACCCGGTGGAGCTCGTGCGGGCGCGGACGCAGGATGCCTGGTCGATCGCGAACGCGGAGTACGTCGTGGAAGGCTACGTCGACACGACCCAGAAGGTATGGGAGAGCCCGCTCGCCGAGAAGGACGACGCGCAGGGCGTGCATCCGTTCCACCCGGAGTGGTCGGGCTACATGGGCAAGTCGTATCGCACCTACAAGTTCCAGGCGACGGCGATCACCCACCGCGCCGACCGGCCGCTCTACTACGGGCTCATCGTCCACGGGATGGACGAGCACTTCATCGACGGAATCGTGAGAGAAGCCTGCTTCCTGGAGCTGGCGGACCGAATCGTTCCAGGACTCTGCGTCGACACCCATATTCCAATGGGCATGACCGACTGGGGCGGCGTGATCTTCCAGGTCAAGAAGCGGCGTGCCCGCGACGAGGGGCTCCAGCGGAATATCCTGACGGCCGCGCTCTCGATCTCGCTGGGCGCGCGGCTCGGCATCGTCGTCGACGAGGACGTGGAAATCTACAACATCGAGGACGTCCTGTGGGCCCTCACGACGCGCGTGAACCCCAAGGAGGACATCCTGACGATCTGCGAGGGCGGCTTCGGGCAGACCTTCCAGCCCGCGGAGCGCAGCTCGGCCGGCGAGCGCCAGTGGACGCAGAGCAACATCCGGTTCTCGGGCGCGATGGGCATCGACGCGACGCGCCCGTTCATCCACAAGGACGCCTTCGAGCGGGCCCGCTACAACGTCGAGGTCGTCGACCTCGCGAAGTTCTACTCGCCCGAGCAGATCCAGCGGGCGAAGGCCGGGCAGCGCGACTACGCCAAGTTCCTGGCGGAGCGCGGGATCTGACGGTCGCTCACGGCGCGCCTCGCGCGAAGACCGCGGCCAGCTGGTCGTTGCCGCTCGCGATGTGATAGGAGACGAGCACGACCAGGACCAGTCCGATCGCGATCGGGGCCGCGCGTAGCCAGAGGCGAGACCGGTCCGGGCCGGTGGCGCCGATGAGCGGGATGGTCACGAGGACCGGCAGCTTGCTGAACGCCCGCAGCTCCTCGAGCGAATGGAACGATCCATCGAGCCGATCGGCGACCATCACGGCGGCGGCCGCCGCCCCTAGGCCGAGGCCCAGGCCGATCAGGATGAACAAGCTGCGCGGGGGCGCGACGGCGTTTCGAGCGGGCACCGCCGAATCCAGGATTCGAAATTCTTCACCGACCGCGGCGGTCGTCTTCGGTACGCGCTCGAGCGCGGCGATCTCGGACTTCAGCCTGATGACGTCGGGATACTGAGTGGTGTAGACCTCCTGCATCTGGGCCAGCTCCTGGTTCAGACGTGTGAGCCGCGCGGCGCTCGCCTGGCGCACGCGGATCTTCGCGTTCTCCTCGACGTAGAAAGATGCCAGCGCATTCGCCACTCGCGCGACGGACTCGCGATCCCGGCAGCGAAACGTGATGCCGAAGGCCACCGTGGTCGGCCGGCCAGCCGCCGGCTCCACCCTCACGAGCTTGACCTGGATATCACGCCGCAGGCGCTCCACGGCCGCCACCCGCGCGCCGCGCGCCCTGAGCTCAGGGTAGAGATCGAACGATTCCATGAGGGCGATGAGCCTGGCCTGGCTCAGCACTTCCTGCCCGATCGTCTGCAGCCGTGTCTCGAGCTCACCGGCGATCAGCGACTTGCCGGTTCCCTCCGTGGTGCCCGGATGCTCGACCAGCACCGTGGCCGTCGCGCGGTAGACGTCGGGCAGGGCCGTCGCGACCGTCCCGGCTCCCGCGAGCACCACTGCGAAAACCACCGCCGCCAGCCACACGTGGCGTCGCAAGACCACCAGCGCTCGCGTGATCGGCGAGTCGCCCGTCGGCTCTCGCTGGATCGCCATCTCAGGGCACGACCAGCGTGTCGCCGGGCCGGAGGAAGAACGCCTCGATCGGGCCTTCTGAAACGACCTTGTTGTAGTCGCAAGGAATCCGGGTCACCGTCGAACCCTGGACGCGGACGATCGTCATCTTCGAGCGACGAGCGAAATCGTTGAACCCTCCGGCGAGCGCGATCGCGTCGAGCACCGAGGTTCGGCCCCTCAGGTCGAAGCGGCCGGGCTTTCTGACTTCCCCGATCACCGCCACCTTCAAGCTGTGGATCTCGCGGACCACGACTGACACTTCGGGCGAGCCGATGTACTTGGCCAACCGCCGGGTCAGATCGGCCTTGAGCTGGTGGGGCGTGAGGCCCGCAGCCTGCACGTCGTCGAGGAGTGGCAGCGAGATCTTGCCGTCGGGCCGGACGGGGACCGTCCGGCTGATCCCGGTGTTGTTCCACACGGTGACGTCGAGGATGTCCTCGGCGCCTATCGTGTACCCACTCGGCGGCTCCGGAGGCGCGGCGAGAGAATATCCCGGCCCGAGCACCAGCGCCGCCACCGCGACTGCCGTTCCCGCCCATCTCGTCAGCATCGGCGAACCCTCCGCGAAACTCGGCCGGCTACGAACTCATTGATCCGCTTGGCCCGCAACAACTGCCACGATAGAGGTGCACCCGAGGAGGCTCAATTCAGGGAATCCCCGATAGCGCCGTCGGAAAACCCCCGAGAACGTGGAGTGGGAGGCGCCAGAAAGGCGCCAGAAATTGGGGTCGGCGGCGTGGGAACGATGAGTGCCGGTGCCAACGGGCGCCTTGACGACGCGGTCGGCGCCGGAGCAGTATCGCTCCACGGTTGGCCCTTGAGCGACCCGCTGCGGGGGGAAAGGGAGCGAGCATGGATTTCGGAATCTTCACGGAGCAGATACGGCGCGGCACCAGTCAGGGCGACGCGTTCCGCGAGCTCTTCGAGCTCGTCGACGCGGGCGAGGCGTGGGGGCTCGACGTCGTGTGGCTGGCGGAGATGCTCGTCAACCCCGCCCGCTCGGTCCTGTCGGCGCCCTTGCTGGTGGCGAGCTGGATCGTGGCCCGGACGAGGCGCCTGCGGGTGGGAACGGCCGTACAGCTTCTTCCGCTGAACCACCCGCTCCGCGTGGCCGGTGAGGTGGCGACACTCGATCATCTGAGCCAGGGACGTTTCGACTTCGGGATCGGCCGCAGCGGGGGCCCGCGTGCGTACGACGCGCTCGGCGTCCCCTACGAGGAGAGCCAGCCGCGATTCTTCGAAGCGCTCGAGATCATCCTGAAGGCCTGGAAGGGAGAACCCTTCAGCTACGAGGGCAAGTTCTACCGCTTCAGCGAGACGACGGTCACACCCCGCCCGTACCAGCAGCCGCATCCGCCGGTCCGGATGGCCGCGACGACCGCCGAGACCTTTCCTCACGTCGGCCGGATGGGCTTGCCGATCTTCGTGGGTCTTCGCGGCATGGCCACCCCCGAGCTGGCCGTGCACGTGAAGCGCTATCGCGAAGCCTGGCGCGAAGCCGGACACCCCGGGGACGGCGACGTGTGCTTGCGGATTCCGGTGTACGCCGCCCCAACCGAGAAGGCTGCGCTTGAGGAGCCGGAGGAGACGATCACGTACTACTTCCAGCGCCAGGCCGATCTGACCCGCGCACCGATTGGACGCGCCGGCACCGGCCCGTCCGAGCGGCGGATCACGCAGGCCAAGACGCTCTCGGCGCTCTCGTACCAGGAGATCCTCAGCACCAAGGTCGCGTTCGGTACGGGCCCGGCGCTCGTGGATCGCTTCGCACAGCTTCGCGAGGAGCTCAGCCTGAACGGCGTCGCGGCCGAGCTGAACCCGGGCGGGCTCTTGCCGCTTCCGCAGGAGACGCGCAGCCTACAGATCCTCACGCAGCAAGTGATGCCCGCGTTCAAATAGGAGCCGTCCCATGACGACCCGCGACAACGGCGCCACGAAATTCGAGACGGTGCGCTACGAGCCCAAGGGCGCCATCTGTCACATCGTCCTGAATCGCCCGGAGAAGCTCAACGCGGCAAACGATCAGCTCGTGGAGGAGGTCAACGACGCGTTCTTCGAGTTCGACGCCGACCCCGAGCTGAAGGTGGCGATCGTCAGCGGCGCCGGCCGCGCCTTCTGCTCCGGCGCCGACGTGCGCCAGCGTCAGCTGCGCACGCGCGAGGAGCTCAAGCGGCTCGGCGGCCCCGCCGGACGGCGCTCGCGCGAAAACGGGCTCGCTGACGCCGTCAACTGGAAGCCGGTGATCGCCGCCGTGCACGGCTACGCGCTCGGGCTCGGCTACTCGTTGTCTCAGTCGTGCGATCTGGTCGTGGCGGCTGCCGGCACGAAGTTCCAGATCCGCGAGGTGCAGCGCGGTCTCGCCAGCGGCCAGCACTGGGTCGCCACGTGGTTCTGGACGGGCAGCCGATTCGCGAACGAGGTCGCGTTGACCGGCCGCATGTTCACGGCCGAGGAGGCACACCAGCACGGCATGGTGAACCGCGTGGTGCCGGGCGCGGAGCTGATTTCCGCCGCTGAAGCGCTGGCCGCGGAGATCCTCGAGAATCCGCCGCTGTCCGTTCGGGCCAACGTCCGTGTCATGCGCTGGTTCGTCAACGAGATGCAGCGCCAGTCCCGCTACTACACGCAGGGCCTCGGTCTGCACCTGAGCGAAGACTTCCAGGAATCGGCTCGCGCCTTCATCGAAAAACGCAAACCGGCCTTTAAAGGCCGCTCGCGCGCCGGCCACCGCTGGCGGACGTGAAGGCCTAGCGAGGCCTAGGCCGGGGCTCAGTCGGCGAACTGGGAGGCGCGCCAGCGGAGGGCGGCGCCGAGGCCGTCCTTTTCGCGGATCTCGTCGAACTTCATGCCGACCTCCGTGCGGGCCGCGTACAGGGCCGCCAGGATGTCGAGCCCCGAGTTGATCGCATTCCGGAAACCGGCCGATTCGGCGCCGCGGTTGATCGCGAGCTTGGTGCCGGCGAGCGCCTCGGGCGAGATGAGCGCCATCCGCCGCGCGAACTTGAGCGTCGCGGTCGCCAGCTCGGCTCTCGGCACGACGCGGTTCACCATCCCGTACTGGAGCGCGGTCTGCGCGTCGATCGGATCGCCGAGGAACAGGAGCTCGCGGGCGCGCTTGAGCCCGATGACGAAGGGCATGACGAGCGCGGGACCGACGTTCGAGAAGCGAATTTCCGGCTCCCCGAACAGCGCATCGTCGGCCGCGATCGTCAGATCGCACATCATCGCCAGCTCGCAGCCGCCGCCGAGGCAGTGCCCCTGGACGGAGGCGATCACGGGCTTCCTCATCTCCCACGGCGTCATCTCGAGCGCGACGTCGTCGGTGAGCGATTCGTGCCACGCGAGCGCGTTGCCGCGCCGGGCGGCGCGCGCCGGGTTGGGCGAGATGTCGTAGCCCGCGCAGAAGCTCCGGCCCTCGGCGCGGAGCACCACCAGGCTGGTGGCCGGGTCGCGATCCGCCTCGTGAAAGCGCTCGACGAGCATCTTCTTCAGGTCGGGGCTGATCGCATTGAGCTTGTCGGGCCGGTTGAGCGAGACGATGCCGACCTTGCCGTCCACGGCATACGTCACGAGCGGTGTGGTCATGGCGGGCTCCTCAGGGATCTGACGGCGTGGGAATCACGAGCGAGATGCGGTTCTTACCTCCGACGTGCGCGTACTCCACGCGCTCGGCGATCGCGGCCACCAGCGCAACGCCGAGCCCGCCGACGGGGCGATCCTCGACGCCGAGCGTCTCGTCGGGCACACGAACGCGGGCGAATGGATCGTACGGGCGGGCCGTGTCCTCATAGGTGAGCGCGATCGCGCGGGGCTGAATCTCGAAGCCGAGATACACGGGCGACTCGGTGTCGGCCCCGTGGCCGTGCACGACCGTGTTGGTGAACAGCTCCTCGACGAGCAGAGTCAGCCGCAGGCACGCCTTGCGCGGCACTCCATTCGCCGCGCAGATGTCGGCGATGAACTGCGCTACTGCGGGTAGGGTATCCCGACGGGCCGGGAAGATTCTGTTGTGGTTTCCGGTAACGGCGTCGTCGCTCGTCGCAGCCTCCGGATCTCACGAGATGTCGAGACCGACTCGGCTACTATATATACATCGGGTTGCGCGTCGGGCGGCTGTGCATTCCGGAATCGGCCCGGCGATTGTGAGGAGGACGCCATGAAATCAAGGCTCATTGCTCTGATGCTACCGATGGTCCTGGTCGTCGCCGTCGCGGTCGCCGCGGCCGAAGACGCCGGACAGATCAAAGTCTCCAAGGGCTCGGCGCAGATCGAGCGCTCCGGCCAGAAGCTCCCCGCCAGCGTCGGTCACGTCGTGCAGCAGGGCGACGTCGTGATCACGGGGTCGGATGGCTCGGTCGGTATCACGTTCCGCGACAACAGCCTGGTCTCGATTGGTCCGGACAGCGTGCTCGCCATCGACCGCTTCGTCTTCAACTCGACGACCCACCAGGGCAACTTCGACAGCACGCTGAAGCAGGGGACCCTGGCCGTCGTTTCCGGCAAGCTGGCCAAGCAATCGCCCGAGGCGATGAAGGTCAAGACGCCGGCGGCGATTCTCGGTGTGCGCGGGACCGAGTTCCTTGTTCGCACGGGCCCGGCGAAAGACTGATCCCCTGCCCGCCTGGTCGCAACACCTCGTCTGGCTGGCGCCGCTCGCGCTGAGCGCGCTAGCGGGCTGCGCCAGCCGGAACGATCTCTACGTGCTGCTGCCCGGCAAGGACGGAAAGACCGGCGCCCTGACGGTCGAGAGTCAGGGCGACAAGCGCACGCTCGATACACCCTACGCGGCGGCGCGCGTGAAGAATACCGGCAGCGTGGGCGGTTTCACGACCTCTGAGGCCGAGGTCAAGCAGGACTTCGGTCCGGCGCTCGCCGCGCAGCCGAAACGGCCGGTGTCCTTCTTCCTGTACTTCATCTCCGACACCGACGAGTTCGCGCCGGAGTCCAAGGCGCTGGTCAGCCAGATCTTCGCCGAGATCGCTCGCCGGCCGGCGCCGGAAATCGTCATCATCGGACACACGGACCGCGTCGGGTCCATGCCGTACAACGACATGCTCTCGCGTAGGCGCGCGGAGCGCTGCCGCGACGAGCTCTTGAAGCTCGGCATCCCCAAGATTCGGATCACGATCGCGGGCCGCGGCTGGCGCGAGCCCGAGATTCCGACGGCCCAGGATGTGCCTGAGCCGCGGAACCGGCGCGTCGAGATCAGCGTCCGGTAGGCCCGTTCCACCGCAGCACGAGAATCGCCATGTCGTCGGATTGCTCGACACCATCGGCGAAGCGGCGGACTTCGAGACGGATCGCCTCACCCACCTCCGCGACACTCGCCGCACGGCCGACCTTCTCCAGCAGCGCCTCGAAGCGGTTCCGCCCGTACGCTTCGGCCTTCGGGCTCATCGCCTCGAGCACGCCGTCGGTCACCAGGCAGATCGTGTCGCCCGGCATCAGACGGCGCGTGCTTGCCACGTAGGGAAAGCGGTCCACGGCGCACAGTGGTGGACCGCCCCCGTCCATGAGGCGGACCAGCGGGTGGTCACCGTTCGGCAGCACGTAGGGCGGCTCGTGCCCGGCGTTGCAATACGCGAGAACGCCGGTGCGCGCGTCCAGAATGCCGGCCAGCATCGTGACGAAGAGCCCCTCGGCGTTGTCACGGGAGATCTCGACGTCGGCCTCGCGCATGACGGTATCGACGGGGCCGCTTCCTCGCAGCGCGGCGCTCTTGTAGAGCGCCTTGCTCACCGCCATGAAGAGGCTGCCCGGCAATCCCTTCCCCGAGACGTCCCCGATCAGGAAGAACAGTCGGTCGTGGTCCAGCGCGAAGAAGTCGTAGAGATCGCCGCCGACTTCGCGAGCGGGCTCGAGGAACGCGTAGAGATCGAGCCGCGTGTCTCCGGGAAACGCGGTCGTCGGATGCGGCAGGCTGCCCATCTGGATCCGGCGGGCGGCTTCCAGCTCGCCGGCGAGGCGCGCGGCCTGCTCTCGCTGGTGCTCGACCTGACGCCGCAGAGATTGCCGATGGTTCTCGGTCTCGGCCAGGGTGACGACCAGCATCGCGGTGAACAGCGCGCCGAGCGCCAGCGACGGAGACGCGGCGTCGAACAGGACCCCGCCCTTCAGATAGAGAAGAACTCCGGCCGTCACGACGGCGCCGACCATCAGGAAATAGATCGCGACTGAGGCGAGCGGCGACGACCGCGGTATCAGCCAGATCAGCAGGAGACCGCCGGCGAACAGTGCGCCGGCCTCGGCCCACGCGACGACGCGCGGCCGAGCGAGCAGGTCGGCGTCGAAAATGTTCTCGAGCAGCTGGGCGTGGATCTCGACCCCGGACATCCGATCGGCGACCGGCGTCGCCTGATAGTCCGACAGGCCGAGCGCGGTGACGCCGATCAGCACCAGCTTGCGCTCGAGCAGCTGCGCGTCGACGTTCCCGGTGAGAACCTCCGCCGCCGAGATGAAGCGCGCGGGATCGGGCCGCGCGAAGTGCACGCGCACGCTGCCGTCGGGCTCGGTGGGAACGAACAGGTCGCCCACGCCCACCGCTTCGACGCCTCGGGCGCCGGCGCGCACGGTCAGCAGCGGCTCGCCGGCGGCGACCCGGAGGATCTCGATGCCAAACGCCGGGACCAGCGCGTCACCGACGGCGGCCACGAGCGGCACGCGCCGCACCACGCCGCGCTCGGTGTCGACGCTCAGAAGCCCGTGCCCCTTGACGACCCGGTCGATCTCCTCGGCGCTGTGGAGCGTGGCCTCGAAGCGGCGTACGCGCGCTTTCGGATCGCCGCCGATGATCCTGAAGGGCACCCGCCGGACATTGCGGCGCGTCCCGGGCGCTTCTACCTCCAGCCCCGCCACCCCGAGCACGATCGGCGAGGCCTGAAGCGTCCGCGCCAGGACCGCGTCGTTGCTCGGCAGACGGGCAAGCCGCTGGATCAGGTCGTCGCCCATCCCGGGCACGAACTCCGGCAGCCGGCCGGGCGAGAGCCGATCCGCCTCGGGCATCACGATATCGATGCCGATTGCGGCGGGGCCCGCTTTCGCGATACGCGCGACCAGCTCGGCGAGCCAGGTTCGCGGCCACGGCCACTGGCCGTGCAGACGCAGGCTCTCGTCGTCGATCGCGACGATGACGGCCGGCGCCGAGTGGCGGGTACGCGGCGCCCAGCGCTGGTAGGCGTCGAAGGCGGCGAGCCGGACGGGGCCGAGTCCGAACACCTCGGGAGCAAGCTCGAGCGCCAGCAGCAACATGAGCAGCGCCGCCCCGAGGGGCTGGCCACGACTACCGCAGAGAACACGAACCCAGCGTCGTTCCGACCAGTGCATCGTGCTCAGGCCGGAAGGCTCAGAGAGCGATCTCCATGCCGTCGTAGGCCGCCAGGATCTCCACCCGCCGCTCGGCGCGGGTGATCTCCTCGAGCCGGCGCGTCTCGGCGAGGAGCGCGGCGATTCGCTCGTCGTCGGAGACGGGCTCGTGGTGGTAGAGGCACAGGCGCTTGGCGCCCGCCATCTGGCAGAGCTCGAGTCCGACGACGTTGCTCGAGTGGCCCCAGTCCTCCTTGATCGACGTGGCCTCGGCCAGCGAGTACTGGGAGTCGAAGATCACGAGATCGGCGTCACGGAAGAACTCCGCGAAGGCTTTGATCTCCGCCAGATCGTCCTGCTTGTGCTCGGCGTCGGTCGAGTAGACGACGACCTGGTCGTTGGCTTCGAATCGATAGCCGTACGAGTCACCGCCGTGGCGCTGGAGCTTGGGCCGCACGCGCAACCCGGCGATCTCGTAGTCGCGATCGGGCTCGAGCCGCACGAATTCGATCGTGGCCGGCAGTCGCGAGAAATCAACCGGGAAGAATGGCGCCGCGTGCTGGCCGCGAAAGGCTTCCTCCAGCTCGGCGTGGCAGCCGTAGATCCGGATGTGATTGCCGGCCGTGTAGACCGGCATGAAGAACGGAAAGCCCATGATGTGATCCAGGTGCGTATGGGACATGAACGCGTGGAACCGCTGGCCCGAGGGCCCGCGGGTGGCGAGGACCTCGTTGCCGAAGACCCGAGCGCCCGAGCCCAGGTCGCACAGCACATAGTCCCGCCGGCCCGTGATGATCTCCACGCAGGACGAGTTACCGCCGAAGGTGTGGGAGCCGGCGAAGTCGAGCTCACGCTCGAGGAAGGCCGCCGCCTGCTCGGGTGTTTCGAGCTTACGCCCGGAGGCGCGCATCAGGGCCGAGATCAGCTTTCGCCGGACCTCGCCCGACGTCATGGCCACTGGAATCGAGCCGCGCGTGCCCCAGAACTTGACCCTCAAGCGTCCGTCAGGCGGCATCGAATGCCGCCAGCGCCTTGGGCGAGAGCCGGGCGAGCCCCTCGCGGACCGACGGGAACACGTCGAGGACCATCGTGAAGCGGCTGATGTCGAAGATCTCCCGGACCGCGGGCTGGAGCGCGGCGACGCCGAGCGAGCCCCGCTGGGCCTTGGCCTGCTTGGAGGCGAGCATGAGCACGCGCAACCCCACGCTGCTGATGTACTCCACGCCGGCGAAGTCGAGGACCACCCGGTCCTGGCCCTCGGCGCAGCGGGTCATGTGGGGGGCCAGCGCGGCCTTGAAATCCTCGGAGGTAGAGTGGTCAATGCGGCCCATCGGGGACAGCACCACCGTGTCCACGTAGCGTTTCGGCGTCAGCTCCATGTCGGCTCCATGGAAATGCCCGCAACTGCAGGACTCAATGCTATCACCGGCCCAGTCGGAACCCGGCATCCTGCCGGCGGGGACATGCGGCCGAGTTGACCGGGCCGGGCGGCCCGGAGCACTATCGCCGGTGCGGCGCGGGCTTGGCCGCCATCGAGGGTACATGAATCAGGCGCTGAGCGACGTCACAGTCCTGGACCTCGGGCAGGTCATCGCCATGCCCTTCTGCACGATGCTGCTGGCCGACATGGGCGCGCGGGTGATCAAGGTCGAGTCACGGGAGCGCGGGCGCGAGCGCGTGTCGCTCGGCATCAAGCGGAAGCGAAACGGCGTCGAAGAGCGCGTCCCGGCAGCACAATACCGGGATCGAAACAAGCTCGCGGTCACGCTCGAGCTCAAGACGCCCCAGGGCATCGAGCTCTTCAAAGAGCTCGTACGCCACTGCGACGTCGTGACCGAGAACTTCAGCGTCGGCACGCTGGCGCGCCTCGGCCTCGGCTACGAGGACCTGAAGCGAGTCAAACCCGACATCGTCTACGCCTCGATCACCGCGTTCGGACAGCATGGACCGTACGCGGCCCAGCGCGGCTACGACATGCTCGCGCAGGCGATCAGCGGGTACATGAGCATCACCGGGTTCCCCGACCAGCCCCCGACCCGCTCGGGCCAATCGATCTCGGACTACTACGCCGGGATGCTCTGCGCCTTCAGCATCGTGTCCGCCCTGCACTACCGCCAGCGCACCGGCATGGGGCAGCACATCGATCTGGCGCTCCTGGACAGCCTGATCATCGCACTCGACAACCTGGGCGAGCGCTACACGGTGGGCGGCGAGCTGCTCACGCGGGCGGGCAACGTCTCGTTCGGCGGCTCCAGCTCGGGGGTCTATCCGACGACCGACGGCCACGTGGCGATCGCGGCCGGAGCGAGCGACGCGGTGTGGCGCCGGTTCTGCGAGATCATCGGCCGGAGCGATCTCACGCGCGATGCCGGATTCGCCACGGCCGCGGCTCGGCGCGACCGACGCGACCAGGTCGCCACGATCATCCAGGGCTGGACGAGCGCGCGTTCCAAAGCGGAGGTGGTCAGCACCCTGTCCACCGGCGGCGTCCCGGCGGCACCGGTGAACAACGTCGCCGAAATGGTCGCCGATCCTCAGGTAAAGGCCCGCGAGATGTTCGTCGAGCTCGACCATCCCACGTACGGCCGCGTGAAGACCACCGGCACACCGCTGAAGCTCTCCGAAACCCCCGGCCGCGTGAAATGGCTGGCGCCCAGTCCCGGCGAACACAACCGCGAAGTCTTCGTCGACCTCCTCGGTCATTCTCCTTCTGAACTCGCCCAGTGGATTTCTGAAGGCGTCATCTAGCGGTTGGAGTCGGCGTCGTTGGGGCGGCGGGGCGTGGGAGGGGTCGGACGGACCACGCGGCACGCGTGCGCTGCTCCGCGGCGGCTGGCTCCATCCCGGCGCACGACTCCCGGCGCCGCTTGGAGGGAACGGGTCCGCCCGACCCCTCCCACGCCCCGCCGCCCCAACGACGCCGCGCCACCGCTGACGCCGCCATCTGATGCTTAGGGCGAGGACAGACGAGGAAGACCGAAGGCCGACTTCTAGGCTTAGGCAGAGCCGAGGCGGCCAGGACGAAAGAGATGTAGCTTCGCCGCTTTGGGGCGGATGGTCTAAGACGGAGCGAGAGGCGGCGAGGGCGGGGGTGGGCTGGGGTGCGGCAGGGGTCGAAGGGACCCGTTCCCTCCTAGCGGCGGCGGACGACGCGCGCCGGGATGGAGCCCAGCCGCCGCGGAGCAGCGCACGCGTGCCGCGTGGTCGTCTCGACCCCTCCCGCGCCCCAGCCCACCCCCGCCCTCGCCGGGCACCGGCAACGGCGGAGATTACGCCTACCGAAGAGGGACGAAGATGGAGACGCGGGCTTCGGGGCCGACCTCGCGCGTGACGTGGCCTTGGCCGGTGACGTCTTCGGCGATCAGGATGTCGCCGGGACCGAGTCGGCGGACGGTGCCGTCGCCGATTTCGATATCGACGGCGCCCGAGAGCGTGAAGACTGCCGCGCGGCCGGGCGCGTGGTGCCAGGGATTGGATCGAGTCGCCTCGAAGCGGCGAATGACGATGCCGCTGCCCGGGATCAGTTCGGCGCTCTCGGACTTGTCGCCGCGCGGCTCGAGCTTCGGCACGATCTCCTCGAAGTGCGACTTGCCGTCGGAACCGGTGTGGATGCGGATGATGGCCATTGGGACCTCCCGGCGCTCAAGGTAGCATCACGCAAGAGCGCACGGTCGCGTTAGTATGGTGGCACCAAGAAAGGAGAATTACATGCGCTTCGGCATCTTCACCAGCATGGGAGGCCAGACCTGGCCCGGCGTGCTGGACCTCTGGCGACACCTCGAGGCGAGTCGCTGGGATATCGCCTGCGTGACCGATCACTTCATGCCGAACACGAAGGAGCGCGAGGGCGCCATGCTCGAGTCGTGGAGCACGCTGAGCGCGCTGGCAGCGCTCGTGCCGCGGATGCGCGTCGGCACCATCGTGCTCGGTAACACCTACCGCCACCCGGCCGTGGTGGCCAAGATGGCCGCCCAGGTCGACATCATCTCCAGTGGCCGGCTGCTTCTCGGGCTCGGGGCCGGATGGCAGCAGAACGAGCACGAAGCCTACGGCATCCCCTTCTACACGATGCGCGAGCGGCTCGAGCGGCTGGACGAGGCCTGTCAGGTGATCCGGTCCTTGTGGAAGGAGCGGCGCACGACGTTCGAGGGACGCTACTACAAGCTCTCCGACGCTCCCCTCGACCCCAAGCCGGTTCAGACACCCCAGCCCGAACTCATGATCGGCGGCGGCGGCGAGCGCGTCACCTTGCGCATCGTGGCCAAGCACGCCGACCACTGGAACTGCTGGGGCGGCCCTCGCGTCCTCGAGCGCAAGGGAAAGATCCTCGACGATCACTGCAGCACCCTGGGCCGCGATCCGAAGACCCTCAAGCGATCTGCGAACATGGCGCTGCTAATCACCGACAAGAAAATCGAAGTCGACCAGCTCGCCGACACGATCGCCAAGCGCATGGGCCGCCATGCCGCCGACGCGCGCGACACTTGCCTGGCCGGCACGCCGGATCAGATCCGCGAGCAGCTGCAGCAGTTGAAGTCGGCGAGGGTCGACACGCTCTTCATCCCGAGCATGTTCCGGCCGCTGGACGAGCTGCGCCGCGACCTCGATCGGTTCATCACGGAGATCGCGCCGGCCTTCCGATAGAGATGCCGCGACCGCTCGGCGGGCAGGTCCAGACGGTTCTCGGCACGGTCGCGCCGGACGCGATCGGCGTCACCCTACCCCACGAGCACCTCCTGATCGACTTCAAGGTGATGTTCGCGGAGCCGCCGGCCGCGAGCGACAAGGGCCGCGCGTGGGAGCCGGTGAGCCTGGCGAACCTCGGCTGGGTCCGCCAGAACTTCAACGCCAACCTCGACAACCTCCGGCTCGTCGATGAGCAGGTGGCCCAGGACGAGATCCTGCTCTTCAAGGCGGCCGGCGGCCATACGGTGGTCGATCCGACGCCGAAGACCCTCGGCCGCGATCCCAAGGCCCTTGCCCGCATCGCCCGCGCCACCGGCCTCAACGTGGTCATGGGCGCCGGTTACTACGTCGACGCCTCCCATCCGGCGGACATGGACCGCCGCACGGTGGACGAGCTGGCCCGCGAGATGATCGCTGACGTCACGTCGGGCGTCGAAGACACTCGGGTGCGTTCAGGCCTCATCGGCGAGATCGGCACGACCCATCCGTGGACGGAGAACGAACGGAAGGTCTTGCGCGCCGCGGTGATCGCGCAGCAGGAGACCGGCGCGCCCCTCATGATCCATCCCGGGCGGCACCCGGACATGCCCATGCAGCTCGCGGAATTCGTTGGCAAGAACGGCGGTGATCTGCGCCGCACGATCATGTGCCACATCTGCCGCACCATCGCCGACGTGCGGGCCGTGATCGACCTGGCCCAGACGGGCCTCTGGCTCGAGTACGACCTGTTCGGGCTGGAGAGCTCTTACTACCCCTACAATCCGAGCTTCGACATGCCCAACGACGGCGGGCGCATGGCTCACGTGCTCGCCCTCATCGCCGCCGGCCATCAGGATCAGATCCTCATGTCGCACGACATCGCCTACAAGACCTCGCTCGTGAGATACGGCGGGTACGGCTACCACCACCTGCTCGTGAACGTGGTGCCCCGCCTGCGCGCCAAGGGTGTCGACGACGCAGGGCTCAGGCGGCTCCTCGTGGAGAATCCGGCCCGAGCGTTCGCCTTCGCATGACCGGGGGCCTCGGCCGGGGCAAGGGCCACGCCTTCGGCTCAGGCTGGATCAGCGGCGTGCTCTCGGTCACGTGCGGGGCTCTCGGCTACGGCGGTGTCCTGTGCCTGCTGTTCCCGAGCTGGCTGACCACGCCGTCGGCGCGAGCGCTCTATCCCCTGGACCTGGTCCGCTTCCTGATCTACGTGATGCTCGTGGTCGGCTTCGGCATGGGCGCGCTGAGCGTCGTCCTCCGCCGCCGGAAGGTCCTCGGCTTCACCGGAATGGCGCTCGCCACCGCGGGCACCTTGCTGGGCGGATCGACCGCCGAGGTCGGCACGCTCGGTGGGACGACCGCCGTGGGGCTCGACTGGTTTCTCTTGAACCTGTTCATCCTGGCGCTCGTCTTCGTGCCGCTCGAGCGCGTGATCCCGCGCCTGCCCCAGCAGGCGATCTTCCGTCAGGGCTGGACGACCGATCTGATGCACTTCGCGATGAGCCATCTCCTCGTGCAGGTCACGGTCGTGCTCACGATGCTGCCGGCGGCCTTCTTCTTCCGGTGGGCGACGCGGCCATGGCTCCAGGATGCGGTGGCATCGCAGGCGCTGCCGCTCCAGTTCGTCGAGATCGTGCTCGTCGCGGACTTCACCCAGTACTGGGTGCATCGGGCCTTTCATCGGGTGCCCTGGCTCTGGCGGCTGCACGCCGTCCATCATTCGTCCGAGACCCTCGACTGGCTGGCCGGATCACGACTACACCTGATCGACATCGTCATCACGCGCGGGCTCTCGTTCGTGCCCCTCTACGTTCTGGGCTTCGCGCCGCCGGCGGTCTACGCATACCTCGTCTTCGTCTCCTTTCTCGCGGTGTTCATTCATGCGAACGTACGGTTCCACCTGGGAGCGCTCGAGTGGGTCGTGGCCACGCCGCGCTTCCATCACTGGCATCACACGGCGAGCCCCGTCGACCGGAACTTCGCCGTGCACCTGCCCTGGATCGACTGGCTCTTCGGGACCGCCTACTTCCCGCCGGGGCGCTGGCCGGACGCCTACGGAATCGCCGGACGCCCCGTGCCGGACGGCTACTGGCGCCAGCTCATCTGGCCACTGCGCCGGCAGCCGGCGCGAGCTTCGTGACCTGCCCGTGCGATCACCCGATCAGGCGCGGACGCGGAGCGACCGCGGATCGTAGGGCGGCGCGAGCTGGGCACGAGCCGGCCACCGCTCGCACGCGATCTCGATCTCCCATCGGCCGCTCGTCACGAAGCCGTCGGTGACGCCGTCGGGATGGGACACCCAGCCCAGACCGACCGAACGGCCGACGGTGTGCCCGTAGGCGCCCGAGGCGATGCGCCCGACGAGCGCGCCGTCACGCCAGATCGGCTCGTCGTGGTACAGAAGCGGCTCCGGGGCATCGAGAGCGAACACGATGAGTCGCCGCGCGAGCGGTTTCTCACGCTGAGCCAGCAACGCATCGCGCCCGGTAAACGCCTGAGGCTTGTCGAAGCGCACCGCGAAGCCGAGCCCGGCCTCGAGCGGCGTGTCCTCGCCGCCGAGGTCGTGACCCCACGAGCGATAGGCCTTCTCGATGCGGAGCGAGTCCATGGCGTGGTATCCGGCGTGACGGAGACCGAGGTCGTCTCCGGCTGCGACCACGGCGTCGTAGACGCCGCCGGCGAATTCGGCGGGCACGTACAGCTCCCAGCCGAGCTCGCCGACGTAGGTGACCCGCGCGGCGCGCACCGGAGCCGCGGCGAGCCACATCTCGCGCGAGGTGAGAAACGGAAACGCCGCGCTCGAGAGGTCGGCGTCCGTGAGCCGCGATAGAAGCTCGCGCGAGCGGGGCCCCATCACGCCCAGCACCGCCTCGCTCGACGTGACGTCGGTGAGAACGGCCCGCGCCTCGCCCAGGTGGCGCCTGATCCAGTGGGCGTTGTGCGTCGCCGCCGCCGCGCTCGTCACCACCAGGAAGGCGTCGGCGGCGAGCCGGATCACGGTCAGGTCCGCCTCGATGCCGCCGCGGGCGTTCAGCATCTGCGTATAGACCAGGCGGCCGGGCGCCACGTCGACGTCGTTGGCGCAGAGCCGCTGGAGCACCGCGAGCGCGTCGGGGCCCTCGAGCCGGAGCTTGCAGAACGAGGACTGATCGAAGAGCCCGACCGCTTCGCGCACGGCGCGGTGCTCTTCCGCCGAGCACCGAAACCAGTTCTGGCGACCGTAGCTGTAGCGGTAGGCCGGTTCCATCCCCGGCTTCGCGTACCAGTTGGCGCGCTCCCAGCCCATCACGACGCCGAAGCAGGCGCCGCGGGACGCGAGCCGATCGTGCAGCACGCTCGTGCGGACGCCGCGAGAGGTCACGGGTTGCAGGAACGGCCAGTGCATCGCGTAGAGGGCGCCCACCATCTCCACCGTGCGGTCGCGCAGGTAGCGCGCGTTGCCCTGGAATGGCGCCACCCGCCGGATGTCGACGTCCCAGAGATCCATCGGCGGCTCGCCGCCCACGATCCACTCGGCCACCGCGCGGCCCGCGCCCGCTCCCGACGCGATGCCGATGGAGTTGAAGCCGGCCGCGACGAAGAAGTTGCGGCACTCCGGAGCCTCGCCCAGGAGATAGCGGCCGTCGGGCGTGAAGCTCTCCGGCCCGTTGACGTGACGGCGCACCGGCGCGCTCTCGAGCGCGGGAATGCGGATCAGCGCCTGCTCCATCAGGATCTGAAAGTGCTCCCAGTCCTCGGGCAACAGTGAGAAGCCGAAGTCGGCGGGAATGCCGTCCATGCCCCAGGGCTTCGCGACCGGCTCGAAGCCGCCCATGAGCAGGCCGCCGACCTCCTCGCGCACGTAGATGTAGCCGTCGGTGTCGCGCAGCACCGGCAGGTCCGGCGTCACGCCCGCCAGGGGCTCGGTGACGATGTAGAAGTGCTCGGAGGCGTGCAGCGGCACCGTGACGCCGGCCATGCGGCCCACGTCGCGCGCCCACATGCCCGCGCAGTTGACGACGACCTCGCACGCCACCTCGCCGCTCGACGTCGTCACGCCGGCGACGCGACCGTTCTGGACCCGGATGCCGGTGACGGCGACGTTCTCGAGAACGGTCGCGCCGCCCTGGCGCGCGCCTCTGGCCAGCGCGAGCGTCGTGTCGATCGGGTTGGTTCGGCCGTCGCGGGGCAGCCACAGGGCGCCGACCAGATCGTCCGTGCGCATGAGCGGCCATCGGCGTCCCGCCTCGGACGGCGTGATGACCTCCACGTCCACGTCGAAGCAGCGCGCCATCGAGGCCAGGCGCTTGAGCTCGTGCATGCGCTCGGCGTTTCGCGCCAGGCTCAGGCTGCCGGGGCGCCGGAAGCCGGTGGCCTGGCCCGTCTCGGCCTCGAGCCGCTCGTAGAGATCGCCGCCGTACTTGGCCAGCCGCGTGAGGTTCTGGGTGGCGCGCAGCTGACCGACGAGGCCCGCGGCGTGCCACGTGGTGCCGCAGGAGATGTCGCGACGCTCCAGCAAGAGCACGTCGCGCCAGCCGAGCTTCGTGAGGTGATAGGCGACGCTACAGCCGGCGATACCACCGCCGATCACGACCACTCGGGCGTGAGCCGACGGGAGCGCGGCGGGCATGAGCCCCGTTATGGCCCCTCGTCGCGCGGCGTCGGGATGCTCCGCGGCGGAAACTCCCGATAGGCATGGCGGGCCAGGGCGTCCTCACGAAGCTCGATCCCGAGCCCCGGCGCCGTCGGGACCGTCACATACCCCTGCTCGACCTTGAACGGATTGACCGCGACTTCGGCGGCGCGCGAGTCGAAGTTCACGAAATACTCGGTGATCAGGAAATTCGGGATGGCCGCGGACACCTGCAGGGTCGCGGCGAGCCCCACCGTGGTGCTGTTGTAGTTGTGCGGCGAGACGACCACGTGGTAGGCCTCGGCCATCGCCGCGATCGCGCGGAGCTCCTCGATCCCCCCCACGTTGCACACGTCGGGATTGATGATGTCGGCGGCACGCCGCTCGAATACCTCGCGGAACTCGAAGCGCGTATAGAGCTCCTCGCCCGTGACGATCGGCATCCGGATCTCTCGCCGGCACTCGGCGAGCGCGCCCAGATCGCGCGCGGAGACCGGCTCTTCGTACCAGAAGGGATCGAAGGGCTCGAGCAGGCGCGCTACTCGCACGGCGTGCATCGGCGCGAGCCGCCGATGGACCTCGATCAGCAGATCGACCTTCGGGCCGACCGCCTCACGGACGGCGCGAACGGTCTCGACCACCTGCCGCTCGGCGTCACGCGAGATGTGGGTACGCCAGGGCCCTGGAAACGGGTCGAACTTGAGCGCGGTGAACCCGCGCGCCACCGTCTCCTTCGCCTTCGCGGCGTACGCGTCCGGGGACTTGGCGCCCGAGTACCAGCCGTTCGCGTAGACGCGGATCCGCTCGCGGCATGGCCCACCGAGCAGGCTCACCACCGGCACGCCCAGGCGCTTGCCCGCCAGGTCCCAGAGCGCCTGCTCGAGCCCGCTGACCGCGCTCCAGAAGTCCATGGCGCCGCGCTTCCCCGCGAAGTCGTTGTATGCCCAGTGCGTGAAGTGGCGGATCTGACCGGCGTCGCGCCCGACGAGATAGCGCGCGAGCTGTCGTACGTGGGCGACGATGGACTGATCGCGATCGGCCTGGGTATAGCACTCGCCCCAGCCGTGCAGACCGTCGGACGTCTCGACCTTCACGAAGAGCCAGTTCTTCCCGTACCCCGGATCGACGACGAACGGCGTGACGGCTGTCACCTTCATGAGCCGATCTCCCTCGTCTTGGCGTACCCTCGTGGCGTGAGCCGCGAGGCGCTCCAATTCTGACCGCGTGACGCGAGGCGCGTCGAAACCGTGGACCCCAAGATACGAGTGTGGGTGGTGTTCGGCAAGGGGCCGAAGCTCGGCCGCGGCCGTGCGCAGCTGCTCCGACTGATCGACGAGCGCGGATCGCTCCGGCGAGCGGCGGCCGAGTTCGGCATCTCCTATCGCAACGCGTGGGGCTACCTGCAAGAGCTGGAGCGGGCGGCGGGCTTCAAGTTCGTCGAGCGCATGCCCGGCGGCGGTCCACGAAGCGGCATGCGCCTGACCGCCGCCGGACGAGAGTTCCTCGCGTGCTACACGAAATTCCGGCTCAGCCTCGAGGCGGCCACCCTCCGCCACTTCGTCCGCACGTTCCGGGGCAAGGACTTCAAGACCCGGACGCGATCGCCAGAGCGATCCGCTCGGGCGAGAGCGGCAGGTGGGTGAGCCGCACTCCGGTCGCGTCCTCGATCGCATTGGCAATCGCCGCCGGCGCCGGCACGATCGGCGGCTCGCCGACCCCCCGCGCGCCGAACGGCCCGTGCGGCGCGGGCTTCTCGACGATGATCGTCTCGATGTTCGGCAGGTCGGCGGACGTGAGCTTCCGGTAGTCGAGTAGGCTCGGGTTCGTCAGCCGCGCCTTGTCGTCGTACAGGAGGGCTTCGGTCAGCGCCATGCCGAGGCTCTGGACCGCGCCGCCCTGCATCTGCCCCTCGATCTGGAGCGGGTTGATGGCCTTGCCGACGTCCTGGACGACGACGAAGTTGTGCAGGGTCACCTCGCCGGTGTCGGGATCGACCTCGATCCGCGCGAGCTGGGCGCAGAACGCGGGCGCCTGCACCGAGAAGGCCGGGTGGCTGGTGCCGAGGACCGGCTCCACCTTGGACATGTAGAGGTTGCCCTTCTTGCCGATCGACGCGAGCGTGATGCCCTTGTTCGGCACGCCGCGGACCACGACCTTCTCGTCCTCGATCGCGAGGTCGTGCACCGAAGCCTCGAGCTCCTTCGCGGCGATCTCGAGCGTCTGGTTGCGCGCGCTCTCGGCGGCCTGCATCACGGCCACGCCGACGGTGTACGTGGACTTGCTGCCGGCGCTGAGGCCGGTCATCGGCGCCACGTCGGTGTCGCCGGTGGTGATCTTCACCTTGTCGATGTCGACGCCGTAGGCGGTGGCGGCGATCTGCGCCAGCGCGATGTTGGTCCCGGCGATGTCCACCTGGCCGGTCAATACCTGGAGCGTGCCGTCGGGATTGAGCCGCACCGTGGCGCCGGTCGGCTGAAGACCGCCCAGCCAGCCACCGAGCGACAGCCCCGTCCCCCGCAGCTTTCCGTCCTTCGAGCTCGCCTTCCACTCGGCGCGCTTCTTCCAGAGTGGGTGCTCGGCGATGCGGGTCAGCACCTCGACGGCGCCGTTGCTCAGCCATGGCTGGTTGTTGGCCATCTTGTCGCCTTCGCGCTGCAGGTGGCGCAGCCTGAACTCGACCGGATCGACGCCGATCGCCTTCGCGATCTGCTCCATCTGGGAGTCGATCGCGAAGATGGTCTGGGGCGCGACAGGCGCGCGGTAGGCGGCGATGCTCGGCTTGTGCGTAAGGACCTCGAAGCCCTTGACGTCGAAGTTCGGCCACAGGTACAGGCTCGCGAGGAAGACGCCGGCGACGGCGAGCACCGCGCCGGAGTACGCGCCGGACTCCAGAATCGCCTCGGCCTCCAGCGCCATGAGCGTGCCGTCGCGCTTCACACCGGTCTTCATCTTGATGATGACCTGCGGCGCCGGCATCCCCGCCTCGAGCTCTTCGCGGCGGGTCATCACGTAGCGCACCGGTCGACCGGTGACGCGCGCCAGCACGGCCGTGATCGGCTCGCACAGCGCGCGGATCTTGCCGCCGAATCCGCCGCCGCACTCCATCGGGATCACCTTGATGCGGTTCTCGGGCAGCTCGAGCACGTCGGCGACTTCCGAGCGCGTGTTGAACGAGCCCTGGGTGCTCGCCCACAGGGTCAGGTTTCCGGCGCTGTCCCACTGAGCCAGGACCGCGTGCGGCTCGAGGTAGCCCTGGTGAACCATCGGGACGCGATACGTCTTCTCGATCACGACTTCCGACTCGGCAAACGCCTTGGCGACATCGCCGCGCTGCAGGCGCGCCTGCTGCGAGATGTTGACGGCCTTCGCGGACTTGGCCTCGGTCGTCACCCCGGCGACGCTGCCATGAGCCAGCGCCTCGCTGGTATCCGCCTCGGTCCCCAATTCGGCGACGGGCGGGGCGCCCGGCTTCATCGACTCGAGCGGATCGGCGGCGACCGGCAGGACCTCGTACTGCACGTCGATCAGGTCGAGCGCTTCCTCGGCGATCGCGAGCTCGTCGGCGGCGACGGCCGCGACCGGCTGGCCCGCGAACACGACGCGGTCGATCGCCAGCACGGCGTGCGCGCGCGTCGGCGCCTTCTTCTTCAGCACGGGGATGTCGGCGGCGGTCAGGACCGCCCGCACGCCTGGCAGCGCGCGCGCCCGGCT
>QHSQ01000150.1 GCA_003221615.1 Candidatus Rokuibacteriota bacterium | reverse complement strand
CGAGCAGGCGATGCCATTCCTCGGGATCGACGCGCTCCGCGAGCTCCATCGAGCGCACGACGTCGGCGAAGAGGACGGTGACCAGCTTACGCTCGCCCCTGAGCGCGCTCTTGGACGCAAGAATCTTCTCGACGAGATGCCGCGGCGTGTAGGAGCGCGGCTCGGGGGTGATGGTCGGCGCCGCGAGGGGCGCGCCACAATCGTTGCAGAACCTCGCGCCAGCGGGGTTCTCGTGCTTACAGAATCGGCAGGTCACTGGGCCCTCGCCCATCTTAGCCTCATCCGCGTGTAAGTCACGCTGGAGCGATGCCTGTGCAGGACAAATCGAACCCCCGGCGGCGGGTTAAGTCACCGTTCCTCTTGGGGATCGGCTCCGCGGGCTCTGGTAGCATCAGTGGGTGAGGCGTCTCCTTCATCCGTTCGTGCTCGTGGTGAGCGCGATCCTCCTGGTCGGCTACGCGTACATCGCCGCGCGATTGACGTCGACGGCGCCGGTCCGGGTGGTGCTGGCGGCGCCGTTCATCATGGTGTGGATCCTTCCGGTCGTCTACTGGTTCGGCGATCGGGATCGCCGGGGCCGGGTGCACGAGTGGATGCAGGCGCTGAGCTTCCTGTGCATGGGGTGGCTCAGCTTTCTCCTCGTGCTGACGGTGGGACGCGACGTGCTCCTGCTGGCGACGGCCGTGCTGCCGCCGCTAGCGGCTGTGCACACGCTACTCGATGAGTCGGGCGCTGCGTGGGTGCCGGTGGCCGCGCTGGCCGCGGTCTGCGTCGGCGCGCTGGCCGCGCTGCGGGGCCCCTACGTCCGTCGCGTCGATATTCCCGTGGAGGGGCTGGCGCCGGATCTCGACGGATTCCGGATCGTGCAGATCAGCGATCTGCACGCCGGGCCGACGATGCGGCTCGCATACGTCCAGCGAGTCGTCGACATGACGAAGGAGCTCGCGCCGGATCTCATCGCGCTGACCGGCGACATGGTGGACGGGTCGGTGCCGCGGCTGGCGCTCCACGTCGCGCCGCTCGAGGCGCTGGCGTCCGGGGGCCGGGCGTTCTTCGTGCTCGGCAACCACGACTACTACTCGGGGGCGGCGCCGTGGACGGCGCACTTCGAGGCGATGGGATTTCGCGTGCTCCGCAACGCCCACGTCACCATCGCGCGCGGCGCGGCACGCCTCCTGATCGGCGGCGTCATCGATTTCGCCGCGCGAATGTCCGATCCCGACGCGCGGCCGCGTCCGGACCTCGCGACCGACGGCGCCGCGCGGCCGGCCTTCCGTCTGCTCCTGGCGCACAATCCGAAGATCGCGCCGCTGGCCGAGCAGGCCGGCTTCGACCTGCAACTGTCGGGACATACGCACGCCGGCCAGTTCTTCCCGTGGACGTTCGTGATTCATCTGGTCCACGGGCCGCACGCGGCCGGCCTCTCGCGCCGCGGCCGCTTGTGGGTCTATGTCAGTGCCGGCACTGGGACGTGGGGTCCGCCCGTGCGCCTCGGCACGAGGCCGGAGCTCACCCTCCTGCGCCTCGTGGCCGCGAACGGACCGCGCCGCCGCTAGCCGCGGCCGCCAGGGTCATTGCGAAAACGCCTTCAAGTCGCTCGCATTGTAGAGCCCTTTCGCGGAGCCGGATCGAGAGAGCGGTGACTGCACCACGGCGAGAACGTGAACACAGCGCCGAGCAGTATCCTCGCGCCGAGAATCGCCCGATCGCTTGACACGGAAGGATCGGCTGCTATATTCAACCTGTAGGTTGAATATATGACGACGCCTGTTCTCGACCTCGCCTTCGCGGCGCTCTCGGACCCGACGCGCCGAGAGATCGTCCAACGGTTGGCGAAGGGCGCCTCGCGCGTGACCGACCTCGCCGAGCCCTTCGACATGTCGTTCAACGCCGTCTCGAAGCACGTGAAGGTGCTCGAGCGCGCGGGGCTGGTGCGGCGCACCCGGGCCGGCCGCGAGCACCGTATCGCCCTCGATCCGGAGCCGATCCGGCGCATCGCGGGCTGGGCCTCCCACTACGAGCGGTTCTGGAGCGACCGCCTCGACAAGCTCGAGGCATTCCTCAAAACGAACAAAAGGAGAGATTGAGATGCCTACTGCCGGAACGAGAATCGCCCCCGCCCTCCGGATCACGGTCCCCCGCCGGATCGAAGCCTCGCCCGAAGAGGTCTTCGACGCGTGGGCCGAACCCGACCTGTTCAGGCGCTGGTTCGAGCCGCACCGGGCCATTCTCCGCAAGGCCGCGGTCGACGAGCTTTGGTATTGGGAGGCGGACCATGCCGGTCGTCTGTGGGCGCACTACTGCCGCTATCTGCGCGTGGAGCGCCCGCGGCTGTTGGAGTTCGCGTGGATGTCGGAAGCGACGCGCGGACTCGAGTCCCGGGTGACCATCGAGATGACGCCGTCCCGCGGCGCCACCGAACTGGTGTTGACGCACAACGGGCTCCCCGACGACGAGATGGGCCGCGGCCACGAGGACGGCTGGAAGCACTTCACCGGCATCCTGGCCGAGAAGATCAAAGGGCTGCGGTGAAGAGGGAACGGGAGCGTTTCCCGATGGAAAGAGAGGAAAGCGATGACGACGCACATGACCGGGACACGTAAAGAGTGGCTCGCAGCGCGGCTCGAGCTGCTCAAGGCGGAGAAAGAGCTAACGCGGCATAGCGACGAGCTGGCTCGGCGGCGGCAGGAGTTACCGTGGGTTCGGATCGACAAGGAGTATCGATTCGAGACCGAAGAGGGGGGCGCCTCGCTGGCAGACCTCTTCCGAGGGCGCTCGCAGCTCCTCGTCTACCACTTCATGTTCGGGCCCGACTACAAGGCAGGATGTCCGTCCTGCTCGGCGATCGCGGACGGGTTCAGCGGCTCCGTCGTCCACCTCGCCAACCACGACGTCACGCTTTCGGCGGTGTCGCGGGCGCCTCTCGCGAAGCTGCAGGCATTCAAGCGGCGAATGGGGTGGACGTTTCCCTGGGCATCCTCGTTCGGCAGCGACTTCAACTCAGACTTCAACGTCTGGTTCACCGAGGAGCAACAGCGCCAGGGGTCCATCGAATACAACTACGAGCGCGGCGGCCACGCGCTGGACGCGAAGCCGGAAGCCGCCTCCGAAGGGCCTGTCGCCTTCGCGGTCATGACCGGAACTGACGTGGCCACGTACACGCGCGAGAGGCCCGGCATGAGCGCGTTCGCGCTCGAGGACGGCGTGGTCTACCACACCTATTCCACCTACTCGCGCGGAGTGGACGGCCTCTGGGGTATGTTCCAGTGGCTCGACCGCGCCCCTAAAGGGCGCAACGAGACGGCCCCCTGGTGGCGCCGCCACGACGAGTACAACAAGGGCTGAGCGCAACGGTCACGGGGAGATCACCATGACGACTGGTCCAACGCCCGCGCTCATGAAACAGATCAACGAGGCCTTCAACAGCCGCGATGTCGACAGGATCATGGCGTTCTTCGAGGAGGACTGCGCATTCCTGATGGCGCGGGGACCGGAGCCGGAGGGGCGGCGAGTGCTGGGCAAGGCCGCTGTGCGGAAGGTGCTCGCCGACCGCTTCCGTGTCATCACCGACATGCGCTGGGACCATGTGGACGCGTTCATCACCGGCAACCGCGCCGTCACGGTGTGGATGGTGACCGGCACCGGCGTCGACGGCGAGAAGCTCAACTACCGCGGCTGCGATCTCTACGAGTTTCGCGGCGACAAGATCCTGAACAAGGATACCTACTGGAAACTGCTGGAGCACCGGGACCGCCTCTAAGCACAGGTGCGCCTGCTCCTCGCGCATCGTCACCGCCAGGCTGAACGTCGCCGGCGCGATCAGCACAGTGCCAGGGCGGGCGGCCTGTCCAGCTAGTGACCGAACGTGGGCGTGCCGAGCCAGCCCGTCTTCGACACATCGAGCATGATGCCGTCCGGTCCGGTCCACTTCACCTCAACGTTGCCCTCTGTGCCCGGCCTGACGCCGAGCGCCTCCTCGACGTCGTGACGGCGGCGCGACCCTGCTGCGGTGAGCCGCTCCGCAACCGCCTCGAGGCTCTCGACCTGAAAGCCGATGTGGTGGATGCCGGAGAAATTCTTGCCGCGCTCGCTGCCGGCCGCCGTATCGTTCTTGAAATTGAGGATGGCGAGGTTGATGTCGCCGTCGGTGAGGAAGACGCCGCGCGTGCCGGGATCGTCGACCTTGCCGACTTCCTTCATGCCGAACGTCTCGACGTAGAACTTCGCGGTCTTCTCGACGTCCTGGGTTGACAGCGCGATGTGCTTGATCTTCGGCATCGGTATACCTCCACGTGCTCGGTTTGCGCAGCCGCAGGAGTCTCAGAACGCTTGGACAGTCTAACCCATGGGCCGCCTGGCTCCAGTTCAGGAGCAGGACCGCGTCCCTGACGGTCCGCAGTCAAGCCCCCGCGGTCTGGAGGAGCGCGAAGACCTTTGGTGGGGTGAGCGGGTAGGCGGCGACGGCGGCGGCGTCGACGCCGGCGCCCGCCAGCGCGTCGGCGACGGCGTTGGCGATCGTCGCGGGCGCGCCGATCGTGCCGCCCTCGGCCATGCCTTTCATGCCGCCCGGCGTGTGCGGCGACGGCGTCTCGATGTGACCGATCGTGATCGGCGGCATCGTTTCCGCCGTCGGGATCGCGTAGTCCATGAAGGTGCGCGACAGGAGCTGGCCCGCAGCGTCGTAGCGGAGCTCCTCGCTCAGCGCGCCGCCGATGCCCTGGGCGAGGCCGCCATGGAGCTGCCCGTCCACCAGCATCGGGTTCAGCATCGTGCCGCAGTCGTGCGCGACCCAGTAGCCGAGCAGGTGGACCCGGCCGGTGTCGCGCGCGACCTCGACCGCGGCGATGTGCACCCCGTACGGGAACGTCCAGTTCTCCGGGTTGTAGGTGAACCGCGCCTCGAGCTCCGGCTCCATCCCGTCGGGCAGGTTCTGTCCGCGTAGCGACTCCTGGGCGAGCGCTGCGAAGGAGAGGCCCCGTCCGGGCGCGCCGCGCACGCGACACTGGCTGTCGACGACCTCGAGGTCCGCCTCGTCGGCCTCGAGCAGGCGCGCCGCCACACGCAGGAGCTTCTGTCTGAGCGCGCTCGTGGCCCGGAGCACCGCGGCACCGCCGGTGACCGAGCCGCGGCTGTCGGCGCTGCCGTAGCACGAATACGGCGTGCGCGCCGTGTCGCCGAGTACGACGACGACGCGATCGTACGGAAGCGACAGCACGTCGGCCGCGACCTGTGCGAGCGCCGAGCGTATGCCTTGGCCGAGCTCGATGATGCCGGTCGCGACGGTGACGCGTCCCGACGGCTCGAGGCGGACGGTCGCGCTCTCGTAGCCGCCCTGCCGGTTGCCCATCGCGGCCATCAGCTTCGACGGCCCCATGCCGGTGACCTCGACGTAGTTCGCGACGCCGATGCCGACGAGCCGGCCGTCCGCGCGCGCGCGTGCCTGCATCGCGCGGAGTCCGCCGTAGTCGGCGATGCGCAGCGCCTCGTCGAGTGCCTCGGCGTAGCTGCCGCTGTCGTACACGAGATTGGCGGCGCTGCGATAGGGGAACTCGGTCGGCGGCACGTAGTTGCGGCGCCGGATCTCGACGGGGTCGATCCCGAGGCGCCGGGCCGCCATGTCCATCAATCGCTCGGTGACGAACGCCGCTTGCTGCATGCCGAAGGCGCGGTACGCGCCGAACGGCACCTTGTTGGTCACGACGGCCTCCAGCTTGGCCTTGAAATGACGGACGGCGTAGAGGTTCGGCAGCACGACGCCGCCGAGGAAGATCGGCCCGGCGCCTTTGGTATGGAGGTGCGCGCCGACGTCGCCCTGCACCTGCGCCCGGAGCGCCAACAAGGTCCCGTGCGCATCGAACGCCGCCCGCGCCTGCACGTGCTGCTCGCGCGCGTGCACGGTGGCCGCGAAGTGCTCGGTGCGTGTTTCCACCCACTTCACCGGCCGGCCAAGCCGCATCGCGGCGACCGCCACGAGCACGTCCTCCGGATAGTAGTGGAGCTTCACGCCGAATCCGCCGCCCACGTCGGGGACGATCACGCGGATGCGCTCCTCGTCGAGGCGCAGCACCCCGGCGAGCACCGTGCGGAAGAGGTGGGGCGCCTGGCTCGACGCCCATACGGTCAGCTCGCCGGTGGCACCGTCGAGGCGCGCGCAGGTCGCGCGCCCTTCCATCGGCGCGGCCGTCTGCCGCGGCATCGTGAAGTGCGCCTCCACGACCGTCGGCGCCGTCGCGAGCACGGTGTCGGGATCGCCGCTGCCGATCTCGCGCGAGACGACCACGTTGTCCGGCCAGTCGTCGTAGAGCTTCGGCGCGCCGGGCGCGGTGGCCTGCGTGACGTCCGCGACGACCGGCAGGGGATCGTACGTCACGTCGAGCGCGTCGACGCCGTCCTCGGCGACGTACCGAGTCTCGGCAAGAACAGCGGCGAGCGGCTGCCCGACGTAGCGCACGCGATCGGCGGGCAGCACCGGAAAGCCGGTCTGGCGCTGGCCCGGTGGGTGCGTGAGTACCGGGAGCGGCCCGACGTCGCGAATGTCGTCGGCGGTGAAGACGGCGATGACGCCGGGTACCCGACGCGCGCGGTCGGCGTCCACGTGCGTGATCAGCGCATGAGCGTGAGGGCTACGCAGCAGCGCCATGTGCAGCGTACCCTGCAGCACCAGGTCCGTCACGTACGCGCCCCGGCCCGTGACAAGCCGAGGATCCTCCTGCCGCAGGAGCCGCCGGCCGATCAGGCGCTCGCTCACGGTGAGGATTATGACTGAACCACGCCGTCGAAGTGCGGCAATGTCTGCGGAGCCTGCGATAGAATCCCGACGACCGTCGAGGCTCTGTTACGGAGGATAACCATGCGACGTCGTACCGTCCTCAAGGGATTGGCTGCCACCGCAACAGCGTTGTGCGCTGGACCGTTGATCATCACAGAACGCACGATCGCCCAAACGCGCACGATCTACGTCAACACGTGGGGCGGGAGCTGGACTGTCGCGGAGGAAGCCGCCTTCTTCAAGCCGTTCACCGACCAGACGGGCATCCGCGTGCGCACCGTCGCTCCGGTCTCCTACGCCAAGCTGAAGGCTCAGGTGCAGAGCGGCAACTACGAGTGGGACATCACGGCGATCACCCAGGCCGATCTTCTCCGCGCCGAGCGCGAAGGTCTGGTCGAGCCGGTCGACTGGACGGTCGTGAAGAAGGACAAGCTGTTCCCGAACGCCGTGTACGCCAACGGCCTCGCATACTGCGCGCTCGGTACGAACCTCGCCTACCGCAAGGACAAGTTCCCGCAGGGCGGACCGAAGAGCTGGGCTGACTTCTGGGACGTCAAGAAGTTTCCCGGCAGTCGCTCGATGCTCAACAACGCGGTGCGCACGGTGCAATTCGCGCTCGTCGCCGACGGCGTGCCCGTCGACAAAGTGTTCCCGCTGGACATCGACCGCGCCTTCCGCAAGCTCGACCAGATCAAACCGCACATCAAGGTGTGGTGGACGCAAGGCAACCAGTCGCAGCAGCTCCTGCGCGACGGTGAAGTCGACATGATCGTGATGTGGAACGCGCGCGCCAGCGAGCTCCAGCAGCAGGGCTATCCCGTCGACCTGGTGTGGCCCGGCGCCACGATCACGACGACGATGTGGGGTGTGGCGAAGGGCGCGCCCAACCGGAAGCTGGCCTGGGAGTTTCTCCAATTCGCCGTCCAGCCGAAGCCGCAGGCCGAGTTCGCGAACAGGCTGTACTACGGCCCGACGAACCCCGAAGCGTTCAAGTACATCTCACCCGAGGTGTCGCGACAGCTCCCGACCTATCCGGAGAACGTCAAAGTCGCGATCAAGCCGGACACCGTCGCCGAAGCGGATCAGACCGCCAGGATCCAGGAACGCTTCACGCAGTGGCTGGCGAGCTGAGCGGCGCCGCGCTCCATCCCCAAAGCGCCGTTCGCGGCGCGAGGAGGAACGCGACCGCCTGGCTCCTGATCGCACCGTCGTGCCTCGCGCTCGTGCTCCTCTTCGTGGTGCCGATCGCCTACGTGCTGCTGCTGAGCGTCACCGATCCTCGGCACTCGCTCGCGCACTATCAGCGCATCTTCACGGTGCCCGTCTACACCCGCGTGATGGTGAACACGTTTGTGACCTCGGTGATCGTCACGGCGCTCTGCCTCGTCATCGGCTATCCGTTCGCGTACGTGATGGCGCGGCGCGCCGGCTGGGTGTCAACCTTGCTGCTCACGATCGTTGCCATGAGCTTCTGGACCGGTTTCCTGGTCCGCACCTACGCGTGGCTCGTGATCCTCGGGAGCAAAGGCCCCGTGGCCGCGGCCTACGGCGCGCTCGGACTCGGCACGGCGCCGCAGCTCCTCTTCAGCACGTTCAGCTCGACCCTCGGGATGACGCACATCCTGTTGCCGTACATGATCCTGGCCCTCTACGCCTCGATGAGGAAGATCGACGCGAGCCATCTGAAGGCCGCGGCGAGTCTCGGCGCGCGTCCCGCGGCGGCGTTCCGCGAGGTGTTCCTGCCGCTGAGCCTGCCCGGCGTCGTCAACGGCAGCCTGCTCGTCTTCGTCTCGTGCCTCGGCTTCTTCGTGACGCCCGTGCTGCTCGGCACGCCGCGTGACATGATGATCTCGCAGCTCATCAACCAGCAGATCGAGGAGCTGCTCGCGTTCGGCTTCGCCTCGGCCGTCGCCGTCGTGCTCCTCATCGCGACCTGCGCGGTCCTCGCGATCTACAATCACTACGCCGGCCTCGACCGGCTCTGGGGCTGAGCGCGCGATGTTGCCGGTGATCCTCGCGCTTCTCGGCGCGCTCTTCCTGCTCGCGCCGATTCTCGTCGTCGTGCCGATGTCTTTCAGCACCGCCATCTCGTTCGCATTCCCGCCGCCGGGATACTGGCTCGGCTATTACGCGAAGTATTTCACCAGCGAAGAGTGGCTGGAGCCCACCGTGAATAGCCTGGTCATCGCGTTCGGCGCCATGACGCTCACGATGCTGCTGGTCGTCCCGGCGGCCTTCGGCTACGTCCGCTACCGGTTCCGTGGCAAGGCGCTCGTGAATCTGCTGATTATGGCGCCGCTCATCGTGCCGCACGTCGTCAGCGCGCTCGCGTACTACGGGTTCCTCGGACGGGCGAAGCTCACGGGCACCCTTGCCGGCGTGATGATCGCGCACGGGATGCTCGCGGTGCCCGTGGCCTTCCTGGTCATTTCCGCCACGCTCAAGGGCTTCGATCAGAATCTGGAGCGGGCGGCCATGAGCTCGGGCGCCGGTCCGTTCCGGACGTTCGTGCACGTCACCTTGCCGGTGCTGCGCCCAGGCATGCTCGTCGGCGCGCTGTTCGCGTTTCTGTCCTCGTTCAACGAGGCAGTCGTGTCGCTCTTCATCGGCGGCCGCGGCGCCGTGACGCTGCCTAAGAAGATGTACGAATCGATTCGTCTCGAATCCGACCCCGTCATCGCGGTCGTGTCGACGCTCCTCGTGAGCGCCGTCGTTCTCGGCGTGCTGCTCTCGCTGTTCCTGCGCAGAAGGAGCCCCCATGCCGCTTGATCGGCTGCTGCGTCCCCGCTCGATCGCGATCGTCGGAGCCTCCGAGCGCCCGTCGGTCGGCCGTACCCTCCTCGAAGCGCTCGACGGCATTGGCTTTCGCGGCGACGTCTATCCGGTCAATCCGCGGTACGAGAGCCTGCTCGGCCGCCGCTGCTATCCCTCGGTGGCCGACCTTCCGCGCGGCGTCGACGTGCTGGCGTTCTGCGTGAATCACACCCGGGTTCTCGAGCACATGCAGCTCGCGGCGGATCGCGGCGTCGGCGCGGCCGTGATCTTCGACGGAGGGTTCACGGAAGCGGGCGCCGAGGGCCGCGCGCGGCAGGATGCGATCGCGGCGATCTGCCGCGAGGCGTCGATCGCCCTGTGCGGGCCGAACTGCATGGGCGTGATCAGCCCGCACGTGCCGAGCCTCGTGTACATCCAGGCGCTGCACGATCCGGCTCGGCTCGCCGGCAACGTGGGACTGATCTCGCAGAGCGGATCGATCTGCATCGGCCTCTTGACGGATTGCCGGCGCTTCGGCTGGAGCCAGGTGATCTCGTCCGGCAACGAGGCGGTCCTGGCGGCCGTCGACTTCCTCGAGTACCTCGTCGACGACCCCGCGACACGCGTGATCGCGATGTTCCTCGAGACGGTGCGCGAGCCGGAGCGGTTCGTGGCCGCGCTGGATCGCGCGGCGGATCGCGGCAAGCCCGTCGTCGTCCTCAAGGTCGGGCGCAGCGACCGCACCCGTCGTGCGATCAGCAGTCACACCGGCGGTCTGGCCGGCGAGGCACGCGTGTTCTCGGCGGTCCTGCGCGCGCATCGTGCCATCGAGGTCGCCGATATGGACGAGCTGACGGAAGTGATCGCGGCCTGCCAGGCCGAGCGCTGGCCGCGCGGCCGGCGCCTCGCGGTCATGACGGCGTCGGGCGGGCAAGCGGAGCTGATCCTCGACCTTGCCGGTACGGCGAACCTGCAGCTCCCGCCGCTGGCACCCGCCTCGCGCGCGGAGGTCGAGCGCGTTGTGGGACGCATCACCGGCGACGGCAACCCGCTGGACGCCTGGGGCAACGGCGACTTCGGGACGAACTTCCCGCACGGCCTTCGCGTGCTCGGAAGCGACCCCGGCTACGACGCGATCGCGTTCTGCACCGACGGCTTCGACGACCAGCCGATGGGCTCGCCCGCGCGCGCGTTGGACTACGGCAAGACCCTCATCGAGGGCGCGCGGCAGTCGGCCAAGCCGTTCTATCTGATGACGATGCGCTCGGGCGTCTTCCGCCGCGACGTCGTGGCGTTGCTGCGCGAGCACGGGATCGCGGTCGTCGGTGGCACGCGCGCGGGCCTCGGGGCGGTGGATCGGCTTGCGCGCTGGAGCGAGCCGCTCTCGGCGCCGCGCCCCTCGCGCGGCGGGGGAGGCGCGATCGAGGCGATGCGGGCAGGCCGCGCGCGGCCGACCATCCACGAGCACGACGCCAAGCGGTTGCTCGCGGCGGTCGGCGTGCCGGTCGCTCGCGAGCAGGTCGCCAAATCGCTCGACGAGGCGCGCGATGGCGCGAAGACCGTCGGCTACCCCGTCGCGCTGAAGATCGTGTCCGATTCGATTCCGCACCGGTCGGATGTCGGTCTCGTCGCGGTCGGGCTCCGCGACGAGAACGAGCTTCACGCGGCGTGGGATCGGCTCTCTCGTCGCGTGGACGATCTCGGCCGGCGCAACGACGTCGCCGGGTTCCTGATCCAGGAGATGGCTCACGGCATCTTGGAAGCGTTCGCCGGGATCAGCCGCGACCCCGACTTCGGCCTCGTCCTCGCCTTCGGCGCCGGGGGCGTGCTGATCGAGACGCTGGACGACGTGGCGCTGCGTCCGCTGCCGCTGCGCGCCGGCGACGCGGAGGGGATGATCGCCGAGACCAGGGTCGCGACCCTGCTCGGTGGCTTTCGCGGTCGCCCGCCCGGCGACGTCGGCGCGCTCGCTCGAGTACTCGAGGCGATCGGCGACCTGGCGTGGGCGGAGCGCGAGAGCCTGGGAGAGCTCGACGTGAATCCGATCGTGGTGAGGGAGACGGGCGCCGGCTGTGTCGTCGTGGACGCGCTCATCGTGCCGCGCACCGGAGCCTGATACTGGCCTACCTGAAGCTCGACCGTCTGGTGAAGTCCTACGACGGCCGCGTCAACGCCGTCGATGGGATCAGCCTCGACATCGCGAAGGGCGAGTTCCTCACGCTCCTCGGCCCGAGCGGCTCTGGGAAGACGACGACGCTGATGATGATCGCGGGCTTCGAGGAGCCCACCAGCGGCGTCATCGAGCTCGGCGGCGAGGATCTGACGCGCCGCAAGCCGTACGAGCGCAACATCGGCGTCGTCTTCCAGAACTACGCGCTGTTCCCCCACATGACCGTCCAGGAGAACGTCGCCTTTCCGCTGCGCATGCGAGCATTTCCGCGGGCGCAGCAGGCCGAGCGCGTGCGCGAAATCCTCGACCTGGTCGGGCTGCTCCGATTCGCCGACAAGCATCCGCGCCAGCTCTCCGGCGGCCAGCAGCAGCGCGTCGCGCTCGCACGTGGCCTCGTCTTCAACCCGGACGTCCTCCTGCTGGACGAGCCGCTCGGAGCGCTGGACAAGAACCTGCGCGAGCAGATGCAGGTCGAGCTCAAGCGCATCCACCGGGAAGTCGGCATCACGATGGTGTACGTGACACACGACCAGACCGAGGCGATGACGATGTCCGACCGAATCGCGGTCTTCAGCCACGGCACGCTCGAGCAGACGGCGGCCCCGCTCGAGGTGTATCACCACCCGCGCACTCGCTTCGTGGGCGAGTTCATCGGCGATAGCAACTTCTTCACCGGTCGCGTCGACTCCGGCGCGCCGGGGCGCGTCGAGCTCGAGGGCCTCGGACCGATCCAGGCGGATGCCGACGCCTGCCGGCACCTCGCGGGCGCGCCCGCCGACGTGCTTCTGCGCCCCGAGCGCCTTCAGCTGGTCCCCGACGGCGCGACGCTTCCCAATCGCCTGGCGGTCAAGATTGGCGTGATCGTCAATTACGGCGACAGCGTGCTCATCATCGGGGACACCGGACGTCAGCGCGTACGTATCCGTATCGCGGGCGCGCAGCCGGACGCCGTCCGCGAGGGCGCGACGATCACCGTCGGCTGGAGGCCGGGCGACGAGCATCTGATCGCGCGGTCGTGATCGGGACGGTCGCCACGTGCTCGCGGCTGCGCGAGCTCCGAGTGGGTTACGACGACGATCCGGGGCAGGCTAACGTCCACCGCACTATTCGAGGAGGTCCGCGTATGCCAGCGTGTTTCGTCGTCGACAACGAAGGGTCCACCGCATCGGTCGCGATCTCGATCCGGCTGGCCATGCCACGATCAGCGTCCCCGACACGCGCGTGCTGCGCGGGCCGCGGCCGGCCGTGTCGCTGGACGCGGGGCAGATGAAGCGGGTCGGCCTCATCGGGTGCGGGGCGATCGGCCGCCCCGTTGCGCGCGCGCTGCTGGCCGGAAAGGCTGGATCGCATTCGCTGGCGGCGGTGCTCGCTCGCGCCCCCCGCGATCTCGATGGCTTCCCGGTGATTGACACCGCCGACAGGTTCCTCGCGGGCGGCCACGAGCTGATCATCGAGGCGGGCGGTCCGGCGGCCTTCCGCGCCCTCGTGCCGGCGGCGCTGGAGCGCTGCGAGGTCTGGGCGGTGAGTCCGATCCCTCTCGCCGATCCGGTCCTCGAGCGCGAGATCCGCGGCATCTCGGCGTCCACTGGACACGCGCTGCGCATCGCGGCGGGTGCGCTTGCCGCGTTCGACGGCATCGCGACCGCCATGGCCGGGGGCCTGGAGAGCCTGGACGTCTTCATCGATCTCGGCGCCGGGGAAGCGTCCGAGCCCGAGCTCCTTTTCGAGGGAACCGCGCGGGAGGTCGGGCTGCGCTTCCCCGAGGGTGTCAACGTCGTGATCGCCGCGGCTCTGGCCGGCCCGGGACTCGACGCCACTCACGTCCGCGTCATGCGCCCCCCGCGTGGCAGCGCCGGGCGCACGATGGGCTTCACGGTGCGCTCGCGGGCCGGCGTCTTCGAGCTGATGGCGCGGCCGCGCGTCGTACGCGCGGACGACATCCACACCGTCGCGGCGAGCCTGATCGCGATGTTGCGCCGCGAGACGGCGGGTATCGTCATCGGTTAAGACCGGCCCCGCTCACCTCGTCAGAGCGGGTTTGGGCCGATGACTTCCCATTGGTAGCGGTCGCGGAGCTGCTTGCGTTCGTCGTCGTCGATCGGGCGGTGGTTCAAGAGCTCCTCGACGTAGCCGCCGGCTGCGGCCGGGGTGTACATGAACAGGACGCGGCCGGGTTCGCTGCCGGTGCTCTTCCAGGCATGCGGGACGTTGCGCGGGAAGAACGCGCAGGTGCCGGGCCCGCCGACGGTGACCTCGTCGCCGATCTTGAAGGTGATCTCGCCGACGAGCACCCAGGCGACCTCGTCGCTGTCGCGGTGCAGATGGAAGAGGCTCTTGGTGCCGACGGGCACGGTTTCCTCGAACAGCATGATGCTCTCATTGGTCTCGTGGCCGACGAGCTTCAGGGCGGCGAAGCGCCCGGGCGCCCCCATGTCGAGATGCTTTCCGCCGCCCGCGGGTACGACAAAGCCTTTGGTTGTGTCCATGACGTCCCTCCCCTGTGGCGTTCGCGACTGATCCGAGATCCTGCCGCCGGAGTTACGCGACAGGCAGCCGCTCGGCCACGCCTAGGTCATCGATGCCGGCTGGAGCTGAGGCGCGCCGCCTGTGGCGAGCGGCCACACCCACCGATCCCACGCGAGCCCGACCGCATGCATTTGGCCGTCGGCTCGCGCGCCTCCCCGTTCGGCCACGCGCCGCGAGCGGGCGTTCGACGGAAGAATGGCCGAGACCGTGTACGTCAGCCCCAGAACGTCGCGCGCGTAGTCGCGAACGCAACGCGCCGCTTCGCTCGCGAAACCCTGGCCCCAGGCGGCGGGATCCAACGTGTAGCCGAGCTCCGTCTCGAATGTCAGCGCGACGTCAGCGGGCGCCCGTTCGCGCCCGAACCACCCTCTGCGAATCCCGTGCTCGGGGTCCGCGGATTCGACGACCATGTCCATCAAGCCGCATCGCCCGATCAGCGCTCGGTCTTCCTTGCGCACGACCGCGAGATAGCCGAGTGCGAGCTCCTCATAGCTCGCGAGCGTGTACTCCATCCATGCTTTCGTCTCTTCCGGTGAGCGCGGCCGGCCTTCAGGATACAGATGCTCCGCGACTTTCGGGAGTGCGTGGAGGCGCGTGTAGAACGGCAGATCGTCGGGCGTGACCCTCCGCAGCACGAGGCGATCCGATTCCAGCCAGTCCGTGCCGTAGGCCAGCGTCAAGCCGAAGCCTCCTTCATGGTCCGAGCCGTTTCGCGAAGGATCAGCGGCAAGAGCAGGCAGACGAAGGCGATCGAGAACACGATGCCGAGCGCCGACAACACGGACGGTAATCCCCAGGCGTCGATCCCGTAACCCACGAGGGGGCCCAGGAGACAGAAGAAGGCCCGGACTCCAAGCTGCGACAGGGAGATCACGGTCGCGCGGAACGCGGAGGAGATCCTCTCGTTGAGCGCCTCCAGGAAAAGCACACTGCCGAGGCCCCGGCCCACCTGGCCCAGGGTCCCGAGCAAGATCCCGCCCCAACCGAGGAACGACGCCATCCCGAAAAACGCGACGATGGGCAACACGCCGACGGCGGCGAGCAACGATCGCCGACCGTATCTCTTCGCGCCGAGAGAGGCGGATCTCCCGGCGAAGCCGAAGAGAAGACCGTAGCCCGCCGACAGTACTCCGAACCAGGCGAGGGCCACCCCGCTCTCCTGCCAGTATTTCTGGTTCACCCAGACCATCACCAACCCACCCGTCCCCCCGGCGACCAGATTGAGGAAGACGAGCCGCGTTGCGGTGTCCCGTACGAGGGTGGCGGAGAGTACCTCTTTGAGGTCCTGAGCCCACTTCTTCGGCCGTTCGAAGCTCGCGGGCGGCTCGATGATGCACAGCACGAGGAGCACCGGGATCCAGCTCAGGATCGCGTTGGCCCACAGCAGATGCCCATAGGACAGAGTGACGACCGCGCCCCCCAGGAGCGCGCTCACCGCAGTCCCCGTTTGCGCCGCGAGCTTCGCGTTTCCGAGCATGGCCGTTGGCCGGGACTTCTCGGCACCCGCCGCGAGATACGAGTCATAGAGGAGCGCGACGTCGCCTCCCGAGATCATGCTGAGCGCGATCCCCATCGTGAGGTGGTAGAAGAGGAAGCCCTCGTAACTGCTCCACAGCGGGAGGAGGGAAAAGCTGACGGCCTTGAGCGTCGAGCCCAGCAGCAGTGTCTTCTTCCGTCCCCACAGGTCCGAGAGCAGCCCTGAAGGCACTTCGCCGGCGAGGATCACGAGCGCGAACACGGCCTGCAGCTCCATGAACTGCCGCATGCTGATCCCCTGCGTCGTGAGATAGGGGACCCACAAGGCGATCACGATCATGAACTGATCGAAGAAGGAGAATCCGTAGAGGAGCGCGATGTTCCTCTTCACAGGCGGTCAGTCGGCCTCGATGAAGTCGAGCACCGGATCGATGGTCGAGGTGGAAAGCGTGGTCGCCATGGTGGCCTCCTCGGGGAACCTCGACATTCGGATCAGTGCTGCACCTCGCGCATCAACTGGACGAAGCGCCAGCGGTGGCCCTCGAGGTCGAGCGCTTCGTAGGCGCGATGCGTTCGACCCGACACGTGCTCGCGCAGCGCGGTTGCGATCTGCGCCCCCGCGGCGAGCGCGCGCTGATAGTGCGCATCGATGTCGTCGATGTACACGCTGATGTACTGGCTCTCGACGCCGCCACGCATCGGGCTGACCGCGCGGTGGGCGCCCTGCGTGCCGATGCCGATCACGCTGCCGCCGAACTCGACCAGCGAGTGGCCGATCACGCCCTCCGCGCTCACCAGCCGTGCGGTCGGGATCTCGCGGAACCCGAACGCGCGTTCCAGGAACTCGAGCGCGGCGCGGATGTCCTGATACGGAAGCTGGGGAACGATCGTAGGTCGGCGCCGGGGCTCGACCTCCTGCCGGATCGTCGCCATGAGCCTCTCCTTTCCCCGGTCGAGCGCCGCCGGCGCGAACGCGGCCTCGCGCCGCAGCTTCCTCACCAGGTCCACCGGCTTCATCGCCTTTTCACCCTCTTTTTCCCGCCCGGCTCGAGCAGTTCACGCAGATGCGCGCGGGCGCGGTTGAGCCGCGAGCGCACCGTGCCGATCGGCAGCTCGAGAGCCTCGGCCACGCTCTGGTACGAGAGGTCCTCCCACGCGAAGAGCAGGAGCGCCTCGCGCTCGCCGTCCGGCAGCGCCTCGATCGCGTCGGCCACCCGCGGGAAGAGCACGCGGGCATCGAGCGCCCCGGCGCTCGCACGCCTGTCCGTCGCCTCGTCCGCCGCCATCCGGGCGCTCGCGCGTAGTCGCCGACCCTCGCCGCGCCGGTGCTTCAGCAACAAGTTCGAGCCGATCCCGTACAACCACGGAAGCGCGGTCGCGCGCGACGCGTCGAACGTCTTGCGCCGCTCGAACGCGATCCGGAACAGCTCGCCGACCAGCCCCTCCGCGACTTCGGCGCCCACCCGGCGGCCCAGGAATCGGAGCACGGTGGCGGCGTGGCGGTCGTAGATGAGCCCGAAGGCCTCGGGTTCGTCTCGCGAGCGGCCGATCACTTCGGCGTCCGAGGGTGAATTCACCATCTTCTTTTTTCCCGATCGCGGCGTCTGGTTCGCGGGCCCAGCGAAATGATCTTTGCTACAGCGGCCCGCCGAGGCGCAGCGAAATCCTGCGCTACGAGATCAGCCGCTCGTTGTCGGAGCAGATCCCGGGGAGGGACGCGGCCGAGACGTCGTGACAGCGGCGAGCTACGCGACCCGACGGTACGGCATCCGCTCGGCCCTCTCTAACATCCAACAGATCTAATAGAGGATGGGCCCCGAGGGGAGGTAGAGCTCGGGCCGGCCGAACGGCCGCGAGGCGAGGAAGACCGCGAGCTCGCCGATTCGGAAGCCGCAGCCGACCAGCGCCTCGAGCAGGGAAGCGCAGGCGCCGGGGACGCGCACCGTCACGTTTCCCCCGCCGCCCGCGTTTGCAGCCGCCGCCACCGCCTGGAGGAGCGCCGTCTCGTCGAGTCCCGCCGCCGGCCCGATCCGCTCCCCCCGCCGATAGGCGAAGGCAGTGAGCTCGCCGCCGCGCTCGATTGCCAGCGCCGCGCTGGCGTCGCTCCGCCAGTAGGCCAGGTCGTCGGCGCGGCCGTGGCCGAAGACCTCGGCGGTCAGCTTCTCTGCGGCGGCGGGATCGCACGGCAACTCCCGCTCCCGCGCGTCGAGCCCGACCCGCGCCCTGAGCCGCGCCACCGCCGCGGCATCCCCCTCCAGGCGGTAGATCGGCCAGCGCGGCGCCATCCCAGCCATCACGTAGCGGGCCTGGGCGCGCGGGTCGAGCGAGGCCCAGACGCAGCGCACCTCCACCCCGCGCGCCTCGCCGTAGGCCAGCGCGCGCTCGAGCAGCGCCCGCCCCACGCCCCGTCCTTGGTCGCCCGGGAGCACGAAGAACATGGACAGGTACCACACCCGGCCGCGGACCAGGGCCGAGACCATGCCATGAATCCGCCCCTCCTCGACGGCGCAGAAGTAGCCGTCGGGGTCGCTGGCCAGCCCCGCCCGGGCATCGCTCGCCACCGGCGCGTCGGCCGGCCTCGCCGTCGGCCGGCCTCGCCGCGCCGCGAGGTCGTTGCTCGAGGCGACGTGCACCCGCCAGACCTCCTCGAGGTCGTCCGGCCGGACCTTGCGGATATGCGGCTCGCCGCTCACGGGCGCATCATAACAATTGTGGCGCTGAGGCGCTGATGTCGACCGGGAAGGTCTCATAACCCAAAGGTTATGAGGCAGGAGTTGTCACAACCGGGGATTCTCGGACCTCGATGACCGCTCGAATCGTCCATTTCCGACGAGGCCGTCGATGGACAGCGGTCCAGCCCCGGACAAGACCAGCGCCACGAGGCAGGCGAGGTACAGCAGGTCACATTCATAGCCCGGCGGTCCAAACTGCGCGCCGGCAGCCGTTACGGCCATGAGCTTGATCGAGCTAAACCCGTAGGGCAAATGCACGGTAAAGATCGCGACCAACAACAGCGCGGCCATCGGCAAACTAACCAGGGACACGAAGGCGCCCAGAAGTATTGCTAAGCCGCCGAGCAGCTCGGTCAGTATCGTGACCCACGCCATGAAGTGTGACGCAGGCACAGCGAGCGCGTGCAGGATCGCGGCGAATGTGTCGATGCCCTTGGACAGCTTGGCGAAACCATGCTCCATGAAGCCCAAGCCAACGATCAGGCGCAACGGAATAGGAGCCCACCGAGCGATCGGAAATCCGCCGGGCAAACCGAACGCACGGTCCAGCAAAGATCTCTTGAGATCCATCTTGGCCTGCTCATCATTGAGACGGAGCGAGAGTTCAGAAGTTCCCCGGATTCCTCTTTGCAGCAAGAACCCAACAGCCCTAGGAGCTCTTCCGGCGACGAACGCCGGTAATGTGTCAGCCCGCGGTCTTGCCGCCGTCTGCGGTGAGGACTTGGCCTGTCACGAAGGAAGCCTTGGCGGACGCAAGGAATACGATGGCGCGAGCAATCTCGTCCGGCTCGGCCACGCGCCCCAGTGGCACTCCCGTGGCCAGCGCCGCCTTTCTCTCCGCGGTTCCGGTGAAGCGATTGAGCATTCCGGTCTCTGTCGGACCGGGAGCTACGGCGTTGACGCGCACGCCGAAGCGCGCTGCCTCGAGCGCCGCGGACTTCGTCATGCCTTCGACGGCGTGCTTGCTGGCAGCGTAGACGGATGCGCCGGCCGCTCCTTCATGACCATAGGTCGAGGAGATGTTGACGATGCTGCCGCTCCCCTGAGCCTGCATCACGCGCAGCTCATGCTTCATGCTGAGCAGCGTCCCGAGCACATTGGTGTCGAAGGTGGCGGCATAGGTGTCGGCGGTCTGCTGCGTCACCGGACCGGGCTGGCCTTCGGTGCCGGCGTTGTTGACGGCCGCGTCGAGCCGACCAAAGCGCGCGACGGTCCGATCGATCAAGCTCCGCACCTCGTCCTCTTGGCGCACATCCGCGCGGAGGAATTCGACGTCAGTGCCGAGCGCGCGCAGCTCAGCCGCGAGCTCCTGGCCGGCGGTCTCGTGGCGACCAGCGACAACGATTCGGTTGCCTTCGCGCGCGAAGGCAAGCGCCGCCGCACGCCCGATTCCGGTTAGCGCGCCGGTGATCAAGACGACTGGGGCGCCCATATCGAAGCTCCTTCCGACTTGGCTGGCCCTGAAGGCCGCGGGTTGAAAACGTTCACAGCCTTCCGATGCTGGAGGCCAGCTTCTGATGCGCGACCCTCATATACTTTGTAGGCTGGTGCCATCCCGCGGAGGCATGGGACACGTTATGGAGCTACGTCATCTTCGCTATTTCGTCGCTGTCGCCGAGGAAGGTAGTCTTACGGTGGCGGCTGAGCGGAGGCTGCACACGGCACAGCCTTCACTCAGTCGTCAGATCCGGGATCTTGAATACGAGGTCGGCGCTCAACTGATCATTCGCAGTGCTCGCGGCATCGAGCTGACCGCCGCGGGTCGAGTCTTTCTCGACCATGCACGACTGGCGTTGGCTCAGGTCGATGCTGCCGGCGAAGCGGCCCGGCGCGCCGCTCAGCCCGCCAAGCCGTCGTTCGCTCTGGGCTTCCTGACCGGACACGAGATAGATTGGCTGCCCGAAGCTATCCGCCTCCTTCGAGACGAGCTCCCCAATATAGAGATCATCATCTCCAGCCAGTATTCGCCGGACCTCGCGGGTGCTCTTGTGAGGGGCAAGCTCGACGTAGCCTTCCTCCGACCAGAAGCGCAGGCAACCAGTCTGGCGTTCAAGCTCCTGACCAAGGAACCGCTCGTGGTCGTATTGCCAAGCGATCACCGCCTCGCTTCGCATGAGGCGATCAATCCACAAGACATCGCCGGCGAGACATTCATCAGCGTGTCGAATACGGCTCCAGTACTGCGGGTGGTCATCGACGAGTATCTGAAGCGGTCCGGCATTGACATCAAGCCGGATCACGAAGTGGACCATCTGGCAATGGCGGTCTCGTTGGTGGCATCGACGCGCGGCGTAGCGCTGCTCCCTGCCTACGCACAGAATCTGCTTCCCAGATCCGTGACCAGCCGCCCCTTGCGGGGGGATGTACCCACGATTGATCTGGTTGTCGGGTACAGCAAGACGAATACGTCGCCGATCCTGAAGCTATTCCTCTCGAGAATTGATGACTTGATAGCGCGCGTGTCGAAGAAACCCCATTGAATCAGAGCACGTCGGATCGGCTAGCTAGGCCGCAGTCGGCTCTGCGCGACGCGAGCTTTCGTCGGCAGCCGCAACCGGGAGCTGAACCGTTCGAACGGGAAGATTCAGGGCCATCCACGCCGCAAGTCCGCCCTCGAGCGGACGGACCCGACTGATCCCCTTGTGTTTCAGCTGAAGCGCCACCCGGGCGCTCGTCGCGTCGTTGGGTGAGGCGCAGTAGAGCACAACATCCCGAGAGCGGAGGAGCTCGACCTCATGCTCGTCGATGGCGTCGTCGGCCAGCCAGCGGCTCCCCGGGATGGCGTACGGTGTGGCCGCGACGTCGAGCGCTGTCCGGAGATCGATGATCGTGACGTCGTCTCCGGCGTCGAGCCGCCGCTTGAGCGCCTCGGGCGAGACAGGGGCCGTCCGGAGCTTCTTTAGGAATAGGCGGCGGCGCCCGTACTTGACCAGGATGTACCCGGCGAGCGCGGTCGCGATGACGAGACCCAGCATGCGCCCGAGCGCGGACGCTTTAGCGGCGATCAGGACGATCGCGTCGCTGAAGAAGTATCCCAGCGCCAGCCACGTGCCCGCCCAGAGCAGCACGCCCGCGAGGTCGTAGAGAGCGAAACGCCCTCGTGTGATCGCGAAAACGCCGGCGAGGGGCGGCATGACCGTGGTCAGGCCGGGGATGAACTTCGCGGCGAGCATGCTTCGTGCGCCGTACCGGGCGAAGGTGCTCTCGGCCCGGCGCAACCACGAGTCGGCCTCGAGGGACAGTTGGCAGAGCCTCACCAGCACTCTCGCCCCGCGACGACGCCCGAGCTCATACCAGACGAAGTCGATGGCCAGGGCCGCGACGGAGATCGCCCCGAGCACGAGCGGGATACTGCTGCGGCCATGCGCGGCCAGGGCCCCCACCGCGAGGAGAGCCGGCACGGCGGGGAGTGGAAGCCCGATCTGTTCAGCGACGGCCAGGGCCGGCAGGATCACGACGCCGTAACGGTCGAGAAACTGCAGGCTGTCCGCTGGGCTCATTCCTCCTCCTGATCCGACGCGGGCCCCACTGATAATGTTGCGACGCAGGATCAGTCTCGGAGGATTCCCTTTCGTCTGGGTAGCCCACGACCATAGAGCCTCGGCGAGCGCCGAACGGCACGATTAGGGGGCCTCGATGATCTTGTCGGGGTCGAAGCCGGGCTCCGGGCTGCCAACAAATGTGTCACCGTAGTTGCCGGGGGCCACCGACGAGCCGGACTGCTGCGCGTCGGTGGCGGTGGGCACCGGGGCGCTGTAGCCGGACGACTCGCCCGTGTCGACCGCGCCAGACGTGCCGACGGTGCACGCGCTCATAGCAAGCGGGGCGACCGTCGCGAGCACGAACGTGATCTTCTTGAACATCCTCATCGTCTGCCTCCGTTCCGTTGTGTCCTGCTTACCTCTTTCGAGGGCAGCAAGCGTCAACGCGTTACACGACGGAGTCGCGACGGGTGCATCATGCGCAAGAACGTGGAACCCGAAACCCTTCGTTCGACGCTTCGAGGACGTGCCCGTCGTCGCCGAGGTGGTTTCGGCGGCAGCTACGACAGTGGCGGCGACGTCGTGGTCATCGCCGGGAGGGTGAAGTGAAACGTGGTGCCGTGCGTCGGGTTCGGGGTTGCCCACAATCGCCCCCCATGCCCTTCGATGATCGAGCGGCTGATCGACAACCCCATGCCCATACCGCCCGGCTTCGTGGTGAAGAAGGCGTCGAAGAGGCGATCGGCCTTGGTCACGTCGATCCCAACACCGGCGTCCTCCACCGCCACCAGCACTTCGTCATCCGTGTGAGCGCGCGATCGGATCACCAACTCGCGTGGCCGGTCCGTGACGGGCGCCAGTGCCTCGACGCCGTTGATCACGAGGTTGATGATGACCTGCTGGAGCTGGACGCGATCGCCGAGGACGTTCGGCAAGGCGGCCGCCAGCTCCACGCGCAACGACACCTGATGGTGACGCACCTCGGCGACGATCAGCGGCACCACGCCCCGGATGACGTCGTTGAGGTCCAGCGGTACCCGGCACGGATCGCTTTTCAATGCGAGCTGGCGAATGCGATGGATGACGTCTCCCGCCCGATGAGCATCTGCCACGATCGCGCCCAGCGCGTCACGGATCTCTTCCAGGTCGGGAGTCGCCGCCGTCAGCCGGTTGAGGGATGCGCTGGCGTTCGCGACGATTGCGGCCAGCGGCTGGTTGGTTTCGTGAGCGATCGACGCGACGAGCTCGCCCAGGGTCGTCACGCGACTCACATGCGCGAGCTCCGCCTGCGTCTGGTGCAGCGCTTCCTCCGCCCGCTTGCGTTCGGTCACGTCCATCACCGCCCCGACGAATTCCAGGTCGCCCGATTCGGTCCTCTCCAGAGCATGGGCCACGATGTGGAGATATCGGACCGAGCCATCGGGCAACAACAATCGATGCTCACAGTCGAAGTCCGTTCTCTCCTGTCGAGCCTGATCGATCACGTGCTGGACGAAGGCGCGGTCTTGCGGATGAGTCCGCTCGAGGATGAATTCCACCGTCGGGACACTGGCCGGGTCGTATTGGAAGATGCGGAACGTTTCGTCCGACCAGTAGATCGTTCCGCTCGAAACATGCCAGCCAAAACTGCCCGTCCGACTCAAGGGCTGAGCGGCCGTCACATAGGCCGCGCTGCGCCGCAGCTCCTCTTCCGCGCGCTTGCGCCGGGTGATGTCGGTGACAAAGGCCTCGATGAAGAGGAACTGGCCGCTGTCGTCGTGGACGGGCCGCCCACTGGTCAACACCCAGATGCGTTGGCCGTCCTTGCGATAGAACTCGCACTCGCGCCCTTCGATGGCGGTTCCTCGACCATAGGCCAGGAGCAGCGCGTCTCTCTCCTGGGGGCGAACGTAGAGTTGCCGTCCGATATCGGTCACGCTCGCCATCAGCTCCTCCGGCGACGCGTAGCCCAGGATGCGGGCCACGGCCGGATTCGCGCCGAGGACTCGCCCGTCGGGCGAGACTCGCCACATCCCTTCCAGGGCGTTCTCGTAGATTCCTCGGTAATTCTCCTCGCTTCGCCGGAGCCCATCGACATTCGCCTTGAGTCGGTCCGTCATGACGTTGAAGGCGTTTGCCAGCGCCCCGATCTCGTCACGCGATCGAACGGTGACCTTTCCTTCGAAGTGTCCCTCGGCCACTCGCCGTGCCGCGGCCATCAGCCGGACGATCGGGCCGGTCAAGAGTTGAGCGCCACCGATCGCCGCCACCGCGACGGCGCCGGCGATCAGCACTGCCAGCAAAACCGTGTCTCGCATCTGCGCTCGGATCGGCGCGAGGAACACGTCCTGCGGCTGGAGAAAGACCACAGTCCATGGCTGCGTCGTCGTGCGGCTGACCGCTGCTTGCCAAGGGTTTCCGTCCTTCGAAAGCCGTGCGGTGAAATACGGCACCGGGCGGCCCGCACTCGCCAGAGCTTCGGCCAGCCCGGGAGGTCGTGTCGATTCGAACATGCCCTCGCCCGGCTGCCAGGGCGACTGATGGCCATCGGCCAGCACCAACCCGTCGTCGCCCAGGACGATCGCGAACGATTCGGGGCCGACCAGCCGATTGTTCTCGACGATCATGTACTGCAAGAGCGCGGCGCTGTACCGCTCGCGCAGCACTCCAACGGGCTTCCCATCGGGCGCCTTCACCGGGCTGCTGAAGCTCAGATATGGCTTGCCGTCGCTCGCAGAGAACTCGAGCCCCGACGCGTGCGGAAGCCCCGTCTCCAGCGCGCCCCGGAAATGCCGTGTGGCGGACTCGTCGAGACCGATGTTCGAGGGCTGGGTGTCGAGGACGATTCGACCATGGACATCGAGCACCGCGACCGACGAAGTGAACACCGAGTTCTTCTCCGCGAATGCCTGAAGCATGTCGACGACTTCGTCTGCCTTCGCCTGTGCCCGTACGCCCGCGGGACGGCTGAGGTATTCGGCGAGGGCCGGCATTTTCGCCTCGGTGCCGACGACGTTCGCCGTGGCAGCCATGAAGGTGTCCAGACGAAGCGCGGTCTGCGAGGCCGCCGCAAAGAGCGATTGATGGGCAGCGCGTGTCAGGGCGCTGCGCGTGACTTCGGAGTGGCGATAGGCAATGAGCGACAACGGGCAGAGCGAGACGGCCAGGAACGCGAGCAGCACTTTGGTCCGCAGGCGAACCGTCAATGGGGGCCTCGCCACCTATTTCGATCGACGAGCGTCTCGCCGGACAGCCGCGTCGGCGTGCTTGGCCATGGTGTCGAGCGTCGCTCGAATACCTTGCTGGCCCGTGATCATCTTT
>QHSQ01000149.1 GCA_003221615.1 Candidatus Rokuibacteriota bacterium | reverse complement strand
TGCGTCATGCGCCCAGAGTGGGACGACCCGAGCCGGCACGAAGTGCTGGAGCTCGTCGATGGGCTCGAGCGAGAGGAGATCCCGTCGTGAGCCGTCCTCCGTCGCGTTCGGCGCAACCGTGGCTTCTTCGCTCTTCCTCGGCCGCGCGCCGGCCGTGCGCGACAGTGGTTCGCCTGCGTCTACGCTCTGTCGATGGTCGTCCGCTACGTGGTCACGCGCTCGCACCCGATCCCGATCGCCTTTCACTGGGTCCTGGGGGCGTACCTCTTCACGCTCGGTCGGGTCATGCGGCAGCCTCGTAACGACGCGAGCGCGTCGTCTTCCCCTCAGGAGCCGAACGATGGACCAACCCACCGGAGAGCAGGTGACCGGCTTCGCCTCGACGACTCCGGCGCGGTAAACTCCCCGTCATGGCGCGCCGCCCGCCCATCCGGGCTCTCGTCTTCGACGCCGGCCACACGCTGCTCGAGATGGACTACGCGCGGCTCACCGCGTACCTGGTGTCGCGAGGCCATGATCTCGGCGAGGCGGCCGTGACCGGGGCCGAGCGGCGCGCGCGCATTCGTCTCGACGTCGAGCGGGAGGCGCAGGCGACTCGCGGGCGTACGGGGGAGGGACGCTACGTCCGCTATCTGGTGGACTATCTCGGAATCGAGGACGACGCGGAACGGACCGCGATCGCCGAATGGCGGCGCGGCTTCAACGTCCCGATCGGGCTGTGCCACCAGGCCGACGGCGAAGCGGCGAAGGCCCTTCAGCGTGCGCGTGACGCCGGGCTGATCGTCGGAGTCATCTCGAACTCCAATGGCTCGGTGCAGCGGGCGCTCGAAGAAGCCGGGCTCGCCGCGCATCTTCAGTTCGTCATCGATTCGAGCGTGGTGGGCATCGCGAAGCCCGATCCGCGGATCTTCGAGCTTGGCGTGCGCGCGGCGGGCACCACACCGGAAGAGACGGTCTACGTCGGCGATTCATATTTCGTCGACGTGGTCGGCGCCCAACGGGCGGGGCTCGGCGCGGTGCTGTTCGATCCGGGCCGATTGTGGGGAGAGCGCGACTGCGCGATCGCGACCGGCCTGTGCGCCGCGGTCGAGCACGCCCTGAGCTAAGAGCGACCTGGTGTGGAGGGCAAGATCGGGACACGCCGAGCGGTCAGCCGCGCGATTCTGATCGGCGCATTCCTGGTCGCGAGCCTGTCGGTCGGGGTACCCGCCGCGCTCACGCAGGGACCTTCCGGCGATGCCGACGATGAACGCGAGCGGGCGTTTGTCGAGGCGCTGCGCCGTGAAGATCCGAGTAGCGCCGATCGCTACGTGACACTCCGCGATGCGCGGCGCCAGGCGATCGCCACGCTCCAGAAAGCCCAGACGCAGTACGGCGCAGCCGGACCAGAGCTACGTTCGCTCGTGATCCGGCAGCTCCAAGACGCTCAGCGTCAGTACGCGAAGAGCTCGCTCGCCTTCCTGGATTTTCTCGATGCGCGCGATCGGCGCACCCTGGCCCGCTACCAGGACGAGATCGCGCGGCTCACCAAGCTCCTCGAAGAGCACGCCCGCGTGCGCGCGGAGCTGGAAAAGCAGCTCCGCCCGGAATGACGGCGTAGACTAACGCCGGCGAGGCACACGAAAGCCGACCGATGAGCGAGACTCGAGAACACGCGGCCCGGCTGCTCCGCGCGTATCAGGAGCAGGAGAAGCGTTTCGTCGAGCGACGCTTTCCGCTCGAATTCGCCCCGGAAGTGCCCGTGCTCCGCGAGCTCTACAGCCAGAGCAAGGGCTTGCACTGGAACCCGGAGACCGACATCGCGTGGGACCGTTTCGATCCCTCTGGCTACGACACCGCAACCCGCGAGGCCGCGAGCCGGACGTGGAGCCGGCGCGCCTGGAGTGTCTATCCCGGCCTGACGGAGAGCACGGCGCTGCTGATCCGCTTTTGTCTGGAGTCCGGCTCGCTGGGCATGGACGCGAAGCTGTTCCTGTCGTTCCGTCCCGCGGAAGAGGCCAAGCATCTCGAGGTCTGTCACATGCTGGCCGAACGGCTCGGCGGCTACGAGGCCGACCCCGGCGAGGCCGGCCTGGCGCGCATCAGCAATCATCCGTTCGGACAGGCTGCGCTCGATGGAGACGTTCCGATCGAGGCATACATCGCCGCGCTCGGAGCGCTCGACGATCAGCTCGACCTCAACTTGTATCTCAGTCACATGCAGCAGGCGAAGGACGAGGTGGTGCGCGTTGCGCTCCGGCTCATCGCCGGCGATCGCGCGCGCCACGTGGCCTTCGCGTGGGCGTTCCTGGGCAGCCGCGTGCCGACGCTCGACGCGCATGGACGCGCCGCAGTGATCGCTGCCGTGAGCGATATGCTCAGCAACGTCATCCTTGCCGGCTACCGCAACACGTGGCTGCTGCCCGAGAAGAGCCGCGAGCCGTGGCTGGCCGCCGAGGCGGAGACGGTGCGTCACGGGCTCGGCGCTTCGACTCCCACGCAGGAGCGGGGAGTCCTGCGCGCCACGATCGCCCAGGTGCGCGAGCGGCTCGCGGCGTGGAAGCTCGACCTGCCACGCGTCGAGCACGCGGAGCTCGGCACTGTCTAGAGGGAGGCTCGTCATGTTGATCGACAAGGAGCGCACCGGAGCCTACGTCCTCGAGCAGCGCTATCCGCTGCCGCTCGCCTCGGCGATGCCCGACGTGTGGGAGCTGTGGCGGCGCGCGAAGACGCTCGAGTGGGATCCGCAGACCGACATCCCCTGGGAAGAGCTCCACCCCGAGCGCTACCGCGCCGAGCAGCTGCTGGCCGCCCAGATGTACTGGAGCCGGCGGACGTGGGGCGAATACGGCGCGATCTCCGAGAGCCCGGCGCTGCTCCTGCGCTTCTGCCTCGAGCGCCAGCTGCCGGATCTTCAATTCTTCTTCACGATGCGCACGATGGAGGAAGGCCGCCACGCCGAGGCCTCCTGGCTCATGGCCGAGCGTCTCGGGCGCTACTTTCCCCAGCCGCAGAATCCGCCGACGGCCGGCGCCGTCGGCACGCACGGGGTCCGCCGCATGGCGTTCGATCCCGAGACCTCGCTCGAAGGCATCTTCGCGAGCCTCGTCTGCGCGGCCGAAGAGATCCTCATCGACGTGTTCAAGGCCACTGTTCACAAGGCGACCAACCCGGCCGTACGCCGGCTGATGGAGCTGATCCTGCGCGACGAGGTCCGCCACATCGCCTTCGGCTGGCAGTGCCTGGACGCGTGGGCCCCGTCGTTCACACCCGAGACCGTGCGTAACATCGAGGCCGCCGTCATCACGATGATCGAGAACGTCGAGTTCCGCGGCTACCGCAACCTCTGGCTGGCGATCGAGGGCGGCAGCGCCACGCCGGCCGAGATCGACGCCGATCGCATCTCCTGCGAGGCGGGCCTGGGGGGCAACACGCCCGAGGACGAGATGCGGGTCTTTCCCGACTTCTTGAAGAAGATCCGCAAGCGGATGGCGCCGTGGGGCGTCAGCATTCCGATGTTCGACCATCCGCGCCTGGGCAAGGTCTAGCGATCCGGTGAAGTTCGTCGGCGACCGGCTCCTCCGCAAGGAGGACCCGCGTCTCGTGCAGGGCCGTGGGCGCTACGCCGGCGACATCGCGCTGCCGGGCATGCTCCACGCCGCCATCCTCCGCAGCCCACACGCCCACGCCCGCATCGGCGCGATCGACGCCGAGCGCGCGTCGAAGGCGCCCGGCGTGGTGGGCGTGGTGACGTTCGCCGATCTGAACGACGCCGTGCGCCCACTGCCGATCGTGCCGCCCCACGCGGCGCTCTCCGGCAAGAACTTCTCCCTCCTCGCCGGCGACCGCGCGCGCTTCGTCGGCGAAGCTGTCGCGGTCGTGGTCGCCGAGACTCGCGACGCCGCGGAGGATGCGCGCGCGCTGATCGACGTCGCCTGGGAGCCGCTGCCTTCGGCGCAGGAGCCGACGGCTCCGGGGGCGGCGCGCGTGCACGACGACATCCCCGACAACCTCGCGGGCCGCGTGAGACTCTCGCGCGGCGACGTCACGGCCGCGCTGAAGGCGGCACCGCGCCGGGCGAGCCTGACCTTGAGCATCGGCCGCGCCGGTGGCCAGCCCATGGAGACGCGAGGGCTCGTCGCCGAGTACAACGCGATGGCCGGGCTCCTGACGGTGTGGGCGTCGTCCCAGGTCCCCCACCAGGTGCGCCAGTTCATCTGCGACCTGCTCGCGCTCGAGCCGCATCGCGTGCGCGTGCTGGCGCCGGACGTCGGCGGCGGCTTCGGCGCCAAGCTGATCGTCTATCCCGAAGACGTGCTGATCCCCTTGCTGGCGCTGCGTCTGGGCCGTCCGGTGCGGTGGCTCGAGGATCGCCACGAGCACATGCTGACGGCCACGCAGGAGCGCACGCAGGTCCACACCGTGGAGGTCGGCTTCGACGACGACGGTCGCCTGCTCGCGCTGCGTGACCGCTTCGTGCACGACACCGGCGCCTACACCCCGCGCGGTCTGGTGGTGCCGCTCCTGAGCGCCTCGATGCTGGCTGGTCCGTACCGGATCGCCGCCCTGGACGTCACCTTCGACAGCGTCTACACCCATCGCGTTCCGGTGACGCCGTACCGCGGCGCCGGCCAGCCCCAGGCCGTGTTCGTCATCGAGCGAGTCATGGACCTGATCGCCCGCGAGACCGGCCGCGATCGCGCGGCCGTGCGTTTCACCAACCTCGTGCAGCCGTCCGACATGCCGCACGACGTCGGCCTGCCGAACTATCGCGGCTCCGGCAACGTCGTCTACGACAGCGGCGACTATCCGGCCGTGCTCCGCCACGCGCTCGAGATGGCGGATTACGGGCGCCTCTCGAAGGAGTGCCTGCGCGCCCGTGAGGACGGTCGGCTGCTCGGCCTCGGTGTCGCGTGCTACGTCGAGTTGACCGGCGTGGGCCCCTTCGAGGGCGCGACCGTTCGCGCCGACGCGGCCGGTCGTATCACCGTCTTCACCGGCGTGCCCTCACAAGGGCAGGGGCTGGAGACGACGCTCGCCCAGGTCGCCGCGGGCGAGCTCGGCGTCACGCCGGAAGATGTCTCGGTGGTCGGCGGTGACACCATGGGGATCAGCCAGGGCATCGGCACGTTCGCCAGCCGTGCCGCGGTCGTGGGCGGCAGCGCCGTTGCGCTGGCATCGCGCGAGCTGCACGCGAAGGCCGTGCGTCTCGCCGCGCACGCCCTCGGCGTCGCGGAGGACGAGATCCAGCAGCACGGCAAGATATTCGCCGAGCGCGCCCGCCCCGAGCGTCGGATCGAGCTCGGTCGCCTCGCGTCGGTGGCGGCGACGGCCTCGGCGGGAGAAGGCGTCGCGCCCGGGCTCGAGGCGACGCACTTCTTTCAGCCGCTGGACATCGCCTACTCGAGCGGCGCCCACGTCGCGCTGGTCGAGGTCGATCGAGAAGCGCCGCGCGTACGCGTGCTCGGCTACTGGGTGAGTCACGACAGCGGCCGGTTGATCAACCCCACCATCGTGGAGGGCCAGATCCACGGCGCGGTCGCCCTCGGCATCGGCAGCGCGCTGTTCGAGGAGATCCAGTACGACGCCGCCGGCCAGCCGCTCGGCGCCACCTTCATGGACTACGCGCTGCCGCGAAGCGACGACATCCCGCCGCTCGCGATCGACCACCTCGAGACGCCGTCGCCCCTGAACCCTCTCGGCGTGAAGGGGGTCGGCGAATCCGGCTCGCTTCCGGTCGCCGCGATCATCGCCTCCGCGGTCGAGGACGCGCTGACCGGCTCGCGAGTCCGCGTCGAGAACATGCCTCTCACGCCCGGGGCGCTCCGGCGACTGCTCTGGCCGTGAGTCGCGCGCGGCAAAGTCTTCAGCTTGACGGCTCGGCGGGCGACGCGGACACTCGTCTTGTCGGTGTCGTCACGCGAAACGACCGTGGCGACGTTGCCGGTATGCTGGGCCGCAAAAGAGGCGGCACGGGAGAAAGGAGTTCGAGATGGCAAAGGTGCTTCGGTGTGGCGACTTGATGCCTGGCTGCAATGCGGTGATCGAAGGCAAGGACGAGACCGAGGTGATGGCCAAGGGCGCGGAGCACGCCAAGACGGCGCACAAGATGACGTCGATTCCACCTGACATCGCGGCCAAGGTCAAAGCGGCGATCAAGGACAAGAAGTAGTCCTCCGATCCGAGCACGCACGAGCGTCGAGCCGTCTCGACGCTCGTCGTGTCTTCAGCGCTTGACGTCTCGGCGGCTTGCCTGATAGACAAGCGCCAGATGCTTCGACGCCCGCTCCCCCATCGACTGCTCGCGCACCTTCCATTCTTCGTCGGCGACGGGCGGGTCCCGCCGGGCCCAGGGAGCTCGCGGTGGGCGGCACGGCACGCTTCCAGCGGCGGGCCGCGAGCCGGCATCAGGCGCGAGTCGAAGTTCGATATTTTCTGAGGAGGGAGCGATGAAGCGCAGTACGGAGCGGATCCTGAGCACTCACGTTGGCAGCGTGGCGCGGCCGGAGGCCCTCATCCCGATCCTTCGATCGATGGAACGCGGCCAGCCGTACGACCGGGAGACTTACACAAAGCTGGTCCGCGACGCCGTGACGGACGTCGTTCGCAAGCAGGTCGAGGCGGGCGTCGACGTCGTCACCGACGGGGAGCAGGGCAAGGCGAGCTTCTTCGGCTACATCGTCGAGCGCTTCGACGGTTTCGCCCGCAAGCCGGCTCCGGCGGGACTGGAAGGTAACCCGCGGAACGCGAGCCGGGACTATCGGGCGTTCCCCGACTACTATGCGTGGTCCGAGCGGATCGCGGAGTGGGCGGGCGGCCGCGGTGGCGGCCGCCAGTTCGGCGTCGACGTCTGCGTCGGACCCGTCCGCTACAAGGGACACGCGGCGGTTCAGGCTGACATCGAGCGCATCAAGACCGCGCTGAAGGGCTTGCCCCACGAAGAAGTGTTCATGCCGGCCATCGCGCCCTCCTACATCTTCGCCACCCTCGAGAACGAGCACTACCGAACCGAGGAAGAGTACGAGCAGGCCCTCGCCGACGCGCTTCGCGAAGAGTACCGGGCCATCGTCGACGCGGGCTTCGTGCTGCAGATCGACGACCCGCGCCTCGTCACCCAGTACATGATGAACCCCGACCTCAGCATCGCGGACTGCCGGAAGTGGGCCGCTCGGCGCGTGGAGGCGATCAACTACTCGCTGCGCGACATTCCGCTCGAGAAGGTTCGCTTCCACACCTGCTACAGCATCGACGTCGGCCCGCGGATCTACGACATGGAATTGAAGGACCTCGTCGACATCATCTACCGGATCAACACGGGCGCCTATTCCTTCGAGGCGGCCAACCCGCGGCACGAGCACGAGTACCACGTCTTCGAGGAGTTCCGGCCGGCCGACGGCAAGATCCTCATTCCCGGCGTCATCAGCCACACGACCAACCTGATCGAGCACCCCGCGCTGATCGCCGAGCGGATCGTCCGGTACGCGAGAATCGTCGGGCGTGAGAACGTGATCGCCGGCGCCGATTGTGGATTTGCCGCCTCCGCGGCGCGGTTCAACGACACCCATGCGAGCGTGGCGTGGCTGAAGTTCGCCGCGATGGCCGAGGGCGCCCGACTCGCCACCCGGCAGCTCTGGGGCCGCGCCTGACCGCGACCTGACGCGCGGTGGAGGAGCGAAGTGATCTACGCCAAGGCGTTCTTCGACCTCCAGTTCCAGTTCGCCCAGAAGGCCGCCGCCCTCTCCGGGCTGCCACTCGCCGATGCATTGTTGAAGTACACCAATTTCTATATTCGATTTGGCCTGGGCCGTGACTTCGACCGAGCCCACCCGGGCTGGCGGGAATATCTGGCCGGGTTGCGCGACGCGGGTGATGGCCAGGCGTGGACGTATCGCTTCTACATGACGCGACCATGCGGTCCGGCGTCACCGCCGGTCGTCGCGACTTCTGGCTGCTTCTCATACTCGCGGCTGCGCGACGATCGCCTTCGTCTTCACTTCGAGAACGCCGAAACGGACGGGTCTTCGTCTCTCGGGATCGAGCGCCGAGGTCGGCGGCTGGCGGATCTCGCGGCGCTCTTCGCGCACCTCAAAGGCACCGAGGGAGAGTCTGTCCGGGTGGTGGGAGCCTCGTGGCTCTACAATCTCGATGCGTACCGTCGTCTGTTTCCGAAGTCGTATCTCGCGACAGCGCGTGTACTGCCCGACCGATTTCAGCATATGCCCCTGTGGGGCCAATTCGTGGACCGTCACGGCGAGATCAAGGAGGACATGGCGCGCCGGCTTCGCGAGCGGCTTCGGCGCCAGTCGAGCCTGGAGGGCCTCGACCAGTGTTTCCCGTTGCCGGTGCTCACCGTCGAGGCCCCGGTGTCGGAGTTCTGCGTGTTCTACGGCGTCTGAGGAGCCGGGTTTTCCGTGTGAGCGACGTGCGGATCGTCGCTCACCGCGCTGTTCCAGAGCCGGTCCGCCACGTTGCCCTGGTTTGTTCTTGTCACGCGCACGCCCTGCGAGGCGGAGGAGGTCGAGATGACGGGGATCAGACGGCGCGCCGAGCCGCGAGTCCGGCTCCCGGTCATTGACTCGACTACCCCGCGGGGCTATGGTCCGGCCAACCGGCCCGACCGAGTCGCCCTCTGGGTGTGGAGACGACGATGACTCTGACACGGAGACTCTCGCGGTGGTCCGTGGTGGCGGCAGCTGTCGCTCTGCTCACGATTGTTCCCTGCGGACAAGCGGGTGCCCAACCCAGGTCGGCTTCTCCGCCAAAGCCGGAAGGGGAGATGCGGTGGGCACTGTACGTGACCTTGTCGCCCGTGTGGTTCGACCCCGGCGAGTTCCAGGGGCTCACGGCGTTCTGGGTCCTCTACGCGATCCACGACGCGCTCGTGAAACCCATGCCCGGCAATCTCATGACGCCGAGCCTGGCCGAATCCTGGACGGTGAGCGCGGATCAGCGAGTCTACGAGTTCAAGCTGCGTGAGGGGCTCAAGTTCCACAACGGCGATGCGTTCACCGCCGAGGACGTGAAGTTCAGCTTCCATCGCGCCAAGGGATCGAAGGTCCTGCACGACAAGGTGCGGGAGGTCACGATCGTCGATCCGTACCGCGTGCGCTTCCAGCTGCACGAGGCCTGGCCCGACTTCATGACGTTCTATGGCACGCTCGTCAGCGGCGCGAGCTGGGTGGTGCCGAAGAAGTACGTCGAGCGAGTGGGCGACGACGGCTTCAAGAAGCAGCCGATCGGTCTCGGGCCCTACCGGTTCGTGAGCCACGCGCCCGGCGTCGAGCTGGTCATGGAAGCGTTCGAGGGGTACTGGCGCAAGGTGCCCTCGGTGAAGCGGCTCGTGTTCAAGAGTGTCCCGGATTCGATCACGCGGGCGGCGATGCTGAAGCGGGGCGAGGTCGACGTGGCGTACTTGCTCGACGCGCCGCAGGCTCAGGAAGTGAAGCGCGATCCCACGCTGAAGCTCGCCTTCTCCGGAGGGATCGCGGCGTTCTTCCTGGATTTCCTCGATCAGTGGGATCCGAAGTCCCCGTGGGCCGACCGGCGGGTGCGGCTCGCCGCGAACTACGCCATCGATCGCCGGGCGCTAAGCGAGGCCGAGACCCTCGGGGCGTCGAAGCCGGCGGGGAGCATCGTTCCGCGCAACTTCGAGTTCGCGCTGCCCATCGAGCCGTACCCCTACGACCCTGGGAAGGCCAGACAGCTGCTGGCCGAGGCCGGCTATCCCAAGGGCTTCGACGGCGGGGAGCTCCACCAGCTTCCACCGTATTTCTCGATGGGCGAATCGATCGTGGGATATCTCGGCGCGGTCGGGATCAAGCTGAAGATGCGGCCGATGGAGCGCGCCGCATACACCTCGGCGCTTCAGGCCAAGAAGCTGCGCGGGCTCTGTGTCTGCGCCACTGCGGCCTACGGCAACGCCGCCTCTCGGATGTCGGAGCACGTCCCGAGCAACGGGACCTATGCCTACGGCGGCTACCCCGACATCGACGCGCTGTACAAGGAACAAGCCCTCGTGAGCGATCGCCGCAAACGCGAGGCACTGCTCCATCAGATCCAGCAGCTCCTGCACGAGCGGGTGAGGTTCGGGCCGATCTGGGACTACGTCTGGCCGAGCGGGGTGGGCCCACGGGTCGAGGAGCCGGCGCTGATGTTGATCAATCCTTACCCGTGGTCCGCGCCGCTCGAAGAGGTACAGCTCAGGAGGAACTGAGATCGAGATGAGCTCATTCGGTGAATACGCGACCAAGTACAAGAGCGCGCGCATGGAGCGGCGAAACGGAGTGCTCCAGGTCACGCTGCACACCGACGGCCAGTCGCTTCGCTGGGGGTTCTTGCCGCACGGCGAATTGCCCGAGGCGTTTCACGACATCGGCGCGGATCGCGAGAACCGGGTCGTCATCCTGACCGGGACGGGCCACGAGTTCTCGGGACCTCGCGCGACCCCCGGGACGTCGTCCTTCCCCGCGCGCCCGTCGATCGAGCGGATCGATCGCATCCACTGGGAGGGTCGTCATCTCCTGATGAACCTCCTGAACATCGAGGTCCCGGTGATCAGCGCGATCAACGGCCCGGCGTGGCGGCACTCCGAGATTCCCTTGCTGTGCGACATCGTGCTCGCCGCCGAGACCGCGCAGTTTCAGGATTCGGCGCATTTCACGTCGGACGTCGTGCCGGGCGACGGGATGCACATCGTCTATCCGCTTCTTCTCGGCATGAACCGCGGGCGCTACTTCCTCTTGACGGGGCAGACGCTCGACGCCGCCGACGCGCTACGACTCGGGCTCGTCGCGGAAGTGCTTCCGGCCGACAAGCTCCTGGCCCGCGCCTGGGAGCTCGCCGAGGATCTGGTGCGCAAGCCGACCCTGCTGCTCCGCTATACACGGCTGCTCTTCACCGAGTACTTGCGCCGGCAGATGCACGACCTCCTCGGCTACGGGCTCGCCATGGAGAGCCTGGCGCTCTTCGAAAAGCCGGAGGCGCCGTCGGCCTAAGAGACTTACCGCGAGGGGCCGCCGACGCTCGACACCCGTGAGGCGCCGTCGGCCGCGATCTTGGCTGCCGCCTGCTTCACGTTCTGCTCGAGATCTCGGCTCGAGAGCGCAAATTTCGCGATCGCGACGTAGGGATTCAGCGTGATGACGGCGCCGGGCGCCTTGCCGCTCGTCGCGCTCGTGTCGAGCTCGTAGAACGGCTTGGGAGTGCCCTGGGCGAGGTCGTCGATCGCGACGACGAGCTGGAGCTCGGTCTGACCGGCGCCGAAGCCGATCACCGCGCGGTGAAGCTGATTGCCCTCGTCGACCTGCGTGAATATTCCGCGGATGAGCCATCCGACGTCGGGCTGCGAGTCGCCGGCCCGGAGTCTCCGCGCATTCAAGCCGGCCTTGGTCCTGAACCAGTGACGTCGACATCAGCTCGATCAGCTCCCGGGCGCGCACGGCTGGGTCCTTTGGAGCACCGGGCGGCGGTGGGAGGATGGCGCCGAGCGGGCCCGGCGGCGGTGGCGGCAGCGGGCGAACGTGTGGGTCGCACGATGTTACCGCGGCGCGCGCAATTGTGCTCGCGCGTCTGGCGACTGACGCGAACCCTTCAAACGAACGTGAGCCGCGCCGACCTGGTTAGCCGCATCCGGAGCATAGCGGTCACGGTGTCGGACTGCGCCCGCAGGTCTCGTACGAGCCGACGGTAGGACGACGAGGCGTCTGAGGCCAGCAACTCGCCCCAGGTCTCGTCCAGGACAGCGGCGAGTCGCGCCGGGTCAGCCTGTGCGTCGCGAACGAGATAGGACATCACCTCGCGCAGGTGCCCGTGCACCATGGCATGGGCCAGTCGCCGGCCTCCGATCTCGAACGCGGGCATCTGCCGCCACGTCCCCGGCGCCAGCTGAAGGCGAGCCGCTCGGAGCACCGGCCGGATTCGCCCGGGCTCGAGGATGGTGCTGTCCAGGTCACGCAGGACGATGCGCGAGGGGAGCCCGTCGCGGAGAGCGACGTACACGTTCTGCAGGTGCGGCTCGAAGGCCATTCCCCACCGGGCGTAGAAGGTGATCGGTCCTCGCATGAGAACGCGGCAGTAGGCGCGGAAGAAGTCGCGCGCTTGCTCGGCGCGGGCGAAGCTCAGCAGCGTGCGGGCCTGGAGCGGCCCGGACCAGAGGTTCAACGCCGGGACGATGACTTCACCCGCGCGCCGCGCGACGGGAGCGCGGACGATGGCTGAGAGATGAGTCCCGATGCTCGGCTCGGCGTGGGCGAGGGACGCCACGTCGTACTGAAAGTCGAGCGTGCGCTCCGAGCTCGCCTCGCGGAGGATGCGGGCGAGCGCCGAGAAGATCGGCGCGTTTCCGCGGTTGAGCGAATAGAGCAAGCGTTCCTGGCTGGTCAGGGTCGCGGCGATCGGCAGCTTCAGGTCGAAGCCGGTCCCAACGATGCGACACGTCCGCTGGGACGCCAGGGGCACAGCCTCGAGCTGATCGTCGAGCATCTCGATCCATCGTTTTTGCAGCAGCTCACTCACGATGGGTGAGAGCTTGAGCTGCCATGGGTGCAGGGGGATCACCAGGCCGGTGTTCCGTGCGCGCGAACCGGCCCATGCGCGGAAGCAGGCTCGGTCGTCGTCGAAGACCGTCGAGGCAAAGCGCCCGGGTCGCACAGCGACCATCGGCAGCGCGATCGTCTCGCGACAGAGGTTGGAGCATTCGACGACGTCCGTCACCGACGGTCCGATGCGGAGCCCGGGAAACGGATAGTGCGTGTGGCCCTGATACACGGGCTCGATCGCCCGCGCGTCGGCGCCGAGTTGCTGAGCGAGCAGGCGATTCAACACGAGATTTGCGAAACTGTTCTTGAAGTCCGCGGCTAGTCGCCCGAAATGGCGTCTCATGTCCGCGGCGCGCAGGCACCGCCGAAGCGCGCCGAGGAAGGTCTGGGGTGTGCGCATGGGCCGCTTTTCCCCGCCGCCGATCGTCCACGGGAAGCTCGTCACCTCGAAGTGTCGAAAGGTGAGGGGATCGGCCAGCGGCGCCCGGAGCATGGGCCGTCGGCCGAGGTCGACGAACCACCGCCCGGCGGCGTCGCGCCGCAGGGCGGAATTCGGCGCGTAGTGCTCCCGGTAGACCGCCTCGAGGAGTCGCGATACCGCGATCAGAAACGCGCCGTCGTAGGCACAGGCGAACGTGGCTCGACCGATTCGACGCGCGCGAGCCCATCGCCTGACGCCTTCGATGGTCACGCGGTGGGTGGGGGTCACCTCATACGGACACGAAGACGCTTTGTCTCAGCTCGTGCCGGGTGATCTCGTTGAAGTCGACCAGACGCTCCTGCACGAGTCCCGTCACCGTCGGCGCTTCGCCGTTCCGCGCGAACGTCTCGATCAACGCTCCGGTGTAGGCGATGTGGCGAGTCTCGTCGGACAGCAGGGCGTCGAGAATGCTGATCAGCCGATGATGCCGCTCCGCGGCGCAGTGACCGACCAGCATCGGCCGTTGGAGCATGTGGTGGATCAGCGTGCGGATCTCCGCGATGTTCATCTGGATGAGATCGTCGAGCGTGATCGGGCGAGCGAACGGCGAGCGGCCGTGGGGCTCTCGCGGGCTCTCGCGCGTATAGCCGGGCGACAAGGAGGCGAGCTGCGCGTGGAGAGTTTTTTCAACCACGCCGGGGAACGCCAGATCGAGCAACGCGATGTATGCGCGAGAGTGACCGGACTCGTCGATGGCGTGCTGTCTGACCTGTGACGCGATGGGATCGTTCGTGGTGCACGATGCGAGATCCCAGAGCTGCCCCGCCCCCTCGCCCTCGCGCTGCGCGTTGGCCAGGAGCGACATGGCCATCCAGTACGGATCGCCGGCGGCGTCCCGGTAGATGTCTCCGTACGCTTTGCTGCCGAAGGGTGGAGGCGACTTCTTGCAAGCCGTGGTCAGCGCCTGACGATAGTGTCGCCATGCGTCTGCACCATGAGGCTTGAGAGCCTTCAGGGTCAGTTCGGCCACGATGTGCATTCTTCTCGTCCCGCTGCGACACGGCGCCCCCAAACACCCAGACGCGCGAGGGCCCGGCCCGTCTTTAGAGTGAGCCGGTCAGCGCCTTCGTCTTGAACGGCGCGTTCAGCGCTACGAACACGATCTGGGGCGGCGCGGCTTCGAGGCGCTTCTTGCGCCGTCGCCCGGTGACCGTCGCGAGCCGCTTGCGGTTGATCTTGAGCTTTCCATCCTGCACTTCACCGACGACGACGGCCGTGTTCACGACGGTCCTGGCTTTGGCGAGCGCCCGCCGGATCTTCGTCGAGACCGTGAACGAAATCCGACGTGCCTTCGTTCCACTCCTTCTACGTCCGGTTCTCCCTCTGGCCATCGAGATCTCCCCCCGTCAATGTGGTGTGCTGGGAAGTTTGGGCACCGTGCGACGGGGGCAGCCTAGAGCAGTGACCAGGCCGAGTCAAGATCCCTAAAAGGGATCCCCTAAAAGTGGTGGGGGGCAGGCCAGCTTCTCGAGGAGCGATTTCGCCGCGCGCAGATCCCCGGTGTCGAAGCCTTCGGTGAAGCGCTCGTAGATGTCCGCCAGAATCGCGCGTCCCTCGGTGCGCCTCGTGCGGTCGGCCTCGAGGAGACGGGCAAGACTCATCGCCGCCCGCAGCTCGAGCGACATCTCTTTCCGGCGCCGGGTGAGGTCGATGGCATACCGGAACTTTCGTTCTGCCTCGCTCCGAGCCTGGCCATTCGCCTGAAGCGTGAGCTCGCCTTCGAGGCGATGGACCTCTGGAGCGAAGTAGGTCTCGCGCTGCTCCTCGCCCAGCGAGGCCAGGACGTCGAGACCCTTGTCAGGGCGCCCCACGCGGCCGTAGGCCTCGGCGAGCAGACAGGCGCACGATGTGTGGCGCGAGGCTGCCCGCACGCGTCGCGCGGCGACGAGCCGCTGATAGAGCGCGTCGAGGACGTCAGGGCCTCCGCCTCGCTCAACCTTGGCGCAGGCCAGAAGGACTTCGCCGTCCAGGCTGTATCCGGGCAGGCCCTTCTCACTACACAATGCTGCGACCGCCTCCGCGGTCTGAGCGGCGGCGTCGTGGTCCGCGCGAAGCCAATGCACGAGTGAGCCGTAGCCGAGCGTGATCACGGTGGTCAGGGGGTGCGAGAACTGCGTCGCCAAGCTCATGGCGGCGTCGATGTGACCGCGAGCTTTGTCCGGGTAGCCCAGCAGCCACCACGTGAGGCCGAGGTTCGAGTGACAGCAGGCTCCCGCGTCGTGCCCACCGTACTCCTGCACCTGTTGGTGGTGCTGGTTACGGTCGTACAGTTTCAGAGCCTGCTCCAGATGCGTGAGCGTGACCGCCGGCTTCCCCATGGCATTGAACGTGGCCCACAGCGCGTGGTGAGCCGCCAGCAGCTGGTTGGGATCCTTCCCGCCCTCGGCGAGCTCCAACAGCCGCTCCCCCCGCTCGGAAGCTGTCGCGTATCGCCCCTGGGCGAAGGCCGTGTACCACAGCCCCCACAAGACCGGGAAACGTCGCGCCGTGTCGTCCAGGCGGTCGCACAGATCATGCGCCTCTCGATATGACTGCTCGACCTCGGGTGCCGGTCCACCCACCAGCGCGATGAGGCTCGGTCCGAGCGCGATCCGGATGTCGAGGGCTCTCTCGAGCGTCGATCGAGTCTTCGGAAGCTGGCCGATCGTCTCGAGCGCCTGCTCGAAGTATTCGATCGCCTCTCGATGAGCGGAGCGCGCCGCCGCCTTGACGCCGCTCTCCGTCAGATAGCGCACCGCCCGATCCCAGAGCCGACCCCGCAACGCATGGTGGGCGACCCGCTCGACGTGCTGTCCGAGGCGATCCGGGTAGAGCGCCTCGAATGCGTGGACGATCCGGCCGTGCAGCACGCGCCGTCGCTCCTGAACGAGGCTCGTGTAGGCCACCTCGTGGGTCAGCGCGTGCTTGAACATGTATTCGACGCTCGGGAACAGGCTCGTCTCGTAGAGGATCTCGTACAGGAACTCGCCCGCCTGAAGATGGGCGAGACAGCGCCGCAAGACATCGTCGGGCAGCTCGGCCACCGCCTGGAGTAGCGAGAACGGCACGTCGGTTCCGATGACGGACGCGGTTTGTAGGAGCCGCTTCTCCTCGGCCGGAAGCCGATCGATGCGCGCGGCCAGCACTGCCTGGACGGTCTGGGGCATCAGTGTCTCGTGGAAGGGCTTGGCCATCCGATGGGCACCCGGCGCGCCGGCAAGCACGCCGGTCTCCGCGAGCGTGCGCACGCTTTCTTCCAGGAAGAACGGGTTGCCCTGCGTGCGCTTGATGAGATGGCCGGCCAGCGGCTGAAGCTCTAGATCAGGTCCCAGGAGCGCGTTCAGGAGCTCCTCGGCGCTGTTCTGTGGCAAGGGATCCAGGCGCAGGCGCGTGTAATACGTCTTGCTCCCCCACTCGTCCTGGTACTCGGGACGAAAATTCACCAGGAGCAGAGCGCGGGCGGTGGGCAGGCTCTCCACGAGACCGTCGAGGACCGCCTGGGTCTCGGCGTCGATCCAGTGCAGATCCTCGAATATCATCAAGAGCGGCTGCACCTGACTTTCCCGCATGAACAGGCGCCTCACCGCCTCCAGCGTCTGCTGGCGCCGCTGCGGCGGGTCGAGCGTCAGCCACTGCGAATCCTCGACCGGGAAATCTAGGAGCCCGAGGAAGGCCGGCAGCGTGGGTCTGAGTGTCTCGTCAAGAGCCAGAAGCTTGCCGATGATCTTCTCGCGGACCTCCCGCTCGTCGTCCTGCTCTTGAATCTTGAAGTAGCTCCTGAGCAGATTGACGACCGGCAAGTACAGGGTAGCTTTACCGTACGACACGGAGCTGGCCTGGACGATCTGCCAGCCGTGAATCCGGTAGGAATGCGTGATCTCCCATACGAGTCGCGACTTCCCGACGCCGGGCTCGCCGACGACGGCCACCACCTGGCCGTGGCCGGTCTCCGCGCGTCCCAGCGCCGAGCGCAGCTGCTCCAACTCAGTCTCGCGTCCCACGAAGCGCGTGAGGCCTCGCGCGGCCGCGGCATGAAGTCGCGAGCGTTGCGGACCCGCCGTCACGATCGCGTAGACTTCCACCGGCGCGTTCAGGCCCTTGACGGGGACCGGCCCGAGAGGCTTGACTTCGATGTGACCTTCCGCGAGCCGCAACGTTTCGCCGGTGATCAGAATCGTGCCGGGATCGGCGAGCTGCTCCATCCGCGCGGCCAGATGCGTGGTCTGCCCGACCGCCGTGTAGTCCATGTGGAGGTCGCTGCCGATGGCCCTCACGACGACGTCGCCGGAATTGAGCCCGATGCGAATCTGGACCTTGAGGCCATGGGCGCGGCGCACCTCGTCCGAGTAGCGACGAAGCGCCGTCTGCATGTCGAGGGCCGCGTAGCAGGCGCGCACCGCGTGGTCCTCGTGAGCCAGCGGGGCGCCGAACAGCGCCATGATCCCGTCGCCCATCACCTGATTGACCGTGCCTTCGTAGCGGTGGACGGCCTCCATCATGTGCTCGAGCACGGGATCGAGAATCCGACGCGCTTCCTCGGGGTCGCGCTCGGCCAAGAGCTCCATCGAGCCCTTCAGATCGGCGAACAGCACCGTCACCTGCTTGCGCTCGCCTTCCAGGGCGTTCTTGGAGATGAGAATTTTTTCGGCGAGGTGCTTGGGCGTGTAGATCTCGGGAGACGCGAATTTCGCCGTCGAGCCGGTCTGCGTGAGCGGCGCCCCGCAATCGCCACAGAATTTCTGCGTGGGTGCGCTGGATGCCCCGCACGCGGCGCATACGGCCACCAGGCGGGCTCCGCATTCGCCGCAGAACTTCATGGCGGACGAGTTCTCGTGCTGGCACCGAGGACACTTCACGCTGCTGCCTCCCGACATCAGGCTTCGTGAGGGTCGACGCGATGCGCCGAGCTTAGTCCTCTACGTCAGGGGGGTCAACACGCCCTCGGTGTGCACGACTGGGTCGTCGACAGACCGAATGGAGGCACTATATATGGAGGCACTATATGTTGGTCGTGAACGGCCGCCGTCACGGCTCGGGATGCTGGTCAACAATCCGCTCCAGCTCCATCCGGAACGCGTGCCACTCGCGGAGCGCTTCGTCATAGCGATCGAGCACGTCGGCGCGCTTGTGGTCGAAGCGCATCCGTTCGACCGCCACCCCCGCGAGCATCCCGAACCCCACCAGGTACAGCCCGAGGCCGATTCCGATCAGCGCCTTTCTGCGAGCCTCCACGGCGTCCCCCTTTCATCGTTCGCGAGCACCGGAAGACCGTCGTCGAGGGACACCGGAAAGCAGCGCGCGTGCCACGGGTTGAAAGCGCGTGATTTCGCGAATTTCAGCCTGGGCGGACTCGTGAGTGCGGCCGAATGCCCGAGCGAATCGGGCGAAAAGTCGCCGACGGGAGGACGTTGGTCCTTGGTCTCGCTCGTCGTCCTCGGCCACAGTGGATAGAGCGATAGGTTGTCTATCGGCATGCCTCTTGGAGTCCGCGATGAAGGGTCTCGTCGTGCTTCTCGTGCTCAGTGTCGCGCCGGTCGTCTCTTCTGAGGCCTTCGCAGCCAGCGCGACCCCGGCTGTCGGCCCGCATGTTGTCCTGGGCGTCGATGCCGGGGGAAGCCATCGCTACGTCCAGCTGACGGACCGCGGCGGGCCCGTCTATCCGACCGCGGACATCACGTGCGACGGCAACCGACGGACGATCGCGCTGACTCGTACGGACACCGTCGCGAACAAGACCATCGCGACGTACGCGGTTTCGCCGAAGGTCTCCGAGGGAATGCTCAGGGCCGTGGAGTGTCGGTTGCTCATTCCTGGTCGGGAGATCCCGGTCGCCCGGCAGCAGATCCGCGCGGCGTGGTCGGGCGGCGCCAGAGCCACGAAGCACTGACGACGTCGTCTCTCTTCGCCGCAACCGTTGACCAGCCTCCTCGCGAGGAGCTAGAGTTGGCGCGCTCCTCGACCAATGGACCTGTCGACGCGGGAGAGGTGTTCTATGGGTTGTCCTCAATGCCAGCGCCAGAACGGCCCCGGCGCCAAGTTCTGCGACGAATGTGGTTGCGTCTTGCCTTGGCTCTGGCCCCGGGCCGCCATCGGCTCCGATCGCGTCGGTCGTCCACGACACAAGCCTCCCCCGGCGAGGCGACGTGAGATCGCGGCCGCGATCGGCGTCGTCGCGACCGGACTCGGTGTGATCTCTGGAGTTGTCATCGCGAGCCCGGGCTGGCAGCGGATCATCGCCGCCTGGCGTGAGAGCTCTGCGGCCCGGGCGGTGATCACGCCGCCGACGGGCGCGACCGCGCCAGAGCAAGCGACGCCGCCGAGCGTGATGGGTGTGATCGGCGGCGGGCTCGTTGCGGACCCGCTCGGGCTACAGCGCGGCGCAATCGCTTCTCCGGAAATTGCATCAGGCCTCGCGCCACCATCGGCGCCGCCGCCATCGTCGCCGGTGGCGCCGAGGCGGGGACAGAACGCGACGCGGCCTGCTGACAGAACGCCGAGCGGCGCCCAGGCGGACACGGCACAAGTCATGGCGAGCCTGCTCATCGCGCAGCTCGGCCAGGGCCCGGCCTGGGGGGCCGCGCTGGCGAATGCCGATGCGTACGCGCCCGACAGTGCCGAGCACGCGTACTGGCGCAGCGTGGCGATCGCGATTCGAGACGAAGGCCATCGCTCGCGCAAGTAGCTCGCGTTGCGCGAAGCGACGCGGGAGAGACCGTGATCAGTCGAGCAGCTTCGCGTCGAAGGGGTACGTGCAGATGAGCCGCGCGCCCTCCGCGGTGACCAGCACCTGGTCCTCGAGCTTGACGCCGAAGGGCGCGCCCGGCTTGCCCGCGTAGCACTCCAGGCACAGCACCATGTTCTCCTTGAGCTCGCGCTCGGGCATGATGCGTCGCGGACCGCGATCGTCGTCGGGGTAGGGGATGCCGGGCCCCTCGTCCTCGAGCCCCGCCTGATGAACCATCGTCGGGTAGCGTTGCGCCGCGTACGCCGCCGGCAGACGCGGCGCCTTGTCCGCGAACTCCTGGAACGTCATGCCAGGCCGTACGAGATCGAGCATGCCCATGACGCTGTCGTACGCGACCCGGTACGCCTCTTTCTGCTCGGGTGACGGCGTGTCGCCGCACAGGAACGTGCGCGAGACGTCGATGACGTAACCCTCGTAGCCGTTCGCGTCGGTGTCGACGCCCACGAGGTCGCCCGGCATGACGACCTTGTCGTGCGCCTCGGTCAGCCAGGGGTTGGTGTTGGTCCCCGACGCCACCAGCCGCGTGAACAGTCCCTCCCCGTGGCGGCGCAGCAGCGCATCGCTCAGCACGGCCCAGAGCTCGTATTCGCGGATGCCCGGGCGGATGGCCGCCTCGAACTCGGCGAGCATGGCGTCGCCGATCCCGCCGTTGATCGCGAACAGCGCGACCTCTTCCGGTGTCTTGACCTCGCGCGCGTCGACCGTGGCGGCGCCGACGTCGGTGATCGCGATCCCTTCGTCCTGCAGGGCCAGGAATCCTGCGGTGTCGACCTTGTCGACCGCGAGGCGCTCGCGCTCGAGCCCGAGCTCGCGCAGGGCCGACCTGATCGAGCGCGCCCACTCGCGGGCCTTGTCGCGGGCGGCGGCGCCGCCGTACTGCCAGGTGTAGGCGGGGCGCACGTCGCGCACGACCTTCTGGGAGACGTGGATCGAGCCCTTGTACTCGAACAGGATCGGCGCGCCCTCGGCCGGCACGAGGCAATAGCGCGCGAAGGTCCCCGCCGTCCACACCGCCATGACGTCCACGCCGGTCGCGTAGCGGATGTTCGCCGTGTTATAGAGAAGCGCGACCGGAAGATCGTGCCGCTTCAGCATCGTCTGCAGCCGCGCGAGCCGGCCGGCGCGGAGCTTGCCGAAGTCGATCTCGCTCAGGTTGGGGACGGAGAGCTGGTGGACGCGGGGCCGAGGCGGCATGGACGGCAGCATAGCGCATCCTGATCCTGTCACGCGACGCGCGGCGCTCGAGAGCGTTCTCGCCGCGCTCGACGGCGAGCTGCGCGATGCCGCCGCGAAGGCCGGCGATGCCGCTGTCGCGGCGAGCGTACGGGAGTTCACGCAGCTCCTGGGCTCGATCAACCCACGGTCATCGGCGCCGGCGCGCGACGCCGGCCCCGAGCGGCTGGTCGTGTGTCGGCTCTGGGAGGCGAGCCTCCGGGCGGCGAGCGATGTGCCGCGCGCACTCGTCGCGGCGCTCGGGACGCTCGGCCCGTCATTGTCGTGGGCGCAGAACCCGAACTATCGTCGCCGGCCGCCGGACGCGACGTTCCTCGACAACTATGGCTACGCGGTCATCGCGGGGCCCGTCGACGGCCCGCCCGCGCTCGTGGTCGAGCCACGCCTGGCGCTCGGCGTGCTCTTGCTGGGACCGGGCGCGCACTACCCGCTGCATGCGCACCCCGCCGTCGAGATCTACTACACGCTGACGCGGGACGGCGAGTGGTGGCGGGACGACGGGCCCTGGCGGCAGGAGCCGCCCGGCGCGCTGATCCATCATGCGCCGAACGCGCGTCACGCCACCCGCGCCGGCGCCTCGCCGCTGCTGGCGATCTACCTCTGGCGCGGCGATCTCGCCACCCACGCAACGCTGACCGCCGGCGTCAGAGGAGTGACTGGATAAGCGGAGCGCCCGGACCGAAACACTCGTGTATAGTCCCGGTCATGCCGGCCAAGAACGCGCCCAAGAAGGCATCTCGGAAATCCCTCGGACTGCTGGAGCGGCTCGCCGCCGGCCCGGTCATCTGCGCGGAAGGCTATCTGTTCGAGTTCGAGCGGCGGGGCTATCTGCAGGCCGGCGCGTACGTTCCCGAGGTCGTCCTCGAGCACCCACAGCTGGTCGAAGGCCTTCACCGCGACTTCGTCCACGCCGGCTCCGACGTCGTCGAAGCGTTCACCTACTACGCGCATCGCGCCAAGCTCAAGATCGTCGGGCGCGAGAGGGACCTCGCGAGGATCAACCGGGCAGCGCTGGCGATCGCGAAGAAGGTCGCGCGCTCGACCGGCACCTTGCTGGCCGGCGACATCTGCAACACCAGCATCTACGCGACCGACGACGCGCAGTCGCACAAGCAGGCCCGGCGCATCTTCGACGAGCAGATCGGCTGGGCGGTCGACGCGGGCGTCGATTTCATCGTCGGCGAGACGTATTCCTTCGCCGGCGAGGCGTTGCTGGCGCTGGAGGCCATCAAGCGCGCGGGCCAGCCCGCGGTGATCACGCTGTCGGTCCCGCGCGAGGGCCGCATGCGCGAGGGCTGGACGGCGGCCGAGACGTGCCGCCGGCTTCAGGACGCCGGCGCCGAGGTCGTCGGGATGAACTGCGCGCGAGGGCCGGCCACGACCCTGCCGCTGCTGCGCGAGATCCGCGCGGCGGTCACCTGTCACGTCGCCGCGCTGCCGGTACCGTATCGAACGACGCCGACCGAGCCGACGTTCCAGAGCCTGACCGATCCGAGCGGCGCCTCAGGCCCGGACGGGCGCCCGTTCCCGACCGCGCTCGACCCGTTTCTGTGCAACCGCTACGAGATCGGCGAGTTCGGCAAAGAGGCGCTCGCGCTCGGCGCACGATACCTCGGCGTCTGCTGCGGCGCCGGGCCGCATCACGTCCGCAACCTGGCCGAGGCGCTCGGACGCCGCCCGGCCGCCAGCCGGTACTCGCCCGACATGTCCAAGCACATCCTCTTCGGCAACGACAAGCGCCTGCGCCAGGACTATCTGGAGTACGCCCGCCGCAACTATCGATCGCCCGCCGCCTCCGGCTAAATCGCCGGCGGCGTCATGAAGCGATTCCTCGTCAAGCACCTGCTGTTCCTGCTCCTGACCTTGCTCGTCGTCTCCTTCCTGGTCTTCACCTTGAACGAATTTTCCCCGGGCGCGGTGGCGCGCAAGGTCCTCGGCGCCTACGCGACCCAGGAGCAGGTGGATCTGCTGACGAAGCAGATGGGCCTGGACCGGCCGGTACTCGTGCGCTACGTCGAGTACCTGGGCGCGCTGGCCTCCGGCGATCTCGGCTACTCCGCCCGCTTCAAGGCGCCCGTCAAGGACGTGATCTTCAAACACCTCGCGAACACGGCGCTCCTGGCCGCCGTCGCGTTCGCGTGCATCGTGCCGCTGTCGACACTGCTCGGCGTCGTGGCCGGCATGCGCGAGGCGTCGCGGCTCGACCGGGGGATCTTGATGTTCAGCACGGTGATCGCGTCGATCCCCGAGTTCGCGCTCGGCGTCTTCCTGGCCAGCGTGTTCGTCGTCTGGCTCGGCTGGCTGCCGGGCACGGCCACCCTGGTCGCGGGCGGCGGCTGGTCCGTGGCGGCGCAGCTCGTGCTGCCGGTGACGGTGATCGTGCTGTTCGATTCGGGCTACGTCGTCAGCATGATCCGCGCGTCGATGGTCGAGGTGATGCAGCGGCCGTACATCCGCACCGCCGTGCTCAAGGGCCTCCCGTTCCGCGCTGTGATCCTGCGCCACGCGCTCCGGAACGCGATGCTCACGCCGGTCACGATCATCATGCTGCAGATCAACTATCTGATCGCCGGGGTCGTGGTCGTCGAGACCGTGTTTGCGTATCCCGGCTTCGGTCGCATGATCCTCGAGGCGACGCTGTTCAAGGACATCGCGCTGATCGAGGCGGGCGCGCTCGTCGCGGTCTTCCTGGCCGTCGTCACCAACATCCTGGGCGATCTCGCCTACATGCTGCTCGATCCGCGAATCCGCGCCTGAGCCATGAGCACGCCGGTCGCCGCCGGGACACTGTCCGCCTCGTCGCCCGCGGCGTCGCGCGTGCTCGCGCGCCGGTGGCGACGACAGCTCGCGGCGCTGAGGGAGTCGACGCCGGCCACCGTGGGGATCGTCATCGTGCTGGCGTGGGTCGTGCTGGCGCTTCTCGCCCCGCTGATCGCGCCCTATCCGCCGAACGCGAACGACATCGCCGCCCTCGCCCACACCACGCCGTCCAGGGCGCACTGGCTCGGCACCGATCATCTCGGGCGCGATCTGCTCTCGCGCATCCTGTGGGGCGCGCGGCCGGTGCTCGTCATCGCGCCGCTCGCCGTGCTCGGCGCCGCGGCG
>QHSQ01000574.1 GCA_003221615.1 Candidatus Rokuibacteriota bacterium | reverse complement strand
GCCATGCCGCCTGCGCCTCGGCACATCGGAACTCCACCAAGGGGGGCCGCGACGAGGTTCATCACGGCATGGTCGAAGGCGAGCAGTCGAACGCTCACCCGTCGATCCGGGAAGAGGTGGTTGTGCTCTTCGGCGGTGGCGATCACAGCGTTGCCGAGCGTCAGCGCGGCCTGGGGAACCGCGAGCGCCAGAACACCGGTCAGCACGTCGCCCCAAGAGATCGACGGGACGTGCAGGGTTGGGAGTCGGAAGGCTGGGACCAGACTGCTGAGATCCTGCATCAGGGTCGGATCGAGGCTCAGAGCAGCTACCGCGCCGTACCCGAGAAGCACGAGCATCGCGGGGAAGCGTGGCCGTTCGAGGAGCAGGAACGTCAACGCCGCTCCCGAGATCGCGAGGACTGGCCCAGCGCGCATGAGGTTCACGCCTTCGAGCATGAAGCTGAGACCTAGGCCGAGAACCATTCCGCGCACGACGGGACGGCGGGTGAACGCGGCGAGCCACGACACCGCGCCGCTCGCCCCCATGCCGAGCCAGAAGAGACCGGTCACAAGGGCGGAAACGAAGATCGCAGCGGGCGTGACTGTCTCGGGATGGGTCACAGCGACAGTAGCGATCGCCTTCATGGGCTGCACCGGCATCGGCGTTCGGAAGTAGAGCCCGGTAGAGATCGCGACGAGGCCGAAGCCAAGCAGGACCGCCTGCGGATCGAGACGATTGATCGTGATGTAGCCGACCACGAACGGCACGAGGGTTCCGAGATCGCCGAAGGCCCCGGCCGCCTCGCTGCGGTTGTACTCGTTACCGCCGAGTCTCACGAGGTTCCGAAAGTCGCGCGGTACAGCCGAATGAGGGCCGCGTCGAGCCGCTGCCGGAACGCGCCGTAGCGGCGCACAAAGGTCGCCCCGGCGAGAGTCAGGCGCGCCCCTCCCCGCTCGCTCCCGCCTCGTGCTCGGTCCACAAGTGGATGACCGAGCGCCGCCTCGGCATTGTCTAGGTACGCCAGGGCATGCCGATAAGACCACTCCACCCGACGGGCGGCTGCTCGAATGGAGCCGGTCTCGTCGATGGCGCGTAAAAGGTCCACCCCGCCATCTCCGACGGCAAACTGCTCACCGGCGTCCAGCCACACCTTGTGCCGGATCCGGACCCGATGTGCTTGGTGGTGCATGTCGGGACTACTATCACGGCAACCAATTCGCGGTCAAATCGCGGCATATCTTCACGAGCTTGTGACCGCTGTTACGTGGTTCGTGAACCGGCAGGCCCACACGCAAGTGACATGGAGGATCGATCTCAGAAGAGGCCCGTGCGCTCGACGTTCCCCATCTTTGGGAGCGGATGGTGCCCATCGGAGCTGCGTCAACGCGCGACGGTTGCCCCTCTCGCGGCTAGACCCTACAGGGAAACGCGGCGCAGCCGTAGCGCGTTACCGATGACCGACACCGAGCTCAGGCTCATCGCGGCGCTCGCGATGATCGGGCTCAGGAGGATGCCGAGCCAGGGATAGAGCACGCCCGCG
>QHSQ01000148.1 GCA_003221615.1 Candidatus Rokuibacteriota bacterium | reverse complement strand
GGTGCTGCCGGAGTTCCGGATGGATCCGTCGGTCCTGGACCGGGTCTACTTGCGATCGTCCGCCGGCGGCCAGGTTCCCCTCTCGACACTGGCCACGATCGAGCAGCGCGCCACCGCGCTCGCCGTCAGCCACCAGGGCCAGTTCCCGGCGGTGACGGTGTCCTTCAACCTGGCTCCGGGCGTCTCGCTCGGCGCCGCCGTGAAATCGATCGACCGGGTCACGCGTGAGGTCGGCCTGCCGCCGAGCATCCAGACGGGGTTCCAGGGCGCGGCGCGGGCCTTCCAGGCCTCGCTCGCCAACCAGCCGTTCCTGATCCTGGCGGCCATCGTCACCGTCTACATCGTCCTCGGCGTGCTGTACGAGAGCTGGATCCACCCGATCACGATCCTCTCCACCCTGCCCTCGGCGGGGCTCGGGGCGTTGCTGGCGTTGCTCCTCCTGCGCCTCGACCTGTCGGTCATCGCGCTGATCGGCATCATCCTCCTGATCGGGATCGTCATGAAGAACGCGATCATGATGATCGACTTCGCGCTCGACGCGCAGCGCTCCCAGGGACGGCCGGCGCGCGAAGCGATCGAGCAGGCCTCGCTGCTGCGCTTCCGCCCGATCATCATGACGACGATGGCGGCGTTGCTGGGCGGCGTGCCGCTGGCCTTCGGCCACGGCGTGGGCTCCGAGCTCCGCGAGCCGCTCGGCGTCGCGATCGTGGGCGGGCTCATCGTGAGCCAGGTGCTCACGCTCTACACGACGCCGGTCATCTATCTGGCGTTCGACCGACTCGCCGAGCGGTTGGCGCGTCGCGGCGCGCGTGCGCGCAGTCGCGCCGGGCAGGCGGTAACCGCGCCGTGAGCCTCTCCAGCCCGTTCGTCCGCCGGCCGGTCGGCACCACCTTGATGACCATCGCGCTCGTCATCGCGGGGGTGATCTCGTTCCGCCTGCTCCCGGTCGCGCCCCTGCCGCAGGTGGACTTCCCGACGATCTCCGTCGTGGCCGGTCTGCCGGGCGCGAGCCCCGAGACGATGGCGTCCGCCGTCGCGACGCCGCTCGAGCGCCAGTTCGGCCGCATCGCCGGGATCACCGAGATGACGTCCGTCAGCTTCCTGGGCGCCTCGACGATCGCGCTGCAGTTCGATCTGGCGCGCGACATCAACGGCGCGGCGCGCGACGTCCAGTCGGCCATCGCCGCCGCGGCCGGCCAGCTCCCGCCGAATCTGCCGAGCCTGCCCACCTACCGGAAGGTGAACCCGGCCGACGCGCCGATCATGATCCTGGCGCTCACCTCGAAGGCCGTGGACAAGGGGCGCATGTACGACATCGCCTCCACGGTCCTGCAGCAGAAGATCGCGCGACTCGAAGGCGTCGGACAGATCTTCGTCGGCGGCAGCTCCCTGCCGGCGGTCCGCGTCGAGCTGAATCCGATGGCGCTCGCGCGCTACGGCATCGGCCTGGACGAGGTCCGCCAGGTGCTGGCCACCGCGAACGTCAACCGACCCAAGGGCCAGCTCGACGACGGGCGCTTCACCTGGGAGATCAACGCCACGGACCAGCTGCGCGAGCCGGCGCGCTACGAGCCCTTGATCGTGGCGTGGCGTAACGGCGCGCCCGTCCGTCTCATCGACGTGGCCGAGGTACGTGGGGCCGTCGAAGACCTTCGGGCGGGCGCGGTGTCGAACGGCGAGACCGCCGTGGTGCTCGTCATCTTCCGCCAGCCCGGGGTCAACATCATCGAGACCGTGGACCGGATCCGCGCCGAGCTTCCGTATCTGCGCGCCCTCGTGCCGGCCGAGGTGACCCTGCGGCCCGTGCTCGACCAGACCGTGACGATCCGCGCCTCGGTCAAGAACGTCGAGGAGGCGCTGCTGATCTCGATCGGCCTGGTCGTGCTCGTCGTCTTCCTGTTCCTGCGCAACGTCCGCGCGACGCTCATCCCCGGCATCGTCGTGCCGGTCTCGCTGATCGGCACCTTCGCGATCATGTATCTGGTCGGCTACAGCATCGACAACCTGTCCTTGATGGCGCTGACCGTGGCCACCGGGTTCGTCGTCGACGACGCCATCGTCGTGGTCGAGAACGTCATGCGCCACATCGAGCGCGGCATGGGCGTGCTCGAGGCGACCCTCACCGGGGCCAAGGAGATCGGCTTCACGGTGCTGTCGATGAGCATCTCGCTCGTCGCCGTGTTCATCCCCATCCTGCTGATGGGCGGCATCGTCGGACGCCTCTTCCGCGAGTTCGCGGTGGTGCTCTCGGTCGCGGTGCTCGTCTCGCTGGCGATCTCGCTCACGACGACGCCGATGATGTGCGCGCTCCTGCTCCGGCCACAGGATCCACAGCACCGGCCGAGGCTCGCGGTGCTGGGCGAGCGAATCTTCGACGCGATCACGCGCGCCTACGACCGGACGCTGACCGTCGCGCTGCGGCATCCAGCGATCACGATGGTCATCTTTCTCGCCACCTTCGCGGTGAACGTCTACCTCTTCAACCTCGTGCCGAAGGGCTTCTTCCCGCAGCAGGACAACGGGCGGCTCGCCGCCAACATCGTCGCGCAGCAGGACGTCTCGTTCGCGGCCATCCACGAGAAGATGATGCGCTACGCGGAGATCTTGAAGAACGATCCCGCCGTGGACACGGTCACCCTGTTCACGGGCGGCGGCGGCGGCCGCGGCACCACCGCGAACACCGGCCGTGGCTTCATCTCGCTCAAGCTGCGAGAGGAGCGGAAGATCTCCGCGGACGAGGTCATCACGCGTCTGAGACCCAAGCTCGCGCAGGTGCCGGGCGCCACGCTCTATCTCCAGGCGGTGCAGGACGTGCGGCTCGGCGGACGGATCAGCAACGCGCAGTATCAGTTCACGCTGCAGAGCGACAACCTGGAGGAGCTGAACACGTGGGCGCCCCGTCTGGTCCGCGCCATGCGGGAGATGCCCGAGCTGCGCGACGTCAGCAGCGATCAGCAGAACCGCGGCCTGGAGGTGCCGGTCGTCATCGACCGCGCCACCGCCGCGCGACTCGGCGTCAGCACGCGGATGATCGACGAGACACTCTACGACGCGTTCGGGCAGCGCCAGGTGTCGACCATCTACACCTCGCTGAACCAGTACCACGTGGTGATGGAGCTCGAGCCGCGCTACTGGGAGCGCCCCGACGCGCTCTCGAACATCTACGTGCGGTCGACCACCGGCCAGACCGTGCCGCTGACCGCGGTCACGAAGTTCCGGACGGGCACCGGCCCCATCCAGGTGAACCACCAGGGTCTGTTCCCGTCGGTCACCGTGTTCTTCAATCTGGCGCCGAACGTGGCGCTCGGCGACGCGGTCAAGGCCATCGATGCCGCCGAGCAAAAGATGGGCTTCCCGACCAACATCAGCGGGAGGTTCACGGGCACGGCGCAAGCCTTCCAGGCCGCGCTCGCCAACCAGCCGCTGCTGATCCTGGCGGCGCTGGTCGCGGTCTACATCGTGCTCGGCGTCCTCTACGAGAGCCTGATCCACCCGTTCACGATTCTCTCGACCTTGCCGTCGGCCGGCGTCGGCGCGCTGCTCGCGCTCTTGATCTGCGGGATGGATCTCTCGGTGATCGCGATGATCGGGATCATTTTATTGATCGGGATCGTGAAGAAGAACGCCATTCTGGTGATCGACGTCGCGCTCGACCTCGAGCGCAACCACGCCCTCGCCGCCCGGGACGCCGTCCACCGGGCGTGCCTGCAGCGGTTTCGGCCTATCTTAATGACGACGATGGCCGCGCTCCTGGGCGCGCTTCCGCTGGCGCTCGGCATGGGCACTGGCTCCGAGCTTCGCCGCCCGCTCGGCATCACCGTCGTCGGCGGCCTCCTGCTGAGCCAGCTCCTGACGCTCTATACGACCCCGGTCATCTACCTCTACATGGAGCGCTTCCGCGTCGCGGTGGGGCGGGCGTCGGCGCGGACGCGCGCGGCGCTCGGGCTCGGCTCACCCCACCCCGGAAAAGCCTAGGGCTCGTCGTCGGGGGCCGGCGGCTCGATGAAGTCGAAGCCGAAGCGGCCCTTGATGCAGAGGTGCCCGCCGGTCACCGAGACGTCGGCCGGCGAGGTCACCTTCACGATGCGGTTGTCCTGGACGTGGAGCGAGAGCGTACAGCCCACGCCGCAGTAGGGGCAGATCGTGTCGGTCGTCCGCTGCTTCGTCTCGTCCCACGTGCCCGCCACGCGCATGTCGTGCTCGCGTTTGAACATCAGCGCGCCGGTCGGGCATACGCCGATGCAGTTGCCGCAATAGACGCAGGCCGAGTCAGGCAACGGCACGTCGGCCTCGGTCGAGATGCGCGCGTCGAACCCTCGGCCGGCCACCGCGATCGCGAACGTGTTCTGGGCGTCGACGCCGCAGGCCTCGACGCACTTGTAGCAGAGGATGCACTTGGAGTAGTCGCGCATGTAGAGGTCGTTGTCGATCTTCACCGGCTGGGCGACGGTCTCGGCCTGCTCGCCTTCGGGCGCCTCGTGATGCCCGGGCTCGCGGGAGTCGCGCTCGCCCTCGGCCGCGGGCGCGGCGGGCGGGCCGTAGCGAGCCGGAAGCGCGCCGTAGCGCGTCACCAGGTCGTCGACGCCCGGCGCGGTCGAGAGGTCGACGGAGGACGCCAGGAGCTCGATCACCATCCGCCGCGACACGCGCACGCGCTCGGACTCCGTGAGGATCGTCATCCCCGGCTCCACGCGCCTCGAGCATGCCGGAACGAGGACCCGCGATCCTGCCACCTCGACCACGCACACGCGGCAGACGTTGACCGGCGTCAGGGTCGGCAGGAAGCAGAGCGTGGGGATGTCGGTGCCCCGCGCGCGGCACGCCTCGAGGATCGTGGAGCCGTCGGCGACCGTGACCGGTTGTCCGTCGATGACCACGCTGATCGGCGGCGCCGCCGGACGGGCGGGCGCCGCCGGCGGCCGGGTCGGCGGAGGCGGAGGCGTGAACCAGATCGGCTCGGGCTTCATGACCGCTGCCCGGCGATCGAGAGGCGGAAGATCGCGGATTCTATTGCGCTCGACGCCGTCTGACCGAGGCCGCAGATGGAGGCATCGCGCATCACCTGCCCGAGATCCTTCAAGAGCGCCAGCTCCTGGCCGTCCGAGCCGAGCGGCCGACGCGCCCGGAGCCGCGCGAGCAGCTCTTCCTGCCGGACCGTACCCACCCGGCACGGCACGCACTGGCCGCACGACTCGTCGCGGAAGAACTCGGCGATGCGCCGCACGATGTCGAGGAGATCGACCGACGCGCCGAAGACCATGACGACGCCGGAGCCGAGCGTGGCGCCGATCGCGCGCGTGCCCTCGAAGGTCAGCGCGACGTCGAGATCGGCCGGCCCGACGAAGACACCGGCCGCGCCGCCGAGCAGCACCGCACGGACGGGCCCCGCCCCGGCCAGCTCGAGAAGCTGTCGCAAGGTGATGCCGAACGGCGCTTCGTAGAGGCCGGGCCGCGAGACCTCCCCGGACACGCAGAAGAGCTTCGGGCCGGTCGAGCCACCGGTGCCGATGCCGCCATAGACGGCGCCGCCCTCGCGGAGCAGCGCGGGCACGTTCACGAGCGTCTCGACGTTGTTCACGACGGTCGGCCGGCCGAAGAGCCCGACCTGGACCGGAAACGGCGGCTTGTTCCGGGGCTCGCCGCGCTTGCCCTCGATCGAGTTGAACAGCGCGGTCTCCTCCCCGCAGATGTACGCGCCGGCGCCCCGGCGAATCTCGATGTCGAACGTGAACCCGGCGCCCATCACGTTGTCACCGAGCAGCCCCGCCGCGCGCGCGGCGGCGATGGCGCCGGCCATGCGCTCGGCGGCCAGGGGATACTCGCCGCGGAGGTAGAGGAACCCGCGCTCGCAGCCGGTTGCATAGCCGGCGAGGGTCATGCCCTCGACGACCGCGAAGGGATCTTCCTCCATGAGCAACCGATCCTTGAACGTTCCGGGCTCGGACTCGTCGGCGTTGCAGACCAGATAGTGCGGCCGCGCTTCGGCCTTGGCCACCGCATCCCACTTGCGCCCGGTCGGAAACGCGGCGCCGCCGCGCCCGACGAGCTTCGAGGCGACGACCTCTTCGATGACGGCCGGCGGCCCGATCGAGACCGCGCGCGCGAGCGCACGGTAGCCCTCGCTCTCGCGATACGCATCGAGGCTCGTCGGGTCCACGCGTCCCATGCGACCGAGGAGTCGCAACCCGGATTGTCCGACCTGCGGCACCGAGCGCGAGACGACGCGACGACGCTCGGCCGGCGTGGCCGCGCCGAGGCGCGTATCGGTCCCGTCCGGGAGATCGCGGAGCGCGTCGAGGATCTGTTCGGCGCCGCCGTCGACGGGCGCCACGGTGGTCACGCGCGCCGTTTCACCGGCAGCCGTCAAAAGGACAGCCGGCGCCCGTTCGCACTGGCCCAAGCAAGGGCTGCGCATCCACGTCGCCGCGCCGCCGCTCGATCCCGGCGGCCCCATCACCCGCTCCAGGGATTCGCAGAGCGCCTCGCCCCCTCGCAGGCGGCACGCGATGTCGTCGCACACGTGGGCGACGATCGGCGGGCGCGGCTTCGTCGACAGGAGATGGTAGAAAGTGGCGACGCCCCAGAGCTCGGCGGGGGGCACGGTCAGACGCCGGCTGATGTAGTTGAGCGCGCCGCGGCTCACCCATCCCGTTCGCGCCTGCACGGCGTGAAGCGCGGGCAGCACCAGATCTCGCCGCGCGCCGTCGCTGACGACGGCGTCGATCGCGGCGCGCTCGACATCGTTGGCGGTCGGGCCGGCGATCTTGAGGTCGATCGGCTCAGGCCCCCAGCCGTTCGATGCGAATCGCGGTGGCCTTGAATTCGGCCGTGCCGGACTTGGGATCGGTGGCGTCGATCGTGAGGACATTCGTCGCCACGTCGTCCGGGAAGTGCAAGGTCATGAACGTGAGGCCCGCGCGCAAGCCATCGTCACGGCGGATGGGGACTTCGACCGCGCCGCGGCGCGACCGCACCCGAACGACCTCGCCCTCGCGGAGACCATAGCGGTCGGCGTCCTCGGGGGACACGTCGAGGCTCTCGCCACGACGCATCGGCGAGCGATAGCCGGAGCTCTGCACGCCGGTGTTGTACTCGTCGAGCCTCCGTCCCGTGGTGAGGCGCAGCGGAAACTCGGCGTCGAGCCGGTCGACGGGGGGATCGTGCTCGACCGGGACGAATGCGACCCGCGGACCACGAATCGGCCGCTCCCACAGACGGCTGTGGAGGAAGAGCTCGCCCGGGTGGTCGTCGTCGTAGCACGGCCACTGGAGCCCGCCGTGCTTCTCGAGCCGCGCGTAGCTCATGCCGGCATGCATCGGCGAGAGGCCGCGCACCTCGTTCCAGATCGTCTCGGAGTCCGGCCGGCCCCAGTCGCGACCCAGGCGCTTGGCCAGGTCGAACAAGATCATGAGATCGTCGCGCGCGCCCGCGGGCGCCTCGATCGCCTTGCGCACGCGCTGCACCCGGCGCTCGCTGTTGGTCACGGTGCCCTCGGACTCGCACCATGCCGCGCTCGCGGGCAGGACGACGTGCGCCAGCTCCGCGGTCTTGGTGAGAAACAGGTCCTGCGCCAGGAGAAACTCGAGGCCCTCGAGCAGGTGCCGAGCGTGGTGCTGATCGGCCTCGGACTGGAGCGGGTTCTCGCCGATGACGTAGAGCGCCCGAAGATCGCCGCGCTCCATCGCCTCGAACATCTGCGAGAGGTGCCATCCCTTTTGTGGGGGAACGGGCACCTTCCACGCCCGATCGAACTTCGTCCTCAGCTCGTCGTTCTCGACGTGCTGGAACCCGGGCAACCGATCGGGCAAGGCCCCCATGTCGCCGCCGCCCTGGACGTTGTTCTGCCCTCGCAGCGGATTGAGCCCGGAGCCGTAGCGGCCGACGTGACCGGTCAGCAACGACAGATTGACCAGCGCCAGCACGTTGTCGACCGCGTTGTGATGCTCGGTGATCCCGAGCGTCCAGCAAATCATCGCGCGGCGCGCGCGGCCGTACTCGTGCGCCATCGTGCGGATCACGTCCGCCGGCACGCCGGTCTCGCGCTCCGCGTAGGCGAGCGTGTAGGGCTCGACCGCCGCGCGATACTCGTCGAACCCGGTCGTCGCGTTCTCGATGAAGTCGCGGTTCTCGAGCCCCGCGGCGATGATCTCGCGTGCGATCGCGTTGGCGAGCGCGATGTCCGAGCCGACGTCGAGCGCCGCCCAGAGCTCCGCCCACTGCACCGAGCTGGTCCGTCGCGGATCGATGGCGTGGAGCCGCGCGCCGTTCCGGAGGCCCTTGAGCAGATGATGGAAGAAGATCGGGTGCGTCTCGCGCGCGTTCGATCCCCAGAGCAGGATCAGCTCCGTGTCTTCAGCCTCCTGGTACGAGCTGGTTCCCCCGCCCGCGCCGAATACCGTCGCCAGCCCGGCGACGCTGGGCGCGTGTCAGGTACGGTTGCAGCTGTCGATGTTGTTGCTGCCGATGACGCTCCGCGCAAACTTCTGAGCGATGAAGTTCGTCTCGTTCGTGCTCTTCGAGCAGCTGAAGAGACCGAAGGCGCGGGGACCGTGCCGGTCCACGACGCGCCGCAATCCGGCCGCGGCGCGGTCGAGCGCCTCGTCCCACGTGGCCGGGCGAAGACCGTTCGGGCCTTCGGCCTCGCGGACGAGAGGCTGCGTGAGCCTGGGATACGCGCGAGCCATGCAGACACCCCCCTTCGGGCCTGATTCGCGTGACTCATCGGGAAGCTTCCTGCGAGACGGCGGTGGCTTCGCTGATGGCCGCGGTTGGGACGATACTTGCTTCGGAAAATATAGTCAAATCGCCGGGTTGATCAGGCCGTGACCTTTGGCGCCGGCGGCCGTTATAGGGTATGAGGCCATGGCGCCACGGTCATCGGCGGCGGAGATCCCTTCGGGTGACGACGAGCGGCTGCTGATCGAGGCCGCGAAGGCGGACCCACGCCGTTTCGCCGAGCTGTACGAGCGAAATTTCGACCGCGTTTACGCGTTCGCGGCCCGGCGCGCGGGCAGTCGCAGCGAGGCCGAGGATGTGACCGCCGAGGTCTTCCACCAGGCGCTGGCTAACCTCCACCGCTTCGAGTGGCGCGGCGTTCCGTTCGCGGCCTGGCTCCTGCAGATCGCGCGCAATACCGTCACCGATCGCTGGCAACGCCGGACGCGGGAACGCGGGGAGCCGCTACCGGAGCCGGCCGACGACGGGCGACCGGCCGACGCCGACCACCGAGCGATGCTCGCCGACCTCGTCGGCCGTCTGCCCCGCGATCAGCAGCGCGTCGTCATCGCGCGCTTCGTCGAGCAGAAGAGCCTTCGGGAGATCGCCCAGGCGCTCGGGCGCACGGAGGGTGCGGTGAAGCAGCTTCAGTTCCGCGCGCTCGAGAGCCTGAGGGCTCGCATGAGGGACGTCCATGAGTGAAGAGGCTCGGATCGATCGGCTGGCCGAGGCGCTGGACGGCATGCTCGCCGACCCGCGCGCGCCCCTGCCCTCCGGCGACCCCGAGCTGACCGAGCTCTTGCGTATCGCTCACGACCTGCGTGATCTGCCCAGTCCGTCGTTCAGGGCGCGGCTCGGCGCAGATCTCTCGAGGAGGGCCGCCATGAGCGCGACCGTCACCGGCACCACCACGCGTCAGGGCATTCGAAGCGTCACTCCCTATCTGGCCGTTCGGCCCGCCGTCGAGCTGATCGAGTTCGTGAAGCGGGCGTTCGGCGCCGAGGAGCTGGTGCGCACGACCGGCTCGGCCGGCGGCGTCCACGCCGAAGTTCGCATCGGCGACGCGCGGGTGATGATCGGCGGCGGCGGCGCCTGGGGCGGCGCCCCCACGCCGACGGGGCTCCATCTCTACGTACCCGACGCCGACCAGGTGTATCGCGCCGCGCTCGAGGCCGGCGCGGACTCGCTCCGTGCTCCGGTCGACCAGCCGTATGGCGATCGCGAGGCGAGCGTCAGGGATGTCGCGGGCAATCACTGGTACATCGCGACGCACCAGACGGGCGGCCACGTTCCCGCCGGGCTCGGGACCGTGACGCCGTACCTGCACCCGCGCGGCGCGCCCGCGCTCATCGAGTTCCTGAAACAGGCGTTCGCCGCCGAGGAGATGGAGATCCATCGCGAGCCCGCGGGCACGGTCGTCCACGCCAAGATTCGCGTGGGCGGCTCCGTCATCGAGATGGGCGAGGCCCACGGTGAATGGGAGCCCATGCCGACCATGTTCTACGTGTACGTCGACGACGTCGACGCCTGGTATCGCCGCGCGCTCGCCGCCGGCGCCACGTCGATGGAGGCGCCGGCGCTTCAGCCCTACGGCGACCGGCGCGCCGCGGTGCGCGACGCGTTCGACAATCAGTGGTATCTCGCGGCGCCGGCGTCCTGATCACTCGGCGCCGGTCACTCAGCCCTTGGGAAAGTCGTACAGGGTCGCCGCGTTCTCCACGAGCACGCGGTGGCGTACCTTTTCGTCGGGGACCCACTCGGTGAGGAGATCGAAAAGCACGGCGTCGTCCGGCAGGTGCTTCGACTGCTCGCTCGGATGCGGCCAGTCACTGCCCCAGACGCACCGCTCGGGCATGGCCTTGGTGTACGCGCGCGCGACCGCGCTGGAGTCCGCGTAGGTCGGCGGCCCCACCTTGGTGTCGGCGTAGGCGCCGGATAGCTTGACCCACGTGCGGCCCTTGTCCATGAGCGCGCGGACCTTCGCATAGAGCGGATGGCTGACGCCGTCGGGCTGCGGGATGTGCGCGAGATGATCGAAGACGATCTGCGAGGGCACCCGCTCGAGGATCGGCATGATCTCCATGATCTTGGCGGCCGGCGCGTTGATCTGGATGTGCCATCCCATATCGTTGATGCGCTTCGAGAGCGGCTCGATCATCTCGGGCGTCGTCGCGCCCGCCTGGGCCAGATTGAAGCGGATCCCACGCACCCCGAGCCCGTGCAAGCGCTTGAGCTCCTCGGTCGACACGCTGTCGTCGACGACCGCGACCATCCGGGCTCCTGGCCCGAACGCCGCAAGCGCTTCGAGGTGGCAACGGTTGTCGGTACCGTACGTCGACGGCTGCACCAGGACGTTCCGCGTCGTCCCGATGCGCTTCTGCAGCGCGCGATAGTCCTCGACCAGCGCGTCCCCGGGCCTCAAGGTCGCTTTCGGATCGACCGGGTACTTGGCGTTGTAGACGTGGTGGTGACAGTCGGTGGCGTTGGCCGGCGCCTTCAGTTTCGGCGCCTCGCTGCCCATCGACCACTTGACCTGCTGAGCGTCGGCGCGACGCGCGCGGACCGCGATCAACGCGGCCGAGGCGACCTTCAGCACTTCACGACGGTTCCAGAACGTGCTCATCACATCCTCCTGGCGGCCGCGGCCGCGGAACGTGCGCCGCGAGCCTACCACGGAGGCGCAAAGCACCGGCCCTTGAACATCCGCGCCGGCGCCTTCGGAACGTGGAGGATGCTCAGCCCATCACATACGGGTCGCCGCCCATTCGAGCAGAGCAAGCATGACGACAATCGCGGTGATCAGCGCACCCAAGATTTTGGCCATCGCTGTGCTCTCCTCCCTCCTCTTGTCGTAAGCGGGCAGGCAATGACGATGCCAGACGTCGATCGCACCGAAGTCCGCGGTTCTTCGAGCGGCGCGCCGGCGGCCGCGTTGCGGTCGCCGGGCGAAGCGCCCGACCGGCGGGAATTCTGCCTGCGTGATGACGTCTCGTGACGAGGCTTCGACCTAGGGCCAGGTCCACTGATCGATCTCGGGCTTGTCGACTCCGTGCTCGTAGGCGTAGCTCTGGCAGCCGATCTGCATGTTGCGCAGCTGCTCCTTGGTGTGCGCGCCAGCCACCCGCAAGCGCGGCACCCGATTGATGACATCGATGGCGAGGCTGAAGCGGTCGATCTGGTTGAGAATCGCGAGATCGAGCGGCGTATTGATGCTGCCCTTTTCCTTGTAGCCCCGCACGTGCAGGTTCTCGTGGTTGGTGCGCCGGTAGGTGAGCCGATGGATCAGCCAGGGATAGCCGTGGAAGTTGAAGATGATCGGCTTGTTCACCGTGAACAGGCTGTCGAAGTCCCGATCCGGCAGGCCGTGCGGGTGCTCCGTGGACGGCGCGAGCTTCAACAGGTCCACGACGTTGATGAAACGGATCTTGAGATCGGGGAAGCTCTCGCGCAGCATCACCACCGCCGCGAGCGCCTCCTGGGTGGGGATGTCGCCGGCCGTCGCCATCACCACGTCGGGCTCCGAGCCCTGGTCGTTGCTCGCCCAGGGCCAGATGCCGAGCCCCTTGGTGCAGTGCTCGATGGCCCGATCCATGGGGAGATATTGCAGGTGCTTCTGCTTGTCGGCCACGATCACGTTGACGTAGTTGGTGCTCCTCAAGCAGTGATCGGCCACGGAGATCAGGCAATTCGCGTCGGGCGGCAGATAGACACGACAGACCTCGGGGCTCTTGTTCAGCACGAGGTCGATGAAGCCGGGATCCTGGTGCGTGAAGCCGTTGTGATCCTGACGCCACACCGTCGAGGTCACCAGGATGTTGATGGAGGACACGGGCGCCCGCCAGGATAGCTCGCGGCAGATGGTCAGCCACTTGGCGTGCTGGTTGACCATCGAGTCGATGATGTGAGCAAACGCCTCGTAGGTCGAGAAGAACCCGTGGCGGCCCGAGAGCACGTAGCCTTCGTACCAGCCCTCGAGCGTGTGCTCGGAGAGCATTTCCAGGACGCGGCCGTCAACCGCCAGCTCACCGCCGTCGGCATCCTCCGGCAGGTAGTCAGCCAGCCACAGCTTCTTGCTGGCCTCGTAGATCGCGTCGAGCTTGTTCGATGTCGTCTCGTCGGGACCGAAAACCCGGAACGTCGTCATGTTCCGGTGCATGACGTCGCGCAGGAAGTGGCTCAGAGGCCGTGTGTTCTCGGCGGTCATCTGCCCCGCCTTCTTGACGTCGACGGCGTAGTCGCGGAAATTCGGCAGGCGAAGCGGCTTGCGGACCAGCCCGCCGTTGACGTGGGGGTTCGCGCTCATGCGGCGCGCCCCTTTCGGCGCCAGGGCCTTCAGCTCCGGGATCAGTCGCCCGTTGGCGTCGAACAGCTCGTCGGGTCGATAGCGACGCAGCCAGCCTTCGAGCTCTGCGAGATGGGCCGGGTTCTCGCGCAGCCCGGCCAGCGGCACCTGGTGGGCGCGCCAGAAGCCCTCCACCTTGTGACCGTCGACCTCCTTCGGGCCGGTCCAGCCCTTGGGTGTGCGCAGCACGATCATCGGCCAGGGGGCGCGGCGGGCCGCGCCGCTCGCCCGCGCCTGTTCCTGGATCCGGCGGATCTCGAGGACGCAGTCCTCCAGGGTGGCGGCCATCGCTTGGTGCATGCGCTGGGGATCGTCGCCTTCCACGAAATGGGGCGTCCATCCGTAGCCCTTGAACAGGCTCGCGAGCTCCTCGCGAGGAATCCGCGAGAGCACCGTCGGGTTGTTGATCTTGTAGCCGTTGAGGTGAAGGATCGGCAGGACCGCGCCGTCGCGGACCGGGTTCAGGAACTTGTTGGAGTGCCACGAGGTCGCCAGCGGTCCGGTCTCCGCTTCCCCGTCTCCCACCATCACCGCGACCAGCAGATCAGGGTTGTCGAAGGCGGCGCCGAAGGCGTGGGAGACGCTGTAGCCCAGCTCGCCGCCCTCGTGGATGGAGCCCGGAGTCTCGGGCGTGCAGTGGCTACCGATGCCGCCCGGGAATGAGAATTCCTTGAGGAATTCGCGCAGGCCCTCCGCGTCCTCGGCTTTGTTCGGGTACACCTCCGAGTAGGTCCCCTCGAGATAAACCGGCGCCAGCACTCCGGGCGCCCCGTGGCCGGGGCCGGCGAGGAAGACGGCGTCGAGATCGTACTTGTTGATCACGCGATTGAGGTGCACGTACGCGAAGCTCAAGCCGGGGCTCGTCCCCCAGTGGCCCAGCAGGCGCTGCTTGATGTGCTCTGGCTTCAACGGCTCTCGAAGCAGCGGATTGTCCTGCAGGTAAATCATGCCGGCGGCCAGGTAGGTGCAGGCCCGCCAGTATGCGTCCATCGTCCGCAGCTCTTCGCTCGACAGCCGCTCTCCCGTCCGGCTTTTGCGGTCGTTCGCCGCCGTGGGCCCTACCCGAATCTTCAGCCGTGACATGCGTCCGACTCCGCGCGACCCTCCGAGATCGGGATCGCGATTCATAGCCCTCTCGCCCGCGTTCCCGCACGCGTCATGCTCTCGGCCTGGGCTCGCTCGAAGATGTCCACGAACCTATTCATGACGGTACCATCGGCGTCTAGCGTCCCGACCGCGGCAATGGAGATGTCATCGTCTCGTCGCGAACGATCGCCAGCGCGTCAGCCGTTCTCAGGCGGTCGCGCGGGGCGCCGTCGCACGCCCCGAACCCCGACCTTGATGTTCGCCACCCGGAGTGCGGCGCGGCGCTTCCAGCGGGCGGCCTCGAAGCGCATGCCGGATGCCTCCCAGTGGTGCGCGATGAGCGACGCATACTCGCCGAGCCGATCCGATCGGAGTTTCTCGAGCGCCGTGGCCACCGCCGCGTGGACTTGGGCGCGCCGCTCGCCGAGCTGCGACAGATAGGCGACTTCGCACACCAGCGGGTGCTTGAACGCGTACTCGGGCTTCGGAGAGAGCGTGACCAGGCGGAAGAACTCCTCGTCCTGGAGCACGCCGAGCACGGCGTCGAGGTCGTGACCGTCGCCGAGGCCACTGACCTCCCGCAGCAAGGGCTCGTCGAACTGCTTGCCGATGACGGCCGCGACCTGCAGCAGGTCCTTCGCCCTTTCACCCAGTCGATCGATGCGCGCGGCGAGCAGCGCCTGGACGGTCACGGGCAGCGCCAAGCCCTCGATCGGTGTCGCCAGGCGATAGGCGCCGCGTTCCCCGAGGAGGCTCCCGGACGCCGCCAGCGCCGTCACCACCTCCTCGGTGAAGAAGGGGCTCCCGCCGGTGCGCTCGAGAATACGGGCGGAGAGCTCGTCGAGCGAGCCGTCAGACCCGAGAAGGTCTCGCACCAGCTCGCGGCTGGCCTCTTCGCCCAGGGGCGAGAGTGCAAGCTGATGGTAGTGAGATCCGCCGATCCAGGCCGGCTTGTACTCGGGGCGAAAATTGGCGAGCAGAAGCGTTTGCGTGCCGCGCACCGAGGCCGCGATCACCTGCACCAGCTCGTCGCTCGCCCGATCGATCCAGTGCGCGTCGTCGAGGAACAGCACGCCGGGCTGGCTCGTGCTCTGCAGGCGAAAGAAGCGCCGCATGAACGTCGCGGCCTGGGGCGTGGCCCGCGCGGGCCGCTGGCCGGAATCGCCGATGCCGAGGATCTCGAGGACGAGCGGGACCGCGCTGGCGAACCCCGCGTCGAGCGCGAGGAGCTGTTGCTCCACGGTCCGTCGGATGGAGTCGGCCGCCGTGTCCGGAGCGAGCCCGAAGTAGCCGCGCATGAGCTCCCGGATCGCGAGCCACGGGACCGTGGCGCCGTGCGACGGACAGTGCACCTCGTGCACCGGGATCCCGCGGGCGCGACAGCGCTGGATGAACTCGAGGCACAGCCGGCTCTTGCCGACCCCCGCCTCGCCGATCACCCCGACGATCTGCCCGGTCGACTCCATCGAGCGTGTGAGGATCCCGTCGAGCCAGGTCAGCTCCGTTTCCCGGCCGATCAGGCGGGAGAGGCCCCGGAGCGCCGAGCCGTCCAGGCGCGTGCGGCGAGGCCCGACCCCGCGAAGCTCGAAGGTCCGGATCTCGGCACTCACACCCTTGATGCTCCGCGGGCCGACATCGGCGAGCGCGAAGAACCCCTCCACCAGCTGCGCCGTGCTCTCGGTCAGCAGCACGGTGCCCGCAGCGGCCAGCTGCTGCATGCGCGCCGCGATGCCGACGCAGTATCCCTGGGCCGTGTAGTCCATGCGCAGGTCGTCGCCGATCTTGCCGACCACCACCTCGCCGGAGTTGATCCCCATCCGGACCGAGAGCTCGAGCCCGCGGGCTCGGAGCGCGCCCGCATAGGCATGCAGCTCGCTCATCGCCGAAAGGGCGGCGTGGCACGCTCGCCGCGCGTGGTCCTCGTGGGCGACGGGCGCCCCGAAGAGCGCCATCACGCCGTCGCCTGTGAACTGGTTGATCGTGCCCTCGAAGCGATGAATGCCGGCGGAGAGGATCGCGAAGATGCGATCGAGCACGCGATGCCATTCCTCCGCGCCGAGGCGCTCCGCGAGCCGCATCGAATCGACCACGTCAGCGAAGAGCACGCTGACCTGCTTGCGCTCCCCTTCGAGGGCGCTGCGCGTGGTGAGAATCCGCTCGACGAGGTGGCGCGGGGTATAGGCGCGCGCGTCACGCTCGGAGGCGCCGCCGGCTGACGCGAGCGACTCCCCGCAGGCATCGCAGAATTTCTGGCCGAGCGGGTTGATGGTTGCGCAGCGCGGACAGCTCACGCTGCTCTCGAGAGAGGCTCCACACGTCCCACAGAAGCGGGCCCGCTCGCGGGTCTCGTGGCGGCAGTGAGGACACCGCATACGTGGAGCTCCGCCGTCAAGATAGCACGCCCATGGTCGCGCCGAACCCTCGCGGACTCCGGATCCGCGCGGGCCGCGGCGCGGAGCCGCCTACGACGCGGACTCGAGGTAGGTGGAGAGGCGCTGGCGTACGAAGAGCCGCGCCCGGTGCACCCGCGACTTCACCGTGGGGAGGCCGACGCCGAGCGTCTCGGCGATCTCGGAGTTCGCGACACCTTCGACATCGTGGAGGACCAGCGCGGTCCGATAGTCCGGTGGCAGCGCGTCGATCGCGGCGGTCAGCTCCCGGCGCAGCTCGCCTTGCACGGCAGGGTCGTCCACGCGGGTCGACCAGTCCTCCATCGGCGCAAAGTGCTGCCCGTCGCCGTCGAGGGAGGGCAGGACGTCGTCGAGCGCGATCTCGCCGGTCTTGCGCCGACGGGCCCGCAGCTTTTCGTACGCCGCGTTCGCGGCGATCCGATAGATCCACGAGCCGAAGGCCGACTCCCCCTTGAACGTGTGGATCTTGCGAGCCGCGGTCCACAGCGCGTCCTGCGCGACCTCCTCGGCGTCCTGGTCGAGTCCGGTGATGCGGACGGCCAACCGGTAGACGCGGCTCCCGTAGCGCTCCACGAGCTGGTCGGTCGCGTCGGGATCGTCCCGGCGCAGCGCCTCTACCAGGGGGGAATCGACGTCCTCCCGCGTGCCCGATGTGATGCTCATCGCCGAATCTCGCAGGGACCGCTTCTCCGTGACAATTGCCCTTCCCTTCTCGCGGGATGCTTGCTCATTCAAGACACCGTGGGCGAGGTCGTGTGAAGCCGGCGGCGGCGTTGCGAACGCGAGCGCTGTGGGCATTCGTTGCCAATGACGCGCCGGTAGGGTCGATCGAAGGCCGCACCGTGCCATCGGAGTCGCCGGTGCCGGGGCAGGCCCCGTCGCTCACGGCCGGGCCCGTCGGCCGGCCGCAGATCTCGCGGTCAGCGAGCCTGGGTGACCGGCGCGCCGAAGTAGTCGATGTAGTGATCGATCTGGCGCGGTCGTGCCAGGATCGCGGACGTGACGTACAGCACCGCTGCCAGTCTCGAAGTCCGCGCCCGCTTCTTCTTGACCTCCGGTCCCGCGGCTCGGCGCCGAAGGTCGGCTGCGGCCCCTTCCACCAGATATTGGCTCAAGTTCGTCAAGGCAATCATGGAGGAACACCACTGCAAAGGGGCGACCAGCCACGATCCTACCGAGCCATGATCGCGACTCGTCGAGTGAGCCACGATCTTTTCTCAAGCGGGACGTGGCGTTATGTCAGGGGGCGATCGGGACGAAAAGCCTTCGCGTCCACGCGTTGGATCGATTCGCTCGGGTATTGCGCCCGACACGACGTCGAACGTTCGGGCGTTCCGCCCGAGCGCATCATCTCGGCCGTCGCCCCTCGACGAGACGGTCGATCTCGACTGCCAGCGCCACCGCATCGTTGCTGAAGTAGTGCGTGTGGGCCCCGGCGCCCAGGCAGAACTCCGTGCGATCGCCCGCGCGGGCCGCTTCGACCGCGCCATCCGATCCGACCAGCGCGATGCGATACCCCTGTCCCGGCGGCGTCCACAAGTAGCGCCCGACATAGTCGCCCGAGCGGCAGGCGTTGACCCACTCGAGGAGGCCGATATCAGACGCGCTCGGTCCGGCCGCCGCGAAGCCGGCGGCGTTCGAGCCCATCCATCGATACAGCAGTGGAAACCGCTCGGCGTACAGGTCGCGCAACGGCGAGCCGACGGTCACGAGCGCGATCGGCATCTCGCCGACGAATTCGGGCAATCGCCCTTGCACGTGCAGATAGCGCAGCAGGTCGGCGCTGATCACGGTGCCCTGGCTGTGCGACACGATGACGATGCGAGTGTAGCCGCGGTCACGCAGATACGCGAGCAAGGAGGCATAGCGCGAATAGATGCGCGCACGCGGCGGCTGGCGGTTGGGCGGATCCCTGAAGTAGTTGTCGACGTCCAGCACCGCGTCGATCGTCACACGCAACCTCCCGAACGTCTGCGTGAACCGCGAGCCGAGTGCCGCGATCGTCAATGCGCCACCGGCCAGCCACTTGCCCGCGGAAACCAGCGTCTCCCCCTGCAGATACTCCAGCCAGCCGGCCACCCACGTCGCCCATTCGCCCGCCGCGCCGGCCGAGAAGGCAAACTGGCGGTACACGAAGGCCAGGTACAGCACACCGCCGACAATGGCTCCGGGCGGCACGACGATCGCGAACGTCCTCGTCAGCCACGAGAGCCCTCGACCGAGCCACGTGCCGAGCCGTTCCGACCAGACGATCGCCTCGCGCCGTCGGCCGCGTGAATCGACGTTCGTCGTTGGCGAGATCTCCTCCAGCAGCGAAGGGACCAGCACCAGCAGCGCCGCCGACGCGAGCACCGTGAACGCCAGCACCAGCGGCGTGAAGAATCCCCCGAAGGTCTGGATGCGGGCATCGAGAAAGATCTGGCCGGACCGATAGCCGCTGCCGAATATCACGGGCAGATAGTTGAAGTCTTTCAGCTGGTACCCGGCGACATAGCTGACGACCGACCACAGCACCAGGCTCAGCACGATGAAGAGCGCGGTGGAGCCGACCACGGCCAGGCGCGAGGTATCCAGCGACTGCCTGGCCGCGCGGCCGGCACCGTGGCCCAGCCACAATCCCAGAACCAGCGCCGCCGTCTGCACGGCGACGTAGACCGCCCAGATCAGCAGCAGCGCGGCGAGCAGCCATTCGCCCACGTTCAACGCGGTGGTCAGCATCCATTCGACCTGCGTGGTGACGTGCGGCAACACGGCGCGCCCGTCGACGCACAGCGCGAGCACGGTCGCGGCCACCAGAAGATGGCCAAGCACGCGCACGCCGTGGGTGACCCGCGAGTAACGCTCGATCAGCCAGGCGCCCAGCACGGCGTCGCCCAGCGCCGCCGCGCCAAAATGCATCACCGGCACCCGCGTTTCGTCACTCAGCGCCACGGTGACGACCACCGAGCACGCGATGGCGCCCGCCAGCAGCACCAGGAGCTTCGCCCATCGCGCGACCCGTGATGCTCCGCGTAGCCAGGCCAGCGCCGCGAGCGCGGTCAGCACGATCGCGCCGGCCGCGAACAGCGCGGCCAGCACTTGCCCTTGCTGCTCGGGCGATACCAGTGCCGCCGCACCGAACAGAACCAGCATGAGCATCGACAGCTGAACGAGCGCCGCCGGCCCCTTCATCAACCACGCGAGCCACGCGTGCATGCGCTGCAACAGCCTCCAGGCTGCGCCGCCGCCGACCTCGAGCGAGACCTGGTCGACGACGTCGGCCGCGAGCGTACCCAGGTGGAAGAAGAGCTGATACAGCGCCGACAGCGCCCGCAATCCGCCCTCGCCGAGCCGCGAGAGGTCGGCCCAGTAGAGCTCGAAGATGTCGACAGGACGATCATCAGCGCGCCGGCGCAGCGAAACGCATGTGGACTCGTACAGGGCTTCACGTTCGGACAGCGCGAGACGCCCGAGCAGATAGTCGTTCAGCGCGAGGCCGAGATCACTCGTGCCCGCGTCCGCGGCCGCGACGACCGGAACAGACTTCTGCGCCTGATAGAACCCGCTTGGCGTTCCCGGCCGCCGCCTCGACGTTTCGGCCTTGCGCCCGTCGTCGGTCGAAGCCTGTGTCGCCGGGCGTGACGCCGCCCCGCCGGGCTCGAGCTTGGCGACCGGAACCAGCACGTCGTGCATTTCTCCCTGCACGTAGCGCGGCTCGCCTTGCCCGCCGTGACACAAGAGCCGCGCGAGCTCGCGCACGGTCTGCCCCGCGCGCTGATCGGCGATGCCGTGGACGACGACGACGGCGACGCGATCGGTTGCGCTCACCGAAGGACCCGGTTACTTCCCCACGGCCTCCCGCAACCGGGCCAGCGCCGAGCCATAAATGTGGTCGGGCCGCACCACCATCGCGACGCGCTTGTCGGTCGCCGCGATCCGGTCGTACTGTTCCCAGTCCGCGCTCCGACGTCGCGTGGTGGCGCTGAAGATGTGGCGGCGAGCGAGGCGCAGCGTCTCGGGGTCGGCGTTTCCGGAGTGGACGAGCTCGGCCCTGCCCTCGAACACGAGGAAGCCCGACCACCAGTCGACGTGCGAGACCAGCACCGAGCAGCGCGGATCGCGCAGGAGGTTCTTGAACTTCGCGCGCGTCTCCGTGATGGAAATGCCCACACCGCCGTTGCGCGGGTATACGGTGACGATGCTGAGCTGCGGCATCCCGTTGCGCCTGAACGAGGTCAGTACGCCCTGCGGATTGTCGTGCAGGAACTGCTCGATCTGAGGTGGCAGCGAGTTCTGTGTCGGCATGGGTGCGGGCTCCTTGAGTGCGGTGCGCACGACCGCGGCGAAGGTGCCTCCGGATCGACGGCTCGGCCGGCATTCTATCCCCATCACCGCGGCCGCCATCTCCTTGACAGGTGTCACCAAATGTCGTATCCCGCATTATCAAAGGGTTGGGTCGCGTGCCCTTGAGGTGAAGGGCGCCTCAGGCTCGACCTCGCGGAAGGACTACCGAGGGCGGGGCGCGCGAGTCGGTCAACCTTTTCCGAAACAACGAGGAGGCGACCGTGACCTATCTCTCCAGGCGTTCGGTACTACGCGGCTCCTTGGCCGTTGCTGCAGCTCGCCCGTTTGTCGGACCCCATATCGCCAGAGCGGCGGCGACCACCGCCAGTGTGTGGTTCGCACAGGGCTTCGTCCAGGACGAAGACGTGTCCCTGCGCAAGGCCGTCGCCGACTACGAGAAGGCGAGTGGCAACAAGATCGAGTTGAGCATTACCCCGTTCGCGCCGGAACGGCAGAAGATCATCGCGGCGCTCACCAGCGGGGTCGTCCCCGATGTGATGGCTAACAACCCGGCCGAGATCTTACAGATATACGCCTGGCAAGACAGGTGGGTCGACGTCAGCGACATCGTGGAGCCTCAAAAGGCCCAGTACAGCGAGACCGCTCTTGTGTCCGGTCAGGCCTACAACAACGTCACGAAGAAGGTTGGCCAATACGGTGTGCCGATACGGGCCGCGGTCGTCCCATGCCATATCTGGCGACCGCTGGTAGAGAAAGCCGGTCTCAAGATCGAGGACATCCCAAAGACGTGGGACGCGTATTTCGACTTCTTCAAGAAGGTGCAGGACAACCTGCGCAAGCAGGGCGAGCGCAAGGTATACGGCCTGGGCTTCCAGGTGACGGCCAACGGGGTCGATCCCTACAACCTCTTCATGGCGTTTCTCCTGGCTTATGGCGGTCAAGACATCGTCACGAAAGACGGCAAGCTGCATCTCGACGACCCGAAGATCAAGCAAGCGGCCATCAAGGCGACCGCTTACCTCGGCGGCGCCTACCGCGACGGCTACGTGCCGCCGAGCGCGATCAACTGGAACGACGCGGACGACAACAACGCCTTCCACGCGAAGCTCATGGTGATGGACGTCGACGGGACGCTCTCGACCGAGGTCGCGGTCAAGGAAAAGCACCCCGAGTGGTACTTCAAGGACATGGTGACCCACGGTATCGGCTATCCGAACGACAATGCGGGCAAGCCTGTACCGAGCATTGTGGGCGTCACCCAGTGGATGATCCCCAAGGGGGCGAAGAACGTGCCGGTAGCGAAGGAATTCATCAAGTACTTCGCCCAGCCGAAGGTCGTCGGCGAGTTCATCGAGCTGGGGCTGGGCCGCTGGCTGCCGGTCATGCCGTCGCTCGCCAAGAGCCCATTCTGGCAGGACCCGAAGGACCCGCATCTGCGAGGCTACGTCCAGCAGGGCCTCCTCGGCCCGACCGTGCCGGACTACTACGTGTTCAACCTGGCGATGGCGGAAGTCCGCTCACAGCACGTGTGGAGTATGGCCATGATCGACGTGGCGAAAGAAGGCGTGAAGCCGGAAGTGGCGATCGACAAGGCATTCAAGCGCATCGAGGAGATCTTCTCCAAATACAAGAAAGCGTGAGAGCGGAGACCAACACATGAACGGCACCTCGGTCATCGACGTCGGCCGTCCGGCCATCCGGCGGCGCACGCTCTCCCGCTCCCTGCGCGGCGGCCTCAAGGGCGGCGAATACACGTGGGCCCTCGCTTTCGTCGTGCCCTATATCGCCGTGTTCGTCACCTTCGTCGCCTACCCGGTGGTCTACGGGCTGTGGATGGGCAGCGAAGCGAGCCTGTACCGAGAGCTCTTCGCCGATCCGATCTACCAGAGCACGGTGGTGAACACCATCCTCTATCTGGCCCTCGGCGTGAACGTGAAGATGTTCCTGGCGTTGCTGCTGTCCGGCTTTTTCATGCGCCCGGGCTGGTGGATGAAGGTGCTGCTCTTGATCTTCGTCTTGCCCTGGGCGGTGCCGCAGATCTCGACGTTCATCTCGATCCACTGGATGCTCAACGGCGAATGGGGCTTCCTCAATAACGTCCTCTACACTCTCTTCCACATCGAGGGCCCGTCGTGGCTCAATGACCGCTGGTCGGCTCTGGGCGCGGTCATCGTCTCCCACATCTGGAAGTGGACGCCATTCTGGACGCTGATCTTGCTCGCCGGCCGGATGGCGATCCCGCTCGAGATCAGCGACTCCGCCAAAGTCGACGGCGCGACCGGGATGCGCGGGTTCGTGCACATCACCTTCCCGCTGCTCGCCAACCTCTACCTGATCTGCACGCTGCTCTCGACGATCTTCCTGCTCGGCGACTTCAACGCCGTCACCTTCGTCTCCGGCGGCGGCCCCGCCAACCAGGGACACGTGCTGGCCACGCTAGGCATCCGCAATGCGTTCGAGATCGCTCAGCCACGGCTGGGCGTGGCCGCGGTGATGTCGGCGCTGCCGCTCGTCATCCCGCTGGTGATCGTCCTGATGCGCAAGCTCCGCACCTCGGAGGTTCAGATATGAGCACGATCGCAGCAGACGCGAGGCTGGCCACTCGTGCGTCATCCCGGGCGCACAGCTCGGAACGGCTCCGCCGGTACCTGCGCAACTTGGGGACATTGGTTCTCTCCACGGTGATCGTGGTGTGGACGCTCGCGCCGCTCTACAACATGGTGCTGATCTCGCTCGAGCCCGAGGGCGACGTGTTCACCGACCACATCTGGCCGAGGGTCCCGTCGGTCGAGAGCTTCTGGGGCGTCCTGACCCAGGGCCACTGGTATCTGGAGCACTTCTGGCGTCAGTTCGCGAACAGCCTCTACATCGGTCTAATGGTGACGTTCTTCGCGCTGCTGTTCGGAACGCTGACCAGCTTTGCCATCGGCCGGATGCGGATCCGTCACGGCTGGTTGGTGACCAACGCCGCGCTGTTGACCTACGTGATCCCAGCGTCGTTCCTGGCGATCCCGTTCTACCGGATCATGCAGAACTACGGGCTCGCGAACAACCCGTGGTCGGTGATCGCCGCCCTGGTCGCGTTCGCGACGCCGTACGCGATCTTCGTCTTCCAGGAGTACGGCCGCAGCATCCCGATCGAGGTCGACGAGTCGGCGCGCATCGACGGCGCCTCGCCGCCCCAGATCTATCTCCGGATCTATCTGCCGTTGATGGCGCCCGCGCTGGTGGCGGTCGGCACGTACGCGCTGCTGCTCGCCTGGAACGAGTACCTGTACCAGTTCCTGCTCCTGTCCTCGAAATCGAGCATGACCGTGCCGGTAGCGCTCGCGCAGTTCCTCAGCAGCGACCAGTCGCCCTGGAATTACATGATGGCGACCGCGATCATCTACGCCGCGCCCCCGGTCGCGATCTACTACGCGTTCCGCCGCCGTATGACCGCCGGCCTGACGATGGGCGGGGTCAAGGGCTGATCCGCGCCGCCGGTCTCCGAGCCCGTCGCTGAGGCCGCGAAGCGATTCGTCGCGAGACCCCGCCGGCGAGGCCGGCATGAGCAGCGTCCGGCAGGTTCTCGCCGCCGGGCTCGACGCGCTCAACCGGCCGCGGCGATCGGCGTGGCGCCGCAACCGGCACGGCTCGGAGCTCGCCTGGGCGATCGCCTTCGTCGTTCCCTATGCGGCGGTGTTCTTCGCCTTCGTGGTCTATCCCGTCGCCTACGCGCTCTGGATGGCTCGCGACCCGGCGCTGTACCGCGACCTGATCGCGAGCCCGCTCTACGCGCAGACGGTCATCAATACGGCGCTGTTCGTTGGCCTCGGCGTGAACGTGAAGATGTTCCTGGCCTTGATGCTGTCCGGCTTCTTCATGCGTCGCCGCTGGTGGGTCAAGGCCACGCTCCCCGTCTTCATGCTGCCCTGGGCGCTCCCGGCGATTCCGGCTTTCGTCTCCTTTCACTGGATGCTGATCGGCGAGGAGGGTCTGGTCGATGGCCTCCTGTCGGCGCTGTTCGGGATTCAGGGGCCGCTCTGGTTCAACGATCGCGGGCTCGCGCTCGGATCGAACATCGTCGCCTACATCTGGAAGTGGATGCCGTTCTGGACGCTGACCTTCTATGCCGCCCGCACGGCGATCCCGCACGAAATCTATGAGGCGGCCGCGGTGGATGGGGCCACCGGCTCTCGCCGGTTCACCCACGTCGTCCTCCCGCTGCTGGGGAACCTCTACCTGGTCTGCACCCTGCTCTCCACGCTGTGGACGATCGGCGATTTCACCACGGTGTCTCTCGTTTCCGAAGGCGCGCCAGCGTATTCCACGGACGTGCTGGCCACGCTCGGCTTCCACTACGCCTTCGATGCCGCCCGGCCCTCGCTCGGCGTCGCCGCCGTGATGTCGGCCCTTCCGGTGCTGATCCCGATCGTGATCATCCTGATGTGCGCGCTCCAGACGAGAGAGGTGCAGCTGTGAGCGTCGCCCGGGCGTCCGGAGGGCCGGTGCTCCATTCGGGCTCGCGGCTCCGGAGAGGTCTGGTCGAAGCGGCCTCGGTGATACTCGTCGTCGCGCTGTTGATCTGGTCGCTGATGCCCGTCTACAACATGCTGTTGATCGCGCTCGATCCCGACGAAGGCGACATCGAGTTCGAGGGGATTCTCTGGCCTCCGAACCCATCGCTCCACAGCTTCCGCGCAGTCGTGACCCAGGGATACTGGCTGGTCGAAGATTTCTGGCGCCAGCTCGCCAACAGCTTTTTCATCGGCCTGATGACGATGTTCCTGACCACGCTGATCGGGTCACTCGCCAGCTTCGCCCTGGGCCGCATGCGCTTGAGCGGGAGCTGGCTGCTCGCGAACG
>QHSQ01000242.1 GCA_003221615.1 Candidatus Rokuibacteriota bacterium | reverse complement strand
TCCGATGGGATTTTTCGCCAAGGGCGTAGACGGCCGCATCGATGATCCCAAAGCCGGCTGGAAGGGCAAGGGCCTGTGGGTGACCTCGGGCAACCGGACGCCGATGCACATCGAGGGCATCGACGCACCGAGCCCGGGCGCGCCCGGGAAGACGCTGTCCAGCCCGCTGGTCGTGCGCTTTCAGCTGAGGCCGGATCCGCTCGCGCACTGATCGGCGCGGCCTCTAGATCTCCCGATCTGCGAGGAGCGTGGGACACGGCTGTGGGACGTCGGGCCGGCTGGAACCGCCAGCGCTCGCGGGCGGCGTCCTCGCCTTCTCTCTTCGCCGCTTAGTGGATACCCAGGTCTGGATATCACGCTACGCGTGGGCTGTGTGACGACCAAATCCGCGTCAGGGCGTGGTGATTCGTCATTGGCCCGACGCACATCGAACACGATATGCCGCGAGCTATGCTGCGAGGCCGAGTTATGCAGCTCTGTGGAATTAGAAGTTGAACTAAACCGCTGACGCGGTAGATCGAAGAGAAGACAGCTTCTGTCCTCACGAGGTTGTCGCTCACTGGTCGTCGTCACGATCGCTCGTCGAGAATCACCTCCGTCCCAACTTTTCGACGGAGGTGTCTCATGAGCGAGCTTCGGACCCGCATGATCCGCGACATGACGGTGCGTGGCTTCTCCCCCAGCACCCACGAGGCGTACATCGGCCAGGTCGTGCAGCTGGCCAAGCACTACAAACGCTCGCCGGATCAGCTCACCAATGAGGAGGTCCAAGCCTATCTCGCCTACCTGATTCAGGAACGCAAGCTCTCGTGGAGCACGTGTAGCCAAGCGGCCCATGCGTTCCGCTTCCTCTACCACGTGACGCTGGGGCTCCCGCGCACGGACTTCCACGTGCCCGCCCCCAAACAGCCGCAGAAGCTGCCAGAGATCCTCAGCCGCGAGGAGGTCTGGCGGCTGCTCGAGGCCTGCACCCACACCTGGCATCGCCTCCTGCTCGCCACGACCTACGCCGCCGGCCTGCGCGTCAGCGAGGTCGTCGCCCTCAAGGTCTCGGATCTCGACGCCGACCGTATGACCGTCCGTGTCCAGCAAGGCAAGGGAATGAAGGATCGGTACGTGCCGCTCGCCAAACGCCTGCTCCACGACTTCCGCGTCTACTGGAAGACCTCGCCCCCCGGTCTCTGGCTCTTTCCTAATCGCCCGCACACGCGCCCGATCGACCTTCAGCGTGGCCCAGAAGATCTACACGATGGCTAAGCTGCGCGCCGGCATCCGCAAACAAGGCGGGATCAACGCCCTCCACCACGCCTTTGCCACGCACGCGCTCGAAGCGCACACGGCCGACCTCGCCACCGTGCAGCACCAGCTCGGCCACCAGCACATCTCCACCACGATGCGGTACTTCCATCTCAGCCAGGAGCGCATCCGGGGCACCCACTCCCCCCTCGATCTGCCCAAGCCGCCCGGCGTCGACTAGCGCATGCCGGCGGCACCCGCCCCGGCGCCGCGCGCGGGTCGATCTGGGCGCAGAGCTGGCCGAGATCGTCCGCACCCACGGGACGGCGTATCGGCAGACCCACCCGCTCGCCCGCGCCCAACGCCGCGCCTTGCACGCCATCGAGACCTGCCGCACCGTCGCGCTCGGCGGCCATCGCGACACCTGTGATACCTGCGGGGCCGTGCAGATCAGCTACAACTCCTGCCGCAACCGCCACTGTCCCAAATGTCAGACCCTCGCCAAGGAACGCTGGCTAGATGCGCGCCGCGCGGAACTGCTCCCCGTCGAGTACTTCCATCTGGTCTTCACCCTGCCGCATACGCTCAACCCGCTCGCCCAGGGCAATCCCCGCGTCGTCTACTCGCTGCTCTTCCAGGCCGTCACCGCCGCCCTCACCGCCTTCGGACGCGATCCCCGTCATCTCGGCGGCGACCTCGGCGGCACGGCGATCCTGCACACCTGGGGGCAGAATCTCTCCCAGCACCTCCACCTGCACTGTGTCGTCACCGGCGGCGCTCTGGCCCCCGACGGCGCGCGCTGGATCCCCGCGCCGCCGGGGTTTCTCTTTCCCGTCCGCGCCCTGGCGGCCGTCTTCCGCGGCAAGTACCTCAACGCCCTCCGCCGCGCCTTCGCCAAGGGCCCGCTCCGCTTCGCCGGCTCCCTCGCGCCCCTGGCCGAGCCCGTCGCCTTCGCCACGTGGCTCGATCAACTCCGCCGCTCCGACTGGGTCGTCTACGCCAAACGTCCCTTCGCCGGCCCCGCCCCGGTGCTCGAGTACTTCGGCCGCTATACGCACCGGGTCGCCCTCTCCAACGACCGACTCCTCAGCCTCGACGACGGGATCGTCCGCTTCCGCTGGAAGGACTACACCGACGGTAATCGCGTGAAGGTCATGGCGCTCGAGGCCGAGGAGTTCATCCGCCGCTTCCTGCTCCACGTCGTGCCCGACGGCTTCGTCCGGATTCGCCACTTCGGTCTCCTGGCCAACCGCACGCGCCACGCGAAGCTCGCGCGCTGCCGTGAGCTCCTCGCCCCGCCCCCAGCGCCCGCCGTGCCCCTTCGCGAATCGGTGCAGGCCCTGATGCTGCGCCTCACCGGCCTCGAAATCGCCCGCTGTGCCGTGTGTCAGCAGGGGCAGCTTCGCCGCACCGAGATCCTGGCCCCGACCCCCGATGCCCCGCGTCTCGTCGCGCTCCTCAATACGTCATGACGCCCCCGCGACCGCCGATCGGCACCGTCCCATCAGCTCCCGTCCGGGATCGCACGGCCCGTCCGCACCGCGGCCCATCCGCTCCCTCTCTCCGCCTTCGAGCGCAAGGCCTCCGCTCCGTGTCGACCATCCCACCGACCGGCCCGGCGTCCTTGGGACCCATCTCGAGCCCGTCGACCGCGCCGCACCACCTTCCGCCGCGCCCAGGACCGGACTAGAATCCCCATAGCGCCACGGCGGGGGGACGGCGGTTTAGTCCAACTGGTTTTATCCGCCATGCGCGGCGCACGACGGATAAAAACCTATTCGTTCGGCAGCGGTGGAGTAGGATTCGTGACTGCCGTGAGCACCCCCCCGGGCATTCTTGTCGTGACCGGAGCATCCGGCAGCGGGAAGACCGCGACAGTGCGAGCTCTCGAAGCCCGCGCCCTCGCCGGTGTTCGCTGCTACTACTTCGACGCGGTCGGTGTACCGTCCGCCGAGGATCGCGGCTCCGGCGGCCCTGAGGGTTGGCAGGCCGTCACTACCAAGGAGTGGCTCAGTCGTTTGGCAGCGGATCCCGACGGCGCGGAGGTATACGTCCTCGATGGCCAGACTCGACCGTCATTCGTCCGCAGCGCTGTTGAGGGAACCCGCACAGCCCTTGTGCGAATAGTCTTGCTGGACTGCGCGCCGGGAGTCCGCCATGCGCGGCTCGTCGGGCCCCGCAGGCAGCCTGAGCTTTCGAACTCGCGGATGGACTGCTGGGCAGCGTACCTGCGTGGGCAAGCGGATGCCTTGAACTTGCCGGTAATCGATACCTCGGACCTTGGAATTGACGCGGCAGTTGATGCGCTGGTCGTCCATGTGCAGCGGGTCAGGGCCGAGCGGCCCGCAGCCGAACAACAGGCTCGAGCGGACCGGCTCGACGCCGGCCGCTCAGCCTGATCGTTAGGTCGCTTCAATGAGCATGCAGACAGAAGACAAGGGCTACGCGCATCCAGATCCGCCACCAGGCGCCGGGCCATAGTTCTGGCGATCTTTGGCGGGATCTGTGTACTTGCGGTGGGCCTCTTGCTGCTTAGTGTTGTTCGACCGTGGCTCGACCATTACTTTCTCGAACTCGAGGAGTTGGCCAAGCACGATCCGCTGGCCGCTAAGCGAGGTCTGCTCAACCTCATTGCGCCTATCTTCGCGATGAATGGCAGTTTCGCGTTCGGCCTCGGGCTTTGGATGATCCACGTGGGCTGGCAGATGGCGAGGGCAGAGCAATGGCCGCGCCCAGGAATAAAGATCTATCGGCGCGTGAAGATCCTCGACGGCAAATCTGCTAGACGCCGGGGGAGACCGAGATCGCAAAAGCGGAGTGCTTGACCCTGAACCACCGCGCCGTCTACTCATTGTATATCCGTGGGGAGGGGTATGCAGACGAAGATCCAGAAGTGGGGGAACAGCCTTGGATTGCGGATTCCACGGTCCTTCGCTGCGGAGGCGCAGGTGGAGGAAGGAGCTGCCGTAGATCTGTCGGTGGAGAACGGTCGACTTCTCGTCCGGCCGCTTCGAGTTCGCAAGTACTCCTTGAAAGTACTTCTCCGGAGAGTAAGCCGGCGGAACCTGCGCGGCGAGGTCTCCACAGGTAGAGCAGTCGGCCGCGAGGCCTGGTAGTGGCTGCTTATGTACCTACGCGCGGGGAACTGATCTGGCTGCGGTTCAATCCCCAAGCGGGTCATGAGCAGGCTGGCCGCCGGCCCGCCGTGGTGATCTCTCCAAGTTCGTACAACCGCCGCGTGGGGTTGGCTCTCTGCTGTGCTGTCACCTCGCAAGTGAAGGAATACCCCTTCGAAGTGCGGCTCCCGAAGGGGCTTGGCGTCGAGGGGGCGATCCTTGCAGGAGACAGTCGGCAAGATCCTCGCCCTCGTCGACCCCAACGACGCTCGCTAGCATCACGATGAACCCGCCGGCAACTTCGCCACGCTGCGCGAAGGCAGAATTGCGGCGTTCGAATCGCCCCAGCCCAGCGATCGCGGTCGACTAGACCGTCTGGAGGATCTCGGCCGACGCCATCTCGGGCGTCAGGATCTCCCGCCAGTCGGCATCGCGCGGCACCACGCCTTCCGAGGCCCGCAGCGGGTAGTACGTCGGGTTGATCCCGCGCGGCGTGCCGCCCTCCCGAACCGTCTTCACGGCCGCGAGGAGCAGGCGCCGGGCCTGGATGATCGCCTTGTCGGCCGGCCCGAGGTGCTCCTTGCTGCGATCGACGACGCGCCCCATGCTTTCCTGGATTCCGCGGTCCTGGGTGTTGATGCCGTCGATCCCGGTAAACGTCTCGGTCTTCTGCACCTGCCGATCCAGCAGATAGTTGTTCTGCCGGTTGGCCTTCGAGCGGAAGGTCGTCTGATCGACGTGGTCCGGGCCGTCGCCCGAACGACGCTCGAGCCGATCTTCCTCGTCGAGCGCCTCCTCGGTGGTGCTGTGGTGCCAGTTGTAGACCATCGTGTTGCCGTCATCCATCGGAACCCAGATGTGCCCGGCCACGGCGGGGAAGCCCTTGTGCGTCAGATAGGGCCGGATCTGGTGGAACGGCATCACGAAGTGATAGGTGCGGATGTGAATCTCGCTCTCACCGAGCGGCCGGATGCCCGAGTACTGGTAGCCCCAGTCCGTCAGGTCGACGACGAGGGACGGCGCCTTGCCGCGCACGAACGCGGTCGTGGGATTGAGCCCGCCGCGCTTGGAGCTCGGGACGAGGAGCCGATGCAAGATCGGGGCGTGCGAGGTATCGATGCCGCCCTCGAGCGCCTGGAGCCAGTTGCACTCCTCGATCACCTTCGACACGTGCCGATGCGTCGGCGCGGCCTGCGTCCAGGCGAACTTGGGCAGCGGCGGCTGCAGATCGGGCGGCCCCATGTAGGCCCAGATGACGCCGCCCACCTCGACCGTGGGATACGACGGCTGGCGGATCTTGTTCTTGAAGGAGAGCTCTTCCGGCTCGTTCATCATGTCCACGCAGCGGCCGGTGACGTCGAACTTCCAGCCGTGGTAGACGCAGCGCAGGCCGCATTCTTCGTTGCGCCCGAAAAACAGGGACGCGCGCCGATGCGGGCACAGCTCCTCGAGGAGCCCGATGCGTCCCTCGGTGTCGCGGAAGGCGACGAGATCCTCGCCCAGGAGCTTCACCCGGACGGGCGGGCAGTCGGGCTCGGGCAATTCCCATGCGAGCAGCGCCGGGATCCAGTAACGCCGCATCGTGTTCCCCATCGGCGTGCCGGCACCGATGCGAGTGATGAGCTCGTTCTCTTCGTGGGTCAGCATGGTGTCCTCCCGCTGAACGCTTCAGGGTCGAGCGCCCGCCAGTACCTGGCCGATTATACTGCGGTCCACGCCACCGCCGCCGGGCGACCATTTGCCCTTGACCGCCGTTTCGAACCCCGCCATTGTCCGGTGATGCCCAGGCCCACCGACGTCCCTTTCTCGCTGGCACGCATCTCGACTCGCGACGGCGTCTGGCTCGACGGCATCGTCGCCGAGCCGAAAGGGCGCCGGGGGGCGGCGCTCGTCTGGATGCACGGCCTGGGATCAGTGTTCTCCTCGGGCCAGCCGCTCAACCGGGAGCTCGCGGCGCGCCTGAACGCGGCCGGCATCGCGTACTTCAAGCTCAACAACCGCGGCCACGACGTCGTCGCCGGCCGGGGCCGGCGTCTCGCCGGCGCGGCGTTCGAGCGCTTCCGTCAGAGCGTCGAGGACATCCGGGCGATGGTCGCCTTCGTCCGTCAGCGCGGATACCGCCGGGTTTTCCTGGCCGGCCACTCCACCGGCGCCAACAAGGTGCTGTACTACGGCGCCCGCGTCCGTGATCGAAGGGTCGGTGGGATCCTCCTGGTCGGCCCGGTCTCCGACGTGGCGGCCGAGGTCAAGCGACTCGGCACCCGCGAGCTACGGCGTCGGGTGGCCGCCGCCGAACGGATAGCCCGGCGCGATCCCCAGGCCCTCGTCCCGCGGGCCTGGGGCTTCTGGAGCGCGCACCGGTACATCAGCCTCTACCGGCCCGGCGAGGACGAGGACGTGTTCCCGTACTACCGGCCGAACGCCCGCTGGACGGCGTTCCAGTCGGTGCGACTGCCGCTCGCCGCGATCCTCGGAAGCCGCGACGAATATCTCGACCGCCCGGCGCGGGAGGTGATCGAAGCCTTCCGCCGAAACGCGGTGCGCGCCCGCTCGTTCACCGGCATCGTCGTTCCACGGGCGCGTCACGGCTTTCAGGGTCACGAGCGCGAGCTGGCGGACCTCGTCGTCCGCTGGATCGGCGCTCAGCGAAGAGCGTAACGATTACCGGGTAAGTTTGCCGAACCAGGTAGACCGCGCGCGCCCGACACGCGGTCGACCTCGCCGAATTCCCGCCTCACCGCGTCGAGAGCGCACGAAAAGCCGAAGCGATGATCACCGCGCGACGCCCCTCGAGCTCGACGGCATGACCCTTGCCTCACGCCATGCGGGTCGGCTCACACGAAGTCGCCGACTCAGGAGGAACTATGAAAAACGAACAGGTCGCCGAGCTTCTGTATCAGGCGCTGGAGACCGAGAAGGGCGGCATCCAGGTGTATGAGGCCGCACTCGAGTGCGTCATCAATGTCGACCTCAAGAAGGAGTGGGAGGAATACCTCGAGCAAACTCGCAACCACGAGCGCATCGTCCTCGAAGTGATGGAGGCCCTCGCGCTCGACCCCGAGATGGAAACGCCGGGGCGGCTAGTCGTCCGTCACATCGGTGAATCGCTGGTCGAGGCCATGGAGATGGCCCTGGACGACGGTCCACCGGAGGCCGCGCAGCTCGTCGCGTGCGAGTGCGTGGTCGAGGCCGAGACCAAGGACCACCTCAACTGGGAGCTGATCCACGAGGTCGCCGAGAAGGCGAAGGGCGATCTGAAGCAGACGCTGATGAACGCCTACGACCAGGTGGAGGACGAGGAGGACGAGCACCTGTACCACACGACCGGCTGGTGCCGCGAGCTGTGGATCGAGTCGCTCGGCATGCCGGCCGTGCTGCCGCCGCCAGAGGAAGAGCAGGAAGTGAAGACCGCGATCGGGGCCGCGCGCGCCAAGAAGGCGCGCAAGCAGATGCTGTAGCGCTCTCGGTGGGGCCTCGGTCACCCGAGGCCCCAGCTTTACGCGAAGGCGTCGAGCCGGACCCGGTGCTGACGGGCCAGGAGAGGCGCGTACAGATCGCCGAGCTCGGCCACGCGCGCCGGCACGTTGTCGATCCGAAAGTCCTCGATGGCGAGACCGCGCTCGATCTCCGGCCACTCGACCGGCGTCGAGACAGCGGCTGCGGGGTGCGGCCGCACGGAATAGACGGACGCCAGGGTACGGCCCCACGCATTCTGGTTGTAGTCGACCAGCACGCGCTCGGTCGGGCGCTTGGCCACGCGGTATTCGGCCGTGAGCAAGCGCGGATGAGCACCCGCCAGCGAGACCGCGATGGTCTTCGCGATCGACCACACGTCCTTCTGCGTCGGCCCGCGCACGATCGGCACGTAGACGTGAATCCCGCGCGAGCCCGTCGTCTTCGGATAGCTCGGCATCTTCAGGGAGTCGAGCGTCTCCTTCAGGATGAGCGCGGCCTCCCTCACCTGCGCGAACGTGGCGCCCTTCACCGGATCGAGATCGAAGTGCAGATAGTCGGGTCGATCCGGGTCGTCACATCGCGCGTACCACTGGTTCAGGTCGATGCAGCCGAGGTTCACGACCCAGAGCAGCGCCGGAAGGTCCTGAATGATCGGGAAGTCGATCACGTTGCCCGACTCGTGCTCGATCGAGCACGTCTCGATCCAGTCCGGGCGGGGCGAGGGCGCGCGCTTCATGAAGAAGAAGTCGCCGGCGGCGCCGTTCGGATAGCGCTTCATCACCATGGCGCGGTCACGCAGGTGCGGCAGGAGCGCCGCCGAGACGTCGACGTAGTACTGGAGGAGATCGCCCTTCGTGATGCCGAGCTCGGGCCAGAACGGCTTCCGCAGATTCGTCAGGTGAACGGCGCGCGGTCCGGCGCGCATCTCGACGGTGTCGACGTCGGTCGGGATCACGCGACGGGTCGTTCTCGTCGCGCGAGGCCGCTTCGCTCGGGCCGGGCTCATCGGACCAGCGGCGGCACTCGGACCGGCGGGGGCAGACGGGGCGGCCGGGGACCGCGGCGCACGACGTCGCGGACGCGCACGTAGGTGAGCTCGGTGCCGGTCCGCGCGCATCGGAGCAGCAGCCCGCCACGGCTCATGTCGCCGCGGCCGACGAAGTCGGCGGGAAACCGCAGCCGCTCGCCCAGCACGGCCAGCAGCGGATCGATGTACTTGCCGGTGGCGATGCTGCCCAGCAGGACGATCTCACCGCCCGCTCCGATGCGCCGCGCCAGCCGGCGCGCGTCGCGATCGAGCGGCGCGCGGTAGCGCGGATCGTCGCCCTCGATGTCGACGGTCGCGAAGCGTCGAAGCCGCGCCACGTCCACCGGCTCGTCGGCCGGCCTCAACCCGTCGGTCGGGGTGATGACGAAGACGCCCGAGCTGCCGTCCGTCGGCCGCGCGAACGCGCGCGCGTAGGTCAGCTTGCCCCGAAAGTAGAGCCCGCTCAGAAACGAGAAGACCTCGCCGAGCGGCGCGCCGGCGCCGACGCGAACGCGCTGGGCGAGGTCGAACGATGCGCGCTCGCTCATGACAAGCCGCGCGCGCAGTCCGCCGCAGTGGGCGGGCGAGAGCAGAAAGATCCGGCTCACACGAAGCCCGTCGGCGCCACCGACCGCGCGAACTCCGGGGCGCTGCGCGTGTTCAGCACATCGCCGCGTCGCACCCAGCCTCGCCGCGCCATGGCCACACCATAGCGGACATTGCCGAGCTCGGCTATCGAGTGGGCGTCCGTCGAGACGACGAAGCTGAGCCCGCGCTCGCGAGCGGCCCGGAGCCAGCGCGGCGCCAGGTCCAGACGTCTGGGATCGCCGTTGATCTCGATGGCCGCGCGGCCGGCGGCCGCCGCGTCCAGCACCTCCTCGACACGGCATTCGACCGGCGGGCGCGAAAGGATGATGCGGCCGAGCGCGTGGCCCCAGATCTTGAAGCACGGCAAGGCCATGGCGCGGACCAGACGCTCCGTCATCTGATCCGCGTTCATCCGATTGCGTCGATGAATGCTCGCGATGACGACGTCCAGCTGCTCGAGAATCGCGTCGGGATAGTCGAGGCTTCCGTCGACCAGGATATCCGACTCCGTGCCGCGCAGGAGCCGCACCGACACCTTCTCCTGCACACGCGCGATCTCCTCCCACTGGGCCTTGAGCCGGTCGACCGTGAGGCCACCGGCGTAGGCTGCCGACGGCGAGTGATCGGTGATCGTCATGTACTCCATCCCCAGCGCATCGGCCGCCCGCGCCATCTGCTCGACGGTGTGCTGGCCGTCGCTGAACACAGTATGACAGTGCACGAACCCTCTGAGATCGGCCGCGGTGACGAGATCGGCGGGCAAATCACCGGAAATGGCCGCCTCGATCTCGCCCTCGCCTTCTCGGAGCTCGGGCAGGATGAAGGGCAGCCCGAGGCGACGGTAAATCGCCTCTTCGCTCTCGCCGGCGAGACGAACGCCACGCTCCGCCGCCAGCCGCTCGAGATGCTGCACGTGGGCCTTCGAGCCCGTCGCCCGTAAGAGCGTGGTCGCGTACGACGAGCGTGGAGCGACGTGAACCCGCACCGGGAGACCGGTCGCCAGGCGCCCTTCGAAGGCCGCCTTGTCGCGCGAGACCGCCTCGGCGAGCACCGGCGCTCTGAGCGCGTCTCGCATCGTGTCCACGGGCCGATCCGAGGCGACGACCAGCGTGATCTGATCGACCGATTCTGCCCAGCGACGCAGCTCTCCGGCCACCTCGGCAGTCGCGGCGCCCGACGTCTTCGCGAGGTAGGCGCGCAGCGCATCGGCGACCGCGAGGGCCTCGGGCAGGAGCACGCGCTGCGCCTCCGGCGCTCGCAGGCGGCGGATCTCTTCGAGGAGCCGGCGCTCGGTCTTCTCGCCCATGCCCTTGATCGTCCGCACGCGGCCCGCCACGCAGGCGGCCTCGAGGTCGTCGAGCGTCTCGATGCCGAGCGCCTCGTGGAGCACGGCGATCTTGTCGAGCCCCAGGCGAGGGATGCGAGAAAGCTCGAGCGCGACGGCGGGCACGCGCTGGCGCTGCTCCTCGAGCGCCTGCGAGCGGCCGGTCTGGTAGAGCTCCGTGATCATCGCAGCCAGCGCCGCGCCGATGCCGGGCAAGGTGGTGAGCCGGCGCGCCTCGACGAGCTCGCCGAGGTCGGTGTCGAGGCGCTCGAGGATCTCCGCGCCGCGAGCGTAGGCTCGCGCCTTGAATGGCGCTTGACCGGACACCGCGAGGAGCCCGGCCATCTCACGCAGGGCCCGGGCGATCGTCAGCCGATCAGCTCGCACGAGATCAGTATGCCAGGACTCAAAATGAACCTCGGCCCGACACGCTGCGCTAGACTCGACGCGATGGCGGTGTCCGGACGAGCGCTCGCCCTGCTCCTCGAGCGGCAGGGATTCGACTTCTTCGCCGGCGTGCCTTGCTCGCTGATCGAGGATCTGATCGCGGTGCTCGAGGCTCACCCCACCCTGCCCTATATTCCCGCGCCGCGTGAAGACGTTGCGGTCGGACTGGCGGCCGGCGCATGGTTCGCCGGCCGACGCCCCGCGGTCCTGATGCAGAACTCCGGCCTCGGCACGAGCCTCAATGCGCTCGCCTCGCTCGCGCTCATGTACGGTCTCCCGGCCCTGTTGATGGTGACCTGGCGCGGTCATCGCGGCAAGGACGCGCCGGAGCACATCTTGACCGGAGAGATCTCGCCCGGACTGCTCGAGCTGCTCAGGATTCCGCACCGAGTGCTCGCCGCCGACACGCTCGAAGCCGATCTCGCCTGGACAGTCGAGACGATGGACAAGGCGATGCAGCCCATCGCCCTCCTCGTGCCCCCTGATGTCGTCGAGATCGGCAAAGCCGGGCACGGAGCGGTCGGCCGGAGTCTCATCGCGAGCGACGCGACGACTGCCGCGGAGGCGCGGCCGATCGGGACGCCGCCGGTTCTCACGCCCCGTCTCTCGAGGCTGGACGCGATCGCCGCCGCGCGCAAGGCGCTCGGACGCGAGCCCGTGATCCACGCCAACGGCTATATGTGCCGCGAGTCCTTCTCCCTGGGCGACCGGCCGGAGAATTTCTACATGATCGGCTCCATGGGGCTGGCCTCGGCGATCGGCCTCGGGCTCTCGCTCGCGGACCGCGACACGCCGACGGTCGTGCTCGACGGCGACGGCAATCTCCTCATGAACCTCGGCATCCTGCCGCTCGTCGCGGCGCTTCAGCCCAGGCGCTTCGTCCACATCGTCTTCGACAACGAGGTCTACGGGTCCACGGGAAGCCAGCGATCGATCACCGCCGAGATTCGCCTCGACCGGCTGGCCGAGGCGGCCGGATATCGGACCGTGGCCGCCGTGACCGCCGCCGACGCGATCACCCAGGCGGTGCGGACGGCGCTCGACAGCCCGGGCCCGCACTTCATCCTCGTAAAAGTGACGACCGCGGAGGCCTCAGTCCCTCGCATTCCCTACACACCGCACGAGCTGCGCGATCGCTTCCGCGCGAGCGTTCGCGCCTAACGCAGACGCGTCAGGCCTCTGAGAGGTGACGCGGCGAGGCAGGCCCGGCGTCTGCCGCGTGCTCAGACGGTCGCGGGCTGGAACTCCAGCGTGTTGCCGTCCGGATCGTTGCACAGCATCTGGACGCGCCCGCCCGGCTGCGTGTTCTCGACGTACTTGATCCCCTCGCGCTCGAGCGTGGCCTTCATCGCCTCGTAGTCGGCCACCTCGAAGCAGGTGTGGCGACCGAGCGGGCTGATGGGCGCGCTGGAGCCGGGCGGCTGCATCTGCGACTGGATGATGTGGATCTGGGGAAAGATGCCCGGCGTGCCGAGCCAGTAGCCACCCGACGTGAACGCCGGGCGCGGCAGCACCTGGAATCCAAGCACCCGGCAATAGAAGTCCTTCGACCGCTCCGCGTCGGCGGTCGCGATGCCCTCGTGCTGGACGCGGACCACGTGCGTTCCCGTCACCGGTCGAATCGGCTCTCGTGAGGTCTCCACCGCCATCGTCGGCCTCCTCAATTTGGAGTCGCGCCTCGGCCATGGGACGGCCCCGCGACGGCTACAGCGCGAACCGCCGCGCGTCTCGTGCGCGCGTCAGGATTATACGTGGTCACGAGGGCGCGCCGCGACATCCCGGGCGTTTGCGGTCGGCGCGCCCGTGGCGCATCATGAGCGCGCGTGAGCGCCCAAGCATGGCGCGACGCAGGGAGACTCGCCATGACGGCACGCTCGAAGAACCACGACTGGCTCGCACAGACCGTCGAGACCGCGCTCGAACCCGACCTGCCGATCTGTGACCCGCACCACCACCTCTGGGACCAGAACACCGCCCGTACTGCTTCGCGCTATCTGATCGACGAGATCGTCGCCGATGTGAGCGCCAGCCACAACATCGTGTCGACCGTGTTCATCGAGTGCGGCGCGATGTTCAAGCAGGACGGACCGGAGGCGATGCGTCCGGTCGGCGAGACCGAGTTCGTGAACGGGATCGCGGCGATGAGCGCGTCGGGGCTCTACGGCAAGACGCGGATCGCCGCCGGGATCATCGGCACGGCCAACCTGCGCCTCGGCGACGGGGTGGCCGCCGTGCTCGACGCGCAGATCGCCGCCGGCGGCGGCCGGTTCCGTGGCATCCGCCTCGGAGCGGCCTGGGATCCGAACGACTCCGTGCCGAGTCACCGTACCAAGCCCGGGCAGGGCCTGTTGCTGCGCGACGACTTCCGCGCGGGGTTCAAGCATCTGGCGCCGCGCAAGCTCACGTTCGAGGCGTGGCTCTACCACCACCAGATCCCGGACGTCACCTCGCTGGCCCGCGCGTTTCCCGGCACCACGATCATCCTCAATCACTTCGGCGGGCCGCTGGGTATCGGCCCCTACGCCGGCCACGCCAAGGATATCTACGCGGAGTGGCGCAAATCCATCACGGAGCTCGCCACCTGTTCCAACGTCGTCGCCAAGCTCGGCGGGATCAACATGGAGATCAACGGCTTCGGCTGGCACGAGCGCTCGCGCCCACCGGGAAGCCAGGAGCTCTGCGACGCCACGCGGCACTACTACGAGTTCACCATCGAGAAGTTCGGCGCCGACCGCTGCATGTTCGAG
>QHSQ01000241.1 GCA_003221615.1 Candidatus Rokuibacteriota bacterium | reverse complement strand
CCGGCTCACCCGGCGCGGCGCCGCGCTTCTTCGTCAGCCCGGGATACGTGTTGGCCGGGGTCACCTGCGCCATGTGCGCGCGGTTGGTGATCGGGATCGACACCTTGGCGGCGCCCGAATTGTAGGTGCCGATGTAGACGATCGCGAGCGGATCGCCGACGGCCTTGTTCGCGTTCTCGGCCTCGACCGCGCCGTCCCACTTGCCGGTCTGGGGCGAGGCATCGTCCAGGTTCACGATCTCGAGGCAGAAGCCCGCGACGACACCGTTGACCTCGGACACCGCGAGGTCGACGCCGTTCTTCATGCCCGTGCCTTCCGGCAGCATCGCGCCCTGCATCGGCCACGACGTGTAGAGGCGGAGCTTGCCCTTGGGGCACTGCTGGGCATCGGCGTCGGTGAAGAAGCTGACGAGGCCGAGGAACAGTGCGGCGGTGGCGGTCGCGCGAAACACTCTCATGGCTGGACCTCCCTGATCGGCGCTATCATGCTGCCTCTGATCCGGCTGGCCGGTATCAGACTATGTCTGATCAGGCCTTGTCAACGTTGGCGCGACTGCCCAGGACGAATGCAACCGTGGACCGCCACGCCGCGTTGGAATGGGCGACGGGAAAAGCCATGCGACCTCGAGTGATCTACGACGCGAAGCCGGGCTCGCCGCTCGAGATCGATCGCGAGCTCTACGGGCGGCTGGCCCGCGAGACCGGACGGCGTACGCTCGTCGAGCGGTTCGTGGTCCCCCGGCGGACGGGCCGCGCCTGGCCGATGCGCGCCGGCCAGATCTTCCGTATCCTCGCCGTCGAGGGGCCCCAGGTGGCCGACCTCAACGTGTGGAATCTCGCCAACCCGCGCGAGCGGTTCTGGGCGTCGCGCACGCGCCAGCTCCACCAGGCCCATCTCACGACGTTCAACCGGCTCTGGTCGTGCCTGCCGTATCTCAGGCCGATGCTGACGATGACCGGCGACAGCGTCCAGTACGGACGCGACGAGGACGGCGCCGGCTGCCACGATCTGCTCGGGACGCGCTGCGACCCGTACGTCCACAAGCTGCTGAACGGCGAGGAGCTCGACGTCTGCTGTCACAGCAATCTCGTGCGCGCGGTGGCGCCGTTTCACCTCACCGAGCTCGACGTCCACGACGTGCTCAACGTGTTCCAGGTCACCGGGCTCACGCCGGAAGGACGCTACTTCGTCAAGCCGAGCCCGGCGCGCACCGGAGACTACGTCGAGTTCTTCGCCGAGATCGACGTGCTGTGCGCGATCTCCGTGTGCCCCCACGGCGATCTCTCGGTCGCGGTGTGGGGACCCGGCGCCGGCGATGCGCTGGCCACGTGCCGTCCGCTCGGCGTCGAGATCTGGCCGCCGGCGCCCGAGCTCTTGGCCGGCTGGACCCCGCCGGCGACGTCCGACTATCGCGGGGGCCATGGGCTCAGGAGCGAGTCGTGTCCGTCGAGCTGATCCGCGAGTACTGGGCGTACCATCACTGGGCGAATCGCCGGCTCTTCGGCGTTGTCGCCGCGCTCGGGGACGAGGCCGCCGGCCGTGAGATCGGCAAGCAGTTCAGCGAGTCGAATCTGCGCGCGATGCTCGTGCACATGTACGGCGCCGACTGGTTCTGGCTCGAGACGTGGCGAGGGCGCCCGCCGACGATCGTCCGCGGGGATCCGACCTACGGTCTCGTCATCCGGACGCTCGGTGAGCTCCGGAACAAATGGGACGAGCTCGAGAACGAGCAGCGCCGCTTCCTCGCCGACCTCGGGGAGGCCAACCTGTGGCGACCGCTCGATGGCAAGACCCCGGAGGGCCGGACGTTCAGCCGGCCGCTGGGCATGTTGCTGCTCCACGTTCCGACCCACGCGGCTCATCATCGGAGTGAGCTCGCCACGATGCTCACGATGACGAGCGGCTCGCCTCCGGACACCGGTATCAACTCCTACTACCGAGCGAAGTCCGAACAGGGGGCGCCCAAGTGAGCGGTGAGCTCGTCACGATCCCAGCCCGCGGGGGCAAGGCGGCGCAGGCGAGCGCCGGCCAGCACATCAAGGTCGTCAACACCCACGGCACGCAGGTCGTCGACGCCTGGGCGTTCAACGCCCGTGACCTGACGGAGTGGATGTCGATGGAGGCGAGCCGCGCCTCGTTCATGAAGCTCGCCGCGGGGGTCGGCGACACCTTCGTCACCAACCAGCGCAAGCCGATCCTGACCCTGGTCGAGGACACCTCGCATTGCATCCACGACACGTTGATGGCGCCCTGCGATCGCTGGCGCTACGGGCTGCTCGGCGTCACGGGCTATCACGACAACTGCCGGGACAACCTGCACTCGGCCCTCGCGAATCTCGGCGTGGTGATCCGCGCTACACCGCCGTCGCTGAATCTGTTCATGAACATTCCGTGGACGGCGGACGGGCAGCTCGCCTGGGGTGATCCCGTCTCGCCGCCGGGCGGCTACGTGGTGTTTCGCGCCGAGATGGATCTGGTGGTCGCGCTGTCGGCCTGCCCGCAGGACATCCTGCCGATCAACGGCCGCTCCGGTCGGACGACCGAGGCGCACTTCGCGATCATCTGAGCCGCCGGCGGCGCGCCGCCGGACTCACGAGCGCGTGAAGTCGACGGCGGTAGAATTGCCGCCGCACACGATCACGCCGACCCGCTCGCCCGGCGCCGGCGTGTAGACACCGCTGAGGAGCGCCGCGAACGCCGCGGCGCCGCCCGGCTCGGCCACGATCCTTACCGAGTTCCACAGCGCCTCCTGGGCCCGGCGAATCGCGGCGTCCTCCACCAGCAGCACCCGGACGACGTGCGCGCGCGCGATCGGGAACATCAGCTCGCCGACCCGGCGCGGCGCGAGCGAGTCGGCGGCGATGCCGCCCGCCGGCGCGTCGACGGGGCGTCCGGCCTTCAGCGCCTCCGTCAGGGTCGGCGCGGATTCGGGCTCGACACCGACGACGTCGACTTTGCCGGCGTACCACGCGGCGATGCCGCCGATGAGTCCGCCGCCGCCCACCGACACCAGCACCGTGTCGAGCGGCGCCTGCTCGGCGAGCTCCATCGCGAGCGTGCCCTGGCCGAGCAGCGTCTCGACCTGGTCGTAGGCGTGCACGACCAGCGCGCCCGTCCGCTCGACCCAGGCGTTGCTGGCGGCGAGCGCGTCGGCGTAGAGGGCGCCGCCCACCTCGAGCTCGGCGCCGTAGGCGCGGATGCGCGCGATCTTCGCTGGCGAGGAGACCGTCGGCACGAAGATCCTGGCCCGTGCGCCGAGCCGCATCGCGGCGTACGCGACCGCGGTGCCGTGATTGCCGCCCGAGGCCGCGACGACGCCGGCGGCGGGAATCGCGCGGGTCAAGAGATTCGTGAACGCGCCCCGCACCTTGAACGAGCCGGAGTGCTGCAGGAGCTCGAGCTTGAGCGTGATCGGGAATTCGCCGAGCCCGAAATCCTTCCCGCTGACGCCGAGCACGGGCGTGACACGGACGTACGGCCGGATCACCTCCCGCGTCTTCTCGATCTCCGCCTTCCCGATCCGTCCGAGCTCGGCGTCACCGGCCACCGACGACCTCCATCGATCAGAGTGAGGGCCACGCGCGCGGCCCCCGCCGCGCCGTCACGGAGTATCTTGACATGGACTTAGCCACTTGGCAAAGTGGCGAAGATGCTTTCGGTCGACGTCGCCAAGGCGCTGGCCAACGAGAAGCGGCTGCAGATACTCGGCTGGCTCAAGTCGCCGCGCGCGCATTTCCCCCGGCAGGTCGACGGTGACCTGGTGCGGGACGGCGTGTGTGGCGTGTTCATCGCGGCCAAGCTCGGCGTCAGCCAGCCCACCGCCAGCGAGCACCTGCGCGTCCTCTCGCACGCGGGGCTGATCCGCGCCCGGCGGATCAAGCAGTGGACGTTCTACAAGCGCGACGAGAAGCGCATCGCCGAGGTGAAGCGCGCGTTCCGCTCGGCCTGGTAGCCCCCGGGGTCCGCGGCGCGTGTGGTAGCATCGCGGCGCGATGACCACGCCGCGCAGCACCGACGGCTTCCTCACCACGCACACCGGCAGCCTGCCCCGCCCCGCCGATCTGATCCGCATGATGTACGCGAAGGAAGAGGGCGTGCCCGTCAACGCGACGGCCCTCGGCGCCCGCATCCGGGCGGCGGTGGTCGAGGCCGTCAACAAGCAGGTGAAGGCGGGTGTCTCGATCGTGAACGACGGCGAGATGAGCAAGCCGAGCTACGCGACCTACGTCAAGGATCGCCTGAACGGCTTCGGCGGCGCGAGCCATCCGCTCACCTATCGCGACCTCGTGGATTTTCCCGATATGGCCAAGCGCGTCTTCGGCGACCCCGGGCGGTCGCGCCGCCGGACGCCGGCCTGCGACGGGCCGATCAGCGTGCGTGACCCGCGCGCCGCCGCGACGGACGTGGAGAATCTCCGCGCGGCCTGCGATGCGGCGAAGGCCGAGCACGGGTTCATGTCGGCAGCTTCGCCGGGCGTGATCTCGCTGTTCTTCCACAACGACCACTACCCGAGCCACGAGGCGTACCTGTTCGCGATCGCGGAGGCGATGCGGCCCGAGTACGAGGCGGTGGCGCGGGCGGGCTTCACCCTGCAGCTCGACTGCCCCGATCTCGGCATGGGGCGGCACATCCAGTTCGCCGACCTGAGTCTGGACGAGTTCCGCAGGATGGCCCGGCTCCACGTCGAGGCGATGAACCGGTCGCTGGCGAACGTGCCGCCGGAGCGCTCGAGGGTGCACGTGTGCTGGGGGAACTACGAGGGACCGCATCACCACGACATCGCCCTGGCCGATATCATCGACATCGTCTTCGACGCCCGGCCCGCCGGCCTCTCGTTCGAGGCCTCGAACCCGCGTCACGCGCACGAGTGGCGGCTCTTCGAGCGCGTGAAGCTGCCGGCGGGCAAGGTGCTGATCCCCGGCGTGCTCGATTCGACGACCAACTTCATCGAGCACCCAGACCTCGTGGCCGAGCGCATCGGACGCTACGCGCAGCTGGTGGGACGCGAGAACGTCATCGCGGGGACCGATTGCGGATTTGGCACCTGGGTGGGTCAGGCCGCGGTCGATCCGGACATCGCGTGGGCGAAGCTGGCCAGCATGGCCGAGGGCGCGAGACGGGCGACGCGGGAGTTCTGGCAGTGACCGCCGCGCGAGATCAGAAACCGCGCGGACGACCCTCGTCGAGATCCTCCAACACGGCGATCTGCCCGTCGATGGCCGACAGCATCTCGAGCAAGTCGGTCGTGTACCAGTCGCAGTCACTTCGCGACAGCGCCTCGAGCGCGGAGCAGAGGTGACCGGCGACTCCTGAGAGCACCCGGATCTGATGGGCTCGCGCGTCGTCGTGGTACATTCCGGCGCTTGGTAAGCCGGAAACGCGCGCATGTCAATCGCGAAGTTGTCCACATATCCCCAACGATTCACCGGAGAGTTCCGGCGTGACATCGGGCTGTTAGGGCAGGACGCTGACCCTGTCGGAAGGGGCAGTCCCGGACCGAGAACCGGTACGCGGGTCGACGGTGGGGAATCCCCCTGATGGGTTCCCGGGGGTTCCCGCCCTTGACCGGGCCTGTCGGGCGGGGCATAGTTTCGGCACGCAGCTCCTAGCTGGATCCGACCCGTCGAGCTCCTATGGCGGTGAGCGTCACGCTTTCGCGTGACGAGGGAGGAAGACGATGGCACGCCCCGGGAAGCCGCACACCCGTCGAGAGTTCTTGCACAAGTCCGCCGCGCTCGCCGTCGGCGCCGGCGCTGCGTCGACCTTGCCCTTCGCGGCGCCCGCGGTGGCCCAGCGGCCCAAGCTCAACTACTGGTGCTACCAGTTCCTGAAGGAAAGCGACGATGCGCGGGCGAATTTTGCGCGCGAGTGGGCGCAGAAGAACAACGTCGATCTCCAGATCACGATGGTGCCGTTGAAGGAGTTCCTGCCCAAGATCACCGCCGCCATCGAGGCCAAGGCCACGCCGGACATCGTCGAGTCCAACGCGGTCGAGCTGCGGGCTCGAGGGCAGCTGCTCGACGTCACCGACCTCTACAAGAAGCTGGAGAAGACGTACGGCGGATGGGTCGGCAATGCGCCCAAGATCATGCTGGAGCCCGACGGGCGGGTTCACCACATCATGTACGGCTTCCAGGGCTTCATGCTGATCAGCCGTGACGACCTGCTCGACAAGGCCGGGCTGAAGCCGCCGCCGGCGACCTGGGCGGACCTCCTGGCGTACGCCAAGAAGACGCAGCAGCCGCCGCGGACGTTCGGGCTCGGCATCCCGCTGAGCAACCAGACCGACTCGCAGGTGTGGGAAGACATGATGAAGAGCTACGGCGCGCGCCTGGCCGATGACAAAGGCAAGCGCGTCGTCTTCGGCGACTACAAGCCCCAGGTGTGGGAGTTCCTCGACTTCTTCACCGAGGTCTGGAAGGCGGGCGTGCTGCCGCCGGGGGTGACGACCTGGGACAACACGATGAACAACTCGACCTACCAGGCGGGTAAGGCGGTCTTCGTGCTGAACCCGATCACGATCTCGCTCTGGCTCGAGACCAATAACCCCGAGCTCCTGGCCAAGACCGGGCACTACACCTACCCCCGCGGACCCAAGGGGATGATCCAGCCGGTCACGTTCGGCTCGCGGTCGATCATGAAGTACACGAAGGTCCCCGAGCTGGCGAAGCAGTTCCTGTGGGACTCGATGGAGCCCGGGAAGATGGACCGGGAATCGGGCGTGAGCCAGTGGGGACCGGTTCTGAAGGACTACCTCAAGTTCGAGGTCTGGAAGAAGAAGCCCTTCATGAAGGGTCTCATCGAGATGTCGCAGCGGGGCGAGCCGCAGGGCTGGCCCGACGTCTTCAACGACGCCTGGCGCGAGCAGTTCACGAACACGACGATCTCGCGGATGCTCCAGCGCATCGTCGTGGACAGCTGGACCCGTGACAAGGCGTTCGCGGAGGCGGTCGACGTCTTGACCAAGATTTACTCGAAGTACGCCTGAACGAGCCAGCCGTGGCGATCCGACACCGATCCGTCGCCGTCGCACTTCCCGCTCCGGCGAGGCCTACGCGATGGCCGTCCGCGCGCATGCGCGAATCGCTCGGCGGCATGGGACTCCTCGCGCCGACCGTGCTGATCCTGATCGGGCTCGTCTTGTACCCGTTCTTCTACGCCATCTGGCTGGCCTTCACCGACAAGACCGTCGGATCCCCCGGCCAGTTCGTCGGCTTCCGAAACTTCGCCTACGTCCTCGCCTGGCCGCAGTTCACCACCGCGGTCTGGAACACGGTCGTCTTCACGGTGTCCGCCGTGGCCATGAAGTTCGTGCTCGGCATGGCCGTGGCGCTCGTGCTCAACCAGGGGATCCGGGACGCCTGGCGGAATTTCCCGTTCTACGCGATCTCGTTCCTGGCCGGGATGCAGACCATCTCGCAGGAGCTCTACGACTCCGCGCAGGTCGACGGCGCCTCGAGGATCGGGCAGTTCCGCCACATCACCTTGCCCGGGCTCTACCACATCATCGGCGTGGTCCTGCTGCTGACGACGATCCAGACCGCGAACGCGTTCGAGCCGATCTATCTGCTGACGGGCGGCGGCCCGTCGGACGCGACGATGGTCTACACGATGCTCGTGTACGTGATGGGAATGATGAACCTCCGCCTGGGCGAAGCGGCGGCGGTCTCGACGCTCTTCCTGCCCTTGCTGATCGCCCTCGTGCTGGCGGTGACGATCCTGCTGCAGCGCAAGGCCAACGCCTGAGGGGGGCCGGAGCATGCGCGAACCGCTCTCGATCCGGGTCACGACCTACGCGCTGCTGGCGCTCTTCGTCTTCATGGTGGCGGTGCCGCTCTTCTGGATGGTGACGACCGCGCTCAAGACGAACAAGGATCTCTACGAGGACTTCACCTACCTGCCGCGCCACCCCACCGTGCAGCACTTCGTCCGGGTCATCGAGCGGGACGGTCTCTTGACCAACATCTGGAACAGCTTCGCGGTGGCCTCGGTGACGACCGCCGTCACGGTGGTGGTGAGTGCGTTCGCCGCCTTCAGCATCGTCCGGTACAAGTATCGAGGGCGGGAGTGGATCGGCCGTTTCATCCTGTTCAAGTACGTGCTGCCGACCGCGATGCTGTTCGTATCGCTCTACGCGATCGTGGTCGCGCTGGGCCTCGGCAACACGCTGAAGTCGCTCATGCTGACGTATCTCTCGTTCACGGTGCCCTTCTGCACGTGGATGCTGATGGGGTACTTCCGGAGTATTCCGGCCGAGCTCGAGGAGCACGCGATGGTGGACGGCTGCACCAAGATCGGCGCCCTGTTCCGGATCCTCCTTCCGCTGTCGGCCCCGGGCATCGTCGCGTCGGCCATCTTCTCATTCACCCTGGCCTGGAACGAGTTCCTCCTGGCGCTGGTCTTCACCTCCGACCAGACCACGATGACGGTGCCGATCAAGCTCTCGATGATGGTGGTGGGCGACCAGTACATCTGGGGTCAGCTCATGGCCGGCGCCGTCCTCGCCACCGTCCCCATCACGATCCTGTACTTCCTCGGCCAGCGCTTCGTCGTCCAGGGGCTCGCGGCCGGCTCCGTCAAAGGATAGCCCGCGCGACGGGGCTAGCCGGTGTCGCCGACGAGCTTGGCCGCGGCGATGCCGGCCAGGGCGCAGGCTTCGTCTTTGTCGGAGACGTCGCCCGAGATCCCGACGGCGCCGATCACGGCGCCGCCCGCGTCGCGGATCAGCACGCCGCCCGGCGCCGGGACGACGCGGCCCTCGGACATGGCGTTGAGCGCGCCGAAGAACGCCTGCTGCTGAGGCTGCTCCGCCACGCGGCGCGCCAGCGCCCGTGAGCCGATCCCCATCCCGAGCGCGCCCCAGGCTTTGCCCATCGCGATCTGCGGGCGAATGATCCCCGCGCCGTCTTCCCGCGCGAACGCCTTCAGGTGTCCGCCCGCGTCGAGGACGGCCACGGCCAGTGGCGCGCAGCTGGTCTCGCGCCCCTTCTTGAGCGACGCTTCGACGATCGTGGTGGCTTCTCGCAAGCTGAGCTCGGCCATGTGGCGATCCTCCGACTCGAAATAGGCTGCGCCGCATTGTAAGCCGGACGCCGGGACGTGCGGTTCTTCCCGCACCGCCTCGTGCTACCATCGCGGCGTCTCCGAGCCGAAGATTCAAGTGCTCGATCCCGCTGGACAAAAAAAGGAGCTCAGCATGAGGCTCTCTATCGGATTCCTGGCCGCGCTGCTGTCCGTCGTCATCCTCACGGGCCCGGTCGCCGCGCAGAGCAAGCCGGATCTCACCGTCGCGCTCTCCAGCTTCTCGACGGAGGTGCTCGACCCCGTCCTGGGCGGTCACGTGGTGAAGTACTACATGTCGCTCATGTTCGACTACCTGGTCGGCGTGACACCCGACGGCCAGCTGTCGAAGGATTCGGGGCTCGCGACGCGCTGGGAGCCGTCGGCCGATCACAAGCGCTGGACGTTCCATCTCCGCAAAGGCGTCAAGTTCCATACCGGAGAGGACGCGACGTCCGAGGACGTCAAGTTCAGCCTGCAGCGCGCGATCGGCAAGCGCTCGACCACCGGCTACGCGGGGCCGCTGCGCACGCTCATCGCCGACATCGAGACGCCGGCGCCCGACCGCGTCGTCATCGTCACCAAGGAGCCGACCCTGATCATCCCGACCTACCTGTCGCGCTCGCTCTCGACCGAGGGGATGATCCTGCCGAAGAAGTACATCGAGGCCACCGGTGACGACGCGTTCGCGCAGAAGCCCGTGGGCAGCGGACCTTACCGGTTCGTGGAGCAGGTGACCGGGTCGCACATCAAGCTGGCCGCCGTCGACAGCCACTGGCGCGCCGGCGTGCCGCGCTACAAGACCATCACCTTCAAGCTCGTCCCCGAAGAGACGACGCGGATCGCGCTCTTGCGCCGCGGCGAGGTCGACATCACCGACGTGAGCCGCGAGCGGGTCAAGGAGCTCGAGCGCGAATCGTTCCCGATTCACTTCCGCCGGGAAGAAGCGATCCTGACGACGTGGTGGGTGCTGCCGCGCGACGGCCAGCCGACCAAAGACAAGCGCGTGCGCGAGGCGCTCAATCTCGCCATCGATCGCAACGAGATCGCGCAGTCGATCTTCGGCGGCTACGCGGATCCGGCCTACGTGCCGATGGGGCTCTCGTGGGCGTATCGCGACATCGGCTTCAAGCCGACACAGGACATGCAGTATCCGTACGATCCGGCGCGCGCCAAGAAGCTCCTGGCCGAAGCCGGGTTCGCGAGCGGCTTCCCGCTCACGATGCACGCCTATCAGCTCCCGGGACTGCCGGAGGGCAAGGCGTTCGCCGAGGCGATGGCCGGCTACTGGCAGACGGTCGGCGTCCAGCCGAAGCTCGTCCCGGTCGACTATCCGGCGTTCCGCAAGAACTGGTTCGATCGCGCCACGCCGGGCGCGTTCGGCTACTACAACGTCGCCAACCGCGACTGGATCGGCGCCTACGCGTTCCTCGAGAAGCAGGCGTACACCAAGTCGAAGGCGAGCGACACCGTGAACGACCCGGAGATCGACGGCATGATCGAGCAGGTCATGCGGCAGACCGACAAGGAGAAGATCGCCACCCTGATGCGGAACGTCTACACGCGCCTGCGCAGCGAGCACTACGGGGTGCCGGTGGTCTACCTGCACTCGCCCTACGCGGCGTCGAAGACGCTCGGCAAGTGGAACCCGGGCACCGTGATGTACGACTTCTTCCTCGACGAGCTCGCCTCGTCGAAGCGCTGAGCGGACGTGGCGCGGTTCGTCCTCACGCGCCTCCTCCAGTCGCTGGCGGCCCTGGCCATCCTCTCCGTCGTGGTGTTCGTGCTGGCCAGGGCCACCGGCGATCCGCTCCACCTGATCCTCCCGATGTCCGCCAGCGAGGAGGACTACGCCAACGCCCGGACGTATCTCGGCCTCGACCGGCCGTACGTCGAGCAGTACGTCTCGTTCGTCGGCCGCGCGCTCACCGGTGATTTCGGGACGTCCTTGCGCGCGCGGCGCCCCGTCGGCGAGCTGATCGCGCAGCGGCTGCCCAACTCGCTTCGCCTGGCGGCATTCGCGATGGCCGTGAGCCTCCTCCTGGCCTTTCCGCTGGGCGTGCTGGCGGCGGTGTGGAAGGGGACCGGCATCGACCGTGCCGCCCAGGTGATCGCGGTGCTCGGCCAGTCGCTGCCGACCTTCTGGGTGGCTATCGTGCTGATTGAGGTCGTGGCCGGCCGGCTCCAGTGGCTGCCCGCCGGCGGTATCAGCGGGCCCGCGAGCTACGTCCTGCCCGGTTTCACCCTCGGCTGGTTCGTCGTGGCCGGCATGATGCGCCTCTTGCGCTCGGGTATGCTCGAGGTGCTCGACTCCGAGTACGTGAAGCTCGCGCGCGTGAAGGGTGTGGTCGAGTCGCGCGTGGTCTGGGTGCACGCGCTCAAGAACGCGCTCATTCCGGTCGTCACGTTCGCCGGGATCTATTTCTCGATCCTGGTGACGACCGCGATCGTCGTCGAGACCGTGTTCGCCTGGCCCGGGCTGGGTCGGCTCGCCTACGAGGCCATCTCCTCGCGGGACTTCCCGGTGATCCAGGCCGTGGTGCTCACGACCGCGGCGATCGTCGCCGTGGTCAACCTCTCGGTGGACTGCGTCTACGCGTTCATCGATCCACGCATCCGCTATGTGCGATAGGCGCTATGTCCGCTGAGCCCGGCGGCGCCGTCGCGACTTCGGCTCAGGCCGCGCCGGCGCGGCCGCGAGCAGCGGTGCGCGGGCGCCGGTTGCCGAGGGTGTCGCTGACGATCATCGGCGTGTTCGTCGTGGCGGCGCTGTTCGCCAACGTCCTCAGTCCCGCCGATCCCGAGGAGCAGGCGCTGCGACAGCGCTTCACGCCACCGATGTGGGACGAGCGCGGCACGTGGAATCATGTGCTAGGCACGGACCGGCTCGGCCGCGACCTGCTTTCACGGATCATCTGGGGCTCTCGGGTCTCGCTGACCGCCGGGGTGCTCACGGTGCTCCTGGCCAGCGTGGTCGGCGCCGGCGTGGGCCTGGTCGCGGGCTACTACGGCGGGCGCGTGGACACCGTGCTGATGCGAGCCACCGACGCCACGATGTCCTTTCCGGTGATCCTGCTCGCGCTGATCCTCGCCGTGACGATCGGGCCGAGCTTCGTCAACGTCGTGATCGCCATCGCCGTGATCCTCTGGGCACGCTTCGCTCGCGTGATCCGCGGCCAGGTGCTCACGTTGATGGAGCTCGACTTCATCACCCAGGCGCGCATTGCAGGCGCCTCGGCCTGGCGGATCATCCTCCGGCATCTGTTCCCGAACACGCTCAACACCCTGGTCGTCCTGACCACGCTCCAGGTCGGCTACGTCATCATCGTGGAGGCCTCGCTCTCGTTCCTGGGGGCCGGCATCCCGCCGCCCACACCCGCGTGGGGCTCGATGATTTCCGAGGGGCGCGACTTCGTCACGAGCGCCTGGTGGGTGTCGTTCTTTCCGGGTCTCGCGATCCTCCTCGTCGTGCTCGCCTTCAACCTGCTCGGCGACTGGCTGCGCGATACGCTCGACCCGAAGCTTCGTCAGCTCTGAGCGCGCGCATGGCCTCGGGCGCGCGCGCGATCGTCGTCGTCGGCGGAGGCCTGATGGGGCTCAGCGCGGCGTTCCACCTGCGCCGCGCCGATCCTCAGGTGCAGGTGACCGTGCTCGAGCGCGCGCGGGTCGGCGACGCCGCCTCCAGCGCGAGCGCGGCCGGCGTCCGGGTCATGGGGCGCGATCCCGCCGAGCGCGCGATGGCGCTCGAGAGCCTCGGGCGGTGGCCCGAGCTCGATCGTGAGCTCGACGCCGAGACCGGCTACCGGCGCGGCGGCGGTCTGAGGATCGCGCTCGACGACACCGGCTGGGCCGAGGCGCGCGCGACGGTCGGCGAGCAGCGCGCGGACGGCGTCCCCGTCGAGCTGGTCGACGCCGCGGCCGCGCACCGTCTGGCGCCCGGGCTCTCGCCCGATTGCCGTGGTGGCGTCCACTGTCCGATCGACGGCCAGGCCGAGGCGGTCGCCACCGTGCGCGCGTGGGCGACGGCGGCTCGACGTCTCGGCGCGCGGATCGAAGAAGGCGTCGGCGCCGACGCGTTGGTCGTGGAGCGCGCGCGCGTCGTCGCGATTCTCCGGAGCGACGGGGCCCGGCTGTCGTGCGACGTCGCGCTCGTCGCCGGAGGCGCGTGGAGCGCGTCGCTGCTCGCGAAGATCGGCCTGCGGTTTCCGTTTCGGGGTCGCGGGCTCCAGATGCTCCTGACCGACTCTGCGCCCGCGACCCTGACACCGGTCGTCGGCTGCTTCGGCCGGCCGCTGAGCTTGAAGCAGCTCGCCGACGGCGCCTATCTCATCGGCGGAGGCTGGCCCGCGCGTGTCCCCGACGAGAGCGTGAACCGCTGGGAGGTTCTGGACGACAGCGTCCGCGGAAGCCTCGAGGTCGCTCGTGCCGTCTATCCGCCGCTCGTCCCGTGCACGGTCGCTCGCAGCTGGGCTGGCATCGAGGCGTTCACGCCTGACGATCTGCCGGTGCTCGGTCCCGTGCTCGGCGTGGACGGTCTGCTGATCGCGGCCGGCTTCTCCGGCCACGGCTTCGCTCTGGTCCCCACGGTGGGCGACGTCCTCGCCCGTCTGGCACTCGGGCTCGATCCCCTCCCCTATCTCTGGCGCGGCCTCGGCGCCGCCCGGTTCGCATGAGCACACCGGTCATCGACGTCCGCGACCTCACGACGCACATCGTCACACGCTGGGGCACGATCAAGGCGGTGGACGGCGTGTCGTTCTCCGTGTCCGAGGGCGAGACGCTCGGCCTGGTCGGCGAATCGGGCTCGGGCAAGAGCATGACGTGCCTCTCGATCCTGCGACTCGGTGTTCTCCATCGGGATGCAGGTCCGCGAGCCGCTCTCGAGCTACCACGCCCTCTCCGGCAGGGCGCTCGCGAGCCGCGCGGTCGAGCTGCTGGCGTCCGTCGGGATCTCGTCGCCCGCGGCGCGACTGCGCGCCTTCCCGCACCAGCTCTCGGGGGGCATGCGCCAGCGGGTCGTCGGCGCCATGGCCATCGCGGCGCCGCCGCGGCTTTTGATCGCGGACGAGCCCACGACGAGCCTCGATCTGACCATCCAGGCCCAGTACCTTCGGCTGCTCACAGATCTGCAGGAGCGCCACCGCCTCGCGATGATCTTCGTCACCCACAACCTCGGCATCGTCGCGAAGATGTGCGACCGCGTGGCGGTGATGTACGCCGGCCGCGTCGTGGAGGCCGGGCCGGTCGGCACGATCTTCGGCGCGCCCCGACATCCGTACACGCGGGCGCTGCTCGAGTCGGTCCCGCGGCTCGGCGCCCGGGCCGAGTGGCTCACGGCCATCGAGGGTCAGCCGCCCGACCTGGCCGCGCTGCCGCGGGGCTGCGCGTTCGCCCCGCGCTGCGCCCACGCGATGGAGCGCTGCCGCGCCGAGGAGCCGCCCGAGTTCGCGCTCGGGGCCGGGCACGCGAGCCGGTGCTGGCTCGACGCTCCCGCATGAGCGCGGCGCTCCTGGAGGCGGAGGCGCTCACCAAGCACTTTCCGGTGCGGCGGGGCCTCTTCGGGCGCCTCGCCGGGCTCGTGCGCGCCGTCGACTCGATCTCGTTCACGATCGAAGCGCGCAAGACGCTCGGCCTCGTCGGTGAATCGGGCTGCGGCAAGACGACGACCTCGCGGATGATCCTCAACGTCGAGCCGCCGACGAGCGGCGCGATCCGCTTCGACGGCGCGCCGCTGTCCGCGCTGGACCGCACCGGTCTCTCCCGCTATCGACGCGCCGTGCAGGCCGTGTTCCAGGATCCGTACGGGTCGCTCGACCCGCGGATGCGGGTGGGCTCGATCGTCGGCGAGCCGCTGGTCATCAACGAGCGACCGGCCGCTCCGGCGCTTCGAAAGCGCGTGCTCGAGCTCCTCGATCTGGTCGGGCTGCCCGAGCGCGCCGCCGAGCTCTTTCCCCACGAGTTCTCGGGGGGCCAGCGGCAGCGCATCGCGATCGCTCGAGCGCTCGCGCTCTCGCCCAGGCTGGTCGTGCTCGACGAGCCGGTCTCGGCGCTCGACGTCTCGATCCGCGCGCAGATCCTCAACCTGCTACGCGATCTCCAGCGACGGCTTGGCGTCGCCTATCTCTTCATCGCGCACGATCTCGCCGCGGTGGCGCACATGAGCCACACGATCGCCGTCATGTACCTGGGCAAGATCGTCGAGGTCGGCGCGGCGGAGGAGGTGGCGTTGCGCCCGAAGCACCCGTACACACAGGCGCTGTTCTCGGCGGCGCTGCCGCTCGACCCGGGTGAGCGCCGGGAGGAGATCATCCTGAGCGGCGAGATCCCGAGCCCGCTCGATCCGCCGCCGGGCTGTCGCTTCCACACGCGCTGCGCTCACGTGATGGAGCGGTGCCGTCGAGACGAGCCGCCGCTGGCGCCGGAGAGCGGCCGCCTCGTCGCCTGCCACCTCTACCCGAGTTGACAACGCTCGTCATCTGCGGATAATCGGCGGCACTTCGGGTTCCGTTCGTCGGTCCTCGGCTTCGCTCCCAAACGTTTCGCGAATGCAGAGGAGGATTCCTCATGACCGAACGGGTGCCGCTCCGACCGTTTTCCCTCGCCGCGCTCATCCTGGCCGTGCTGCTGCTCCTGGGACTCGTCCTGCCCGCTAAGGCGCGCGCGGAGGCGCCGGCGGGACAGCTCACGTGGGCGGTACACATCTCGCTCGCGCCGGGCTGGTTCGATCCGGCCGAGACAACCGGCATCATCACGCCGTTCATGCTGCTCTATGCGCTCCACGACGCGCTGGTGAAGCCGATGCCGGGCAATCCGATGGCTCCGAGCCTGGCCGAGTCGTGGACGATGTCGCCGGACGGCCTCAGCTACGAGTTCGTGCTGCGGCGAGGCGTGAAATTCCACAACGGCGATCCGGTGACCGCCGAGGACGTGAAATTCTCCATGGAGCGCTATCGAGGCGCGGCCTCGGGGCCTTACAAAGCGCGGATGGCCGCAATCGACGTGATCGATCCATATCGTGTTCGCTTCCGCTTCAAGCATCCGTGGCCCGACTTCATGACCTTCTACGGCACGATGGCCACGGGCG
>QHSQ01000147.1 GCA_003221615.1 Candidatus Rokuibacteriota bacterium | reverse complement strand
GAGGGTCACGGCAAGCACGAAGAGGCGGAGGCGCGGCACCCACCAGATGTACCGTGCCGCGCCTGAAGATTCGCTGAAGGTGGCTGAATCCTCCTTCCGATTGTACCGACGGCGCTCCCTCGCCACAATCGTCGTGGGCGGGCTGCTCTCGATTCTCCTCCCGACACTCGTCGCGCTGCCGGCCGCCGTCTACCGAGTCGCCGAGAGACTTCGGAATCCTGACGGTCGGCGTCGATCGCCGCGCGGCGCGTCCGCGGGGAACGTGCGCTACGCCGCGATCAGGACGCAACGGGGAAACGAATGCGAAAGGTCGCGCCGCGGCCCACGGCGGTCTCGACGGACATTTGGCCGCCGTGGTTCTCGACGACGGCACGGGAAATGGCCAGCCCCAGACCGAAGCCGCGGCTGTCGGTGGCCCTCGCGACGCGACCACGATAGAAGCGCTCGAAGACCCGGGAGATCTCGTCGGCCGGGATACCGGGGCCTGCGTCGGAGACGGCGACAACGACCGCCGCGCCTTCGGCCGCGGTATCGATGACGACCTGACCCCCGGGCGGTGAGAACTTCACGGCGTTGTCGAGCACGTTGGTGAACACCAGGTCGGCAAGCCCCTCCGCGCACCGGACGGACAGCGACAGCGTTTGCGACGGGTGGACGGCGATCGTGACGCGCCGACGTTCGGCCTCCGGCGCGAGCCGCCGAACCACGCCCTCGAGGAGAGGCCCGAGCGACACGGTGCCAGCGGCCGCGGCCCGGCCCTGCTCGGCATCGAGCCTCGCCAGCGTCAAAAGCTCTCTCGTCAAGATCGAAAGGCGTTCGACCTTGTCGAGACACGAATGCAGGGTGTCTTCATACTCCGCGGTGTCCCGATGCCGTCGCAACGTCACCTCGAGCTCCGTCCGCAAGCGCGAGAGAGGCGACTGGAGCTCGTGGGCCGCATCAGCTGTGAAGCGCCGTTGGATCTCGAAGCTTTCCTGGATGCGACCGAGCATCTCGTTGAGAGTGTCGACCAGACGCCCGATCTCGTCTTGCTGGGCCGGGCGCGGAAGCCGTTCACTCAGGCTTCCCTCGCCGATCTCTCGCGCCCGGCTGACGATGCGATCGATCGGACGAAGGGCGCGCCGGGTCAGGAGCGCCCCGATCAGCCCGACCCCGACCAGGATGCTCACGGCCATGCCCGTGAACAAGAGCCGCGCAGAGCGAAGAACGGCGTACGCGTCGTCGAGCGACATCGCCACCTGAACGGCGTAGCGGGTGCCCCCCGTGTCGACCGGTAGCGACACCATCCGGACCGGCTCTTCGCCGAAGTCTTCGACCGTCTCGAACACCGTCTGACCTTCCTGGAGTCGGGTCAGCAGGCCCGGCTTGGTGGGCAATCGCGCGCTCCCCAGGGTCACGCTACGCGCCATGACCCCGCCGTCCATGCGCACGATCTGGACGAACTTGTCGAGCCGGGCAAACGAGGGGGCCGCCGTCCCCGGGGCCATCTCGTGGACATGGGTGGGGGGGTGAGGCTTCTCGACCATCGCCGCCGCCTCGGCCTCGGCGAGAGCGAGGATCGCCGCGTCGATGATCTGACTCAGCACGGCGCGAGACAGCGCCCAGTTGGCTGTCAACGCCGTGCCCACCAAGATGAGCGCTACGGCGACCAGGTGAACGAGCGTGAGCCGCGCCTTGAAGCTCAGCGTCATCAGCGAGGTGGTGGTCCCAGGCGATAGCCATGACCCCGCACGGTGTGGATGAGCGGAGTCACGGGGCCTTGATCGACCTTCCTCCGGAGGTGGCTGACGTGGACGTCGACCAAGTTCGTCAGAGAGTCGTGTTCGTCCTCCCACACGTGCTCCCCGAGGTAGGCGCGGCTCACGACTTCACCGGCGTGGCGCATCAAGGTCTCGAGAATCCCATACTCCTTGGGCGTCAGGCTGATAGGTATGCCTCCCCGCATGACCTGATGGCTGCGGGGATCGAGCGTGAGGTCCTCCACGGTGAGAAGGACCGGGCGCGTCAGTTCGGACCGGCGCAGAAGGGCGTGGAGGCGAGCGAGTAGCTCGGCAAAGGCGAAGGGCTTTGGCAGGTAGTCGTCAGCGCCCGCGTTCAGACCGAGAACGCGGTCCTCGATCGCATCCCGCGCCGTCAGAATCAGGATGGGGACGTGGAGGCCGCTCCCACGCAGGCTCTGGCAGACCGCGATGCCGTCGCGGTCGGGGAGCATCCAGTCGAGCACGATGGCGTCGTAAGTATTCACGCTCGCCATCTCGTCGCCGCTCTCCCCGGAGAAGGCGATGTCGACGATCCACCCTTCCTCGCGCAGGCCCCTGGCAAGCAGCCGAGCCGCTTCCTTGTCATCCTCAATGAGAAGGATGCGCATACCTGGCCATATCTCACGAGAGGTGAATGGCACGGAAGGTAGGCGCGGCCTCGGTTCGTCGTCAAGAAGCAACGCGAGTGAAGATTCAGGCGGTCTTCAGGAAATCTTCATGTTGAGTCCAGTACCTTGGCCGCGATGCCGGCCGTGCCGCTGTCATCCGTATTAACGCGCTCACGTCCAGTCGACGCGTTCCGGAGGGCGTAGCCCCGCCGCGAACCATGCGCCGGCGGAGGAGGACTTGGTGATGCTGTCACGCCCCAGGCCGCAGCCAGTGTCCCGCCGCAACTTGCTCAAGCTGGGGGGCGCTGCGGCAGCCGCGGGCGCATTTGGTTTCCGGCCGGGCGAAAGTTTCGCGGACGGAGACCCGCCTCCGGAGAAAGCCAAGCAGCCAGATCGCGGAGGCACCTTCCGCATACGCATCGCGCAGTCGCCCGCTCACTTCGATCCCCACCAGACGGCCGCCTACTCGACGATGGTGCCACTCTCGTTCGCGTATAGCCGACTGGTCATGATCAAGCCCGGCACGACCATCGTCCCGGGCACGCAGCCCCTCGACAGCGACCTCGCGCAATCCTGGGACCGCGTGGGAGATACGGTTTACGTCTTCAGACTGCGACAGGGCGTCCGGTGGCAGCCCAAGTCGCCGGTCAACGGGCGCGAGTTGACCGCCGATGACGTGAAATATACGTACGACCGTTTCCTGGCGACGAAGGGCAACCCGAACCGGGCCCTCCTGGAGATCGTGGACAAGGTCGAGGCCCCGGACAAGTACACGGTGAAGTTCACGCTGAAGGAACCCAATGCCTGGTTCCTCGACCGCATGGCCTCCACCTCGACTTGGATCATTGCCAGGGAATGCGTCGAAAAGTACGGCGACCTCAAGAAGTGGGAATCGGTCGTCGGGACCGGCCCGTGGATGTTGGAGCGTTACGAGCCGGGCGCCAGGATCAGCTTCGTCCGCAACCCGAACTGCTTCTATCCCAAGCTGCCGTACGCGGACGCGGTGGAGCTCACGATCAACCCCGATTCGAACGCGGCCTTGGCCGCGTTCCTGGCGGGAAAGTTCGACTTCGGCCCGGAGCCCGGCATGACGATCCGCCGGAGCGACGTGGCGGCCGCCAAGAAGAAACTCGGTCACTGGTGGCTGCCGCTGCAAACCCGCGAGTTCCTGGTGCCCTCCGGGAGAATCGCCGCCATGAAGCTCGACCAGGATCCGCTCAAGGACGTCCGGGTTCGCCGGGCTATCGCCATGGCGGACAACTGGCGCGAGATCCTCGAGCGCAATCCGTTGGCGCAGGGGAAAGGCGCGCCCAGCCCGGTCATCCCCGCCGCGCTCAAGGAATGGTCAGTCCCGATCAAGGAACTGCCGCCCGATGGCCAGAAGCTCTATGAGCCCTTTGATCCGGTGGGCGCGAGGCAGCTGCTCACCGCGGCCGGCCATCCGGGCGGCATCAAGATCCCAGTCGAGACGACGGCGGGGTACGGGCCCGAATGGATGGGCGCTGTCCAGGCCACCCTCAAGAACTGGAAGGCTGCTGGCATCGAGGCGGAGCTCAAGGTGCAGGACTACGAAGCCTTCGTCTCCAGCTCCGTCTACGGCAAGTTCGACAAGATGATGCTCGCCGTGCGCGACGGCGCAACTGATCCCGACTCCTATCTCGAGGCGCTGCTGCCCGGCGACGCACTCAACGCATCCGGCGTCAACGACTCCAAGCTCACGGAGATGGTCAAGCGCCAGCGGCGCACATTCAAGGATAGTGCGCGCCGCGACATCGTCTACGACATCCAGCGCTATTGCTCGCAGCAGGTCTACTACGTCTGCGGGCCTTCGGCGAGCGTGGTGGCCGCGTGGATGCCGAACGTCAGGGACTTCGGCCCGAACATCGGGCCCGACTACGGAGGGCGGCTGATGTCCGCCTGGCTCGACAAATCAACTCAATAACGCGCCCGCTCGTCCTCGCCGTCTTGCTCGTCCTCTTCGCCGGGTCCGTCGCCTCGGCCCACGACGAGAGGTTCTCCACCTCCAACGTGGAGATCAGGCCGAACGAGGTTCTCTGGACGGTGGACGTTGGAGTGGCGGGCCTCGAAAAGGTTGTGCGGCTTCCGGCCGGTGAGCTCGAGCTCACCGAGGCCCAGCTGCAGGCGGAGAAATCGGACATCGTCGCCTACCTGCTCGAGTGTCTCAAGGTCGACATCAACGGAAACTCGGTAGAGGCCGAAGCCGGAGCGCTGGAGCCGGTCTATGCCACCGGACCGACCGGCCAGAAGTACATCTCGTACGCGCGACAGCATTTCCGGTTCCCCTCGACCGCCGAGGTGAAGCGCGTTCAGCTTTCCTCCGCGCTCTTCTTCACCGTCATCAGGAACCACCAGGCGGCGGTCATCGTCTCGTGGGCGGGCGTGCAGAAAATCTACAACAAATACGGTCCGTACCAGCTCGACCTGACCTTCGCGCGACTCAACCCGACGATCCTGGGCACCGCCGTGGAGTTCATCCTGTGGGGGATGCATCACATCTTCGTCGGGTACGACCACATCGCGTTCCTCATGGCGTTGCTCCTCGCGGCGCAGCGGCTGCGCGACATGGTGCGCGTGGTGACGTCGTTCACGGTCGCCCACAGCATCACGCTGCTGCTCGCGGCTCTCGATCTGATCCGTCTGCCAGGAGCGATGACCGAATCGTTGATCGCCGCGTCGATCGTCTACGTGGCCGCGGAGAACTTCTTCATCACGCAGGGAAGTCACCGGTGGATGCTCACGTTCGCGTTCGGTCTGGTCCACGGGCTGGGCTTCTCGAGCGTGCTGCGCGAGCGGCTCCAGGATCTTCAGTCCATCGCGGTGCCCGTCGTGTCCTTCAATCTTGGCGTGGAGCTGGGCCAGATCTCGATTCTGCTCGTCGTGCTGCCCGTGCTCACGCTGATCCGGAGGGCGCCCGACGAGAAGGTACGGGAACGACGCCAGTGGTGGTTGGTCCGGGTGGGTTCGGTGCCGATCCTGCTCCTGGGATCCTTCTGGCTTGTCGACCGCGTCTTCCAGCTCGGCCTCATGCCCTTCTGACGGCCGGCCTGTATTCGCACCGCTCCGGCACTTCGACGACGCGGTCCTCACTTCGCCGGAGCGATCTCGGCGCGCTTCGCCCTGATGATTCGCGCGCGCGCCTCCATGTCTTGTGCAACCGCGGCTCTATTCGTCTTGCGCAGAAAGGCCGCAAAGTTCTCCAGGACCGTGGCCACGTCGGGGTGCTCCGGTCCCAGCGCTTTCTCGAGGATGACGAGCGCACGCCGATACCGCGGCTCGGCTTGCAAGTACTTCCCCTGAGCTTCGTAGAGCCCGGCCAGGCTGTCGAGGACCGTCGCCACGTCGGGGTGCTCGGGTCCCAGCGCCTTCTCGAGGATCGCGAGCGCGCGCCGGTATCGCGACTCGGCCTGCGCGTACGCGCCCTGGGCCTGGTAGAGCTCTGCCAGGCCGCTGAGGCTCCCGGCGACGGCCGGATGCTCCGGCCCCAGAGCTTTTTCCCTGATCGCGAGCGCACGCTGATATCTCGGCTCCGCGGGCGCATACTTGCCCTGAGCACGCTCGAGCTCAGCCAGGTTGTTCAGGCTCGTCGCCACGTCCGGGTGCTCCAGCCCTAACGCCTTCTCCTGAATCGCAAGCGCGCGCCGCTGAAGTGGCTCGCTCTCCGCCGACTTTCCCTGGGCGGCGTAGAGCAGCGCCAGGTTGTTGAGGTTTGCGGCGATGTTCGGGTGCTCGGGCCCCAGCGTCTTCTCCCCGATCGCGAGCGCACGCCGATACAGCGGCTCCGCCTCGGCGTACCTGCCCTGGGCGTGGTAGAGCCCTGCGAGATTGTTCAGGCTCGCGGCCACGTCCAGGTCCTCCGGCCCGCGTGACTTCTCTCCGATCGCAAGGGCACGCCGATACAGGGGCTCTGCCTGCGCGTACTTACCTTGAGCGCGGTAGAGTCCCGCCAGATTGTCGAGGCTCGCCGCCACGCTCAGGTTCTCCGGCCCCCGTGACTCCTCTTCGATCGCAAGGGCACGCCGGTACAGCGGCTCCGCCTCCGCGTACTTACCTTGAGCACGGTAGAGCCCGGCCAGGTTGTTGAGGCTCAGGACTAGAGCTGGATTCCCCCGCCCCAGCGCCTTCTCTCGGATCGCGAGCGCCCGCCGGTAGAGCCGCTCCGCCTCACGGTAGTTCCCCTGAGCGCGGTCCAATCCCGCGAGGGCGTCGAGACTCGCGGCCACGTCCGGGTGCTCGGGCCCGAGAGCTTTCTCCTGGATCGCGAGCGCACGCTGGACGAGCGGAATCGCCGCCGCGAGCTTCCCGGAGCTGTAGAGCGTAGCGGCCTCCTGATTCAGACGCCGGGCCTCGGCGAGCTCATCGTCGGCTCGAGATGCCTGGGCCAAGACGATCGACGGTGGCGCGAGAGCGAGGCCGGCCAACAGCAGCACCCATGTGAGGTACACGGCGGGTCCCAGGCCTGGCGGGCCTGACCTATTCGTGCGTGTGCATCGGCAACCCATCATGCACGTGCGCTCCGATACGATGATGACGGTCCCCGCCCTGCCCATCGGGATCGACGTGAACGGTCATGCTGCCCAGATGCGGCAGGTGGTGCAGGAGTTGGTGGCGTACGGCCTTCGCGACCTCGTGCCCCTCGCCGACCGAGAGCGTACTCGGAACGGTGATGCTCAGGTCTGCGTGCAGCCGGTGACCGATCCACCGAGCTCGCACGTCCGTGACTTCCGTGACCCCCAGCACCTGGCCGGCGGCGTGCACGATATCTTGAAGCGCCTGGGTTTCGACGCCGTCGAGCGTCCGCAGGAGGATCGACCCGGCTGACTGCCACACGAGCACGAAGATCGCGATCGAGATCAGCAGGCCGACGACGGGATCGGCGAGTGGATAGCCGGCCCACACGGCGATCGCCCCGACCAAGACCGCCAGACTCGTCCACCCGTCGATGCGTGCGTGGTAACCATCGGCGATGAGGGCGGCACTGCCGATCTGGCGGCCGACCCTGATACGGAAGACGGCAACCGCCTCGTTGCCGACGAAGCCGATCACCGAAGCCACCATGACCGCCCAGAGGAGCGCGACGGGTTCGGGGTGAAGTAGCCGGTGTATTGCGGCATAGGTGGCGGCAATAGCACTGGCGAGGATCGTCACGATGATCGCCAGCCCCGCCAGGTCCTCGACACGACCGAGGCCGTACGTGAACCGAGGTGTCGCGCCGCGACGGGCCAGCCAGAACGCCACGCCGAGAGGGATCGCCGTGGCGGCGTCGGCAAAGTTGTGGATTGTATCGGCGAGCAAGGCCACGCTGCCGGACAGCAGCACCACGCCGGTCTGGATCACGGCGGTGACCATGAGCCCGACGAATGACCACTTCAACGCCCACAGCCCCCGGTCACTCGAGGCGATGGACGGATCGACAATGCCATGCCCGTGTCCATGACCACGGCCCTCGTGATGGTCGTGCGCATGGGCTTCTTCGCCCGGGTCATGATCGGCGTGCCGATGTCTCATCTCGACTCGATCCCGCTCAGGCGGTCGGCGATCCGACGAGTCGCCAGCGATGCAAGAGCGTCTTGGCGCCACCCGGGATGAGAAAGACGCCGGCCGTAGCCAGCATGGCGGGCCCGGTCGGCAGCGAGAAGACGAACGACAGATAGAACCCGACGAGAGCGGCTGACACCCCGAACGCGACTGACAGGAGGAACGCGGGCCCCAGCCGCTCGGTAAGCGTCAAGGCCGCCGAGGCCGGGATGACCATGAAGGCGAAGACCGGCAGCGCCCCGATGGACATGATGGACACGGCGATCGTGAAGGCGATGGTCAACAATAAGATCCGGTTGAAGAGTCGCGTCCTCATCCCGCAGGCGGTCGCGGTCTCCGGGTCCAGCGAGGTGAAGATGAACTCCTTGTACAGGAGGAGGTGGATCAGCAGCACCGCGACGGCGGTCACCGCCTGCACCCGCAGCTGCTCGACGGAGACGAAGACCGAGTTACCGAAGAGAATATCCTCGATGGCGTGCGCTTCCGCGCTCAACAGGTCGAGGACCACTAATGTGAGACCGGCCGGCAAGACGTAACCGATGCCCAGGATGCTCTCTCGCGTGATGCGCTTCTCGCTCACCTGCCGGGCCAGGAGAAGCGCCGCCAGGCAAGCAAATACGACCGACGTCAACCCCGGACCGCTCAAGAACTGTGATTTCACCTCGCTCGCGTGATGGCCGAGGAGGGCGGCGACCAGGAAGGCGCAGGCGACGCCGAGCGACGAGATCTGGGAGATCGCCGCGCTGACGAACACGATCCGCTTGAGGATGACATAGACACCGAGGAAGGCGCTCACGAGCGCGACGAGCAGGCCGGCCAGGATTCCATTTTGGAGGATCGGCAGCGCTTCCAGGAAGGTCATCCCGTTCCGCTCGACGAGGAAGAGGTTCGACAGGACGGGGATCGATCGCACGAAGTCCATGACTATCTCTCTGCCTTTGGTTCGCTCGACCCGTGTGCGAACAGGAATTTCCGTCCGCCGAATGAGTGCACGTCGACGCTCAGCCGATACACGTCTTTGAGCGTCTCGCCGTTCAACAGCTCGTCGGTCATGCCGGTTCGGAAGACGCCTTCGTCGCCGTGGATGAGCATCAATTGCTTCGCGTGGTTCGCGACCAGGTTCAACGAGTGACTGATCATCAAGATGGTGAGAGCAGATCCTCGATGCAGATCGGAGATCAGCTCCATGATGCCGGCCTCTCCGGCGATATCCATCCCATCGGTGGGCTCGTCGAGCACGAGCACGTCCGGCTCCGGCGCGAGCCCTCGGGCAATCAAGGTTCGCTGCTTTTGTCCACCTGACAGCGACCGGAAGGGCTTGCGGGCGAGGTGGGCGATCCCCACCCGCTCCATGTAGCGAAGGGCGAGCTCGCGATCGGCCCGGGTCACTCGTCGGCAGGGGCCGATGCGCGGGTAACGCCCCATCACCACCACGTCCAACGCGGGCAGCGGGAAAATATCGTCGATCACGCCGCGCTGGGGCACGTATCCGAAGCTCAAACCCGCCCGGCGCTCGATCCGTCCGGCGAGCGCCGGAATGATCCCGAGCAGCGTCTTGACGAGCGTGGTCTTGCCGGCGCCGTTGGGGCCGACGATACCCCACCAATCGCCCTGGTCGATCGAGAGGTTGATACCGGACAGAAGGGTGGACCCCCCGTAGCCGATGGCGAGCTCGTGTACCGCGAGCAGCGCGGCCATCAGGGAAGCGCTTTGACGGCGTTCAACGCCTGCGTCAACCATCCATACAGTTGATCGAAGAAGGCGAAGTAGTCGTCGATGCCGTCGGCCTGGCTCACCGACGACGGCAAGATCACCACTGCGGCCCTGGCAGCGCCGGCGATCTCCTTGAGCAGGGCCAGATCCTGATACGTCTCGGCGACGACCAGCTTCGCTCGACTCTGCGCCATCCTCGCAATGAGCACGGCTTTCTCGTCCCGATCAGGCGGGTTGTCCAGGTTCGTGGAACTGAGCAGCAGCGGCTCGCTCGGCTCGATATAGCCCACGATCTTCAGACCGTGCCGTCGGGCCAGATACGTCCAGCTCCGATGGTAGCTAGCGATCTCCGTCCCCTCGAAGGGCTTCATCTGCGCATCCCATACGACGAGCTTCTCCTTCAGCTTCGCGGCGAACCGCTCGTAGTTCGCCTTGAAGACGGTCGCGTTCGATGGGTCCAGGAGCACGAGCTTGTCGAGGATGGCCTTCGCGGTCGAGTTGCCGTTCGCCGGGTCGAGCCAGTAGTGGTGGTTGTAGCCGGCCGTGAGGTCCGGTGGTTTCGAGACGACCAGGGACTGCAACGCCACGAGTCCTCTGATCAGAGGGGGCGCTTTCACGTCGGCGGGGTCGTAGGGGATGAGCGCCGCACCGATGGAGGCATCCAGATAGCCGGGCTTGCCCTCTCGAATCCGGGCGTTCGTGGACTCGGCGAGGGCGGTCGGAAGCCACGCCATCTCGAGACCCTGGCCATTCACGATGAGAAGATCCGCCCGGTTCAGATGGACCGAGAAGCTTCGCTTCGGGGCGATTGCGTGGGGGTCCTGGGTACCCTTGGCGAGATACGCGACCGCGATGCGGTCCCCGCCGACGACCCGCGCAATGGCCGCATCGTGCTCGGTGGTGGCCACGACGTTCAGCTTGGCCTCGGCTCTTGCGTGGGTCAGCGCCATGACGCAAACCAGGAGGAGGATGAGCTTCCATTCTCGGCTCACGATGGACCTCGCTTCGTTCTCCACCGGCCGGTCACGACGTCCGGGCCGCCTGCAGGGCGGGGACGAGCTCCCGATAGAGCTTCTCGAAGAAATCGAACGGCGTCTTGATTCCCAGGTCCTCGCTCACGGAGCTTGGGAGGATCAGGGCCTTGGCGCCCGTCTGACGCGCGATCTCGTCGATGATCGGCCTGTTCTGATAGGTCTCCGCCAGGATGAGCTTGACGCCGCTCCGCTTCATGCGGTCGACCAGCGACGCCATGTAGGCCGCGCTGGGCGGCAGGGTCTCCTTCGGTTCGATGTAGTCGAAGACCTTCAGGCCGTGTCGTCGGAGCAGATAGTTCCAGCTCCGGTGGTAGCTGACGAGCTGCATCCCTCGGAAGGGCTCCATCTCCTTGTCCCACTCCTTGAGATGCTCGCTGAAGTGAACGGCAAACCGGTCATAGTTGCCGCGATAGTACGCCGCGTTGGGCAGGTCCACCTCGGCGTACTTGTCGGCGATGTTCTTTGCGATGATCGTGGTGTTGCCCGGATCGAGCCAGTAGTGGTGGTTGCCGAGCCGCATCGTGCCGCCCACGCCGAGGTTGAGGATGAAGAACGGAGTCCCCTCGATTTCTTCCGACGCATACGGGATGATATCGACCCCGATCGAGCAGTTCACGAAGCCCTGGTGCCCTTCCATGATGTTCGCATTTCTTGCGTTGACGAGGGCCACGTCCAGCCAGCCCAGCTCGATCAACTGCCCGTTGGCTACCAGGAGATCAGCCTTGTTGAATAGCACCGAGTAGCTCGGCTTGACGGCGATCGTGTGGGGATTCTGGGATCCCTTCACGATGACGCTCACCTTGACTTTGTCCCCTCCGATCGCCTTCGCGATCGAGCCATAATGCTCGAGCGTGGCGACCACGTTCAATGCGTTCTGGCCGCGCCGTGCCTCGGGCTTGGGGATTTCGACGTCGTGCGCCGTGGCGACGCCGGCGACCAAGCACATGGCGGTGAGGAGCATCACCGCACCGGTTAGCGAACGACGTCTTTGCATTTGCACTCCTTCGGCGACGGTTCGCCCGCGGCTAGAACGGATCCAGGAATTTCCCGACGCCGGGCGTCACGGTGCCCAAACCAACGTTGAACTGGATGAAGATCGCGTGGTACGGCAGATCCCGGCCCGATTTCGCGTTGTACTCGTACTGGACCCCGATCTTCGCGACCGATGAGAGCAGGTATCGCAGACCGCCCGAGACGCGAAGGTCTTCGTCCTCATTGCCCTTGGGGATTCCGACATAGTCGACGCGACCGGTCACTTGCCAGTGGCGCGAGAACCGGTAGCCGATCTCCGTAAAGGCTCCGCCGACCACATCGCTGCCGAGCTGTAGCCCCTTGTTGGCGCCCGCGACGACGATGGGATCCTTTCTGACGGCCCAGATGCCTTCGGTCAGCCACCGGATATATGGATAGGCCTGGGCGCCCGACTTCCAGCGATACAAAACGTCCCCTCCAATCAGATAGGTGCGGTCCTCGCTTTTGGGCTTGTTCTTGCCAATTGCCCCCGACGCCCCCAGAGAAAGGTCGGCATTGTCCGTCAGGTCGAAAAACGTCTCGACCCTCGGGAACACCACCAGATCATCGGCCGTCTGCAGCGCAAAGGTGGGGGGCGTACTGGGGGTCGCTGCCGGGTACCTGTCCAGCGCGCCCTTGCTTTGAACCGAGAGCGCGAACTGGATGAATGGGGAGATCGGCGGTTGATAGGTCACTTCGGCGCCCAGTAGGTGCACACCGTCCGGACCGAGGAACTTCACATGGATCAGCGGCATATCGTCGAGAAACCATTCGTGGTCGTGAATCTGATTCAGCTGTCCGAACTTTGCTCTGAACTGCCCTACCGTCGCCTGGAAGTCGGAGAGCCACGGGGAAAACTCCCCGAGCTTGTGAAAGAAGAGGAAGGCTTCCTCGATGCTCGCCCGGTCCTGCTCGAAGGTCAGGAACATCGCGAACTTCAGCGGGAATTCCGCCGTCTCGCCAGTGAGTGAGAGGTCGAAGCTCGTCAGATTGAACCCTTTTTGCTGCCGATCCCCGATCTTGTCGAAGTCGACCCGCCGGGGGTCGGAAAAGTTCACGTAGTCGACGTTGGCCTGCAGCGAGACGTCGATCAGGCCGAATCGGCTGAGGGTGAGCCCTTTGGTGTGAGCGCCGGCGTCGGGCGACCACGCGAGGATCACGAGCAGTCCGATCACGCCGAGCAGGAAGCCATGTCGCTTCATGGTTCCAGCCTCGAGAAGCGGGATGACGCTCGCGGTGCTTCGGTTCCTCATTAGTTCCTCTCGTCCTTAGGAACGAGAAGGCAGGAACGAGAAGGCTCGGCATCGCGCACGGGCCGAGCCTAGCGAGGCGAACATGAAGATTCCCTGAAGACGAAATCGCGTTTTCTGGTCGGGATCTTGGCCGGACATGCCCAAAGTCATGCCCAAGCGTGTGCGCCGAGGTACGGTTAAGTGCGTTTGGTCGCGACGGGAAAGGAAAATCGCCCGGGGAACCTTGAACCTCCCGGGCGGCCCTCGGCTCCGAAGGGGCCGAGCATACACCGCGCCCCAACGCGCAACGAAGCTTGAAGCGTTAAGAAGAGCGGATGCTTACGAGACGGGTTCTGGCCAGGAGCTCAGACTGGTGACGCTCGGCAATGGGGGAATGATTTCTTTCGGAGTGAATCGCACGATCGTGAAGCCGCCGTGAGGCGAGGTCGTGCCGCGGCGAATTCGCCGCCGCGTTCTCACGTGTCGGCGCTCCTCGGTCACGGGGCGCCTCATCGATCGGCGGTCACCGACCCGACGCTCCACGATCACCTTCACGCGCCGAACGCCGGCGAATGACCCCCGGAGACGCTCATAGAGCGTGCCGTTTCGGCGCACCACGATGAGCAATTCGGCATCGGGAAACGATCGCGACGGAAACGATTCGAGCAGCCGCTCCTTGTGGATTCCACAGACACCGTGGGTCGGCGCCGGGTTTTCCAGCGGTTCGCGCATCCCGAGGTAACCAGGCTTCCCTTCACGACGGCACCAGGCACATAGAAGATGCATCGTGGCGATACGAGGCCTGCCAACGCCGTGCCACCTGAGTGTCGAAGTGCAGGCCGATTCTCGGAGGGCGGGTAGGTCTCGGCTCGAAGCATCGTCGCGGGCGACTTCCGGGCCTGGCGTCGGAGGCCAGACCGCCGCCAGCTCAGTCTGCCGTTAAGGCAATCTGCGCGCGCGGCTTGCGCCGCTCATCGTTCCACAGCTGGAAGCAGAGAACATGGAATTGGATCGCCTGTGCGCCGTTCCCGTTGTTGGTCATGCCTTCCATCACGAGCTGTGCGGCAGCGATGGTGTTTCCACACGCGGCGCAGACCTCTCCCGCCGCAGGGCTCCCCGACACTTTCGAGGCGCCCTCATACGGTAGTCGGCCACTCTGGAGCATCTTGCGGATGAGGAGGCGGACTCTTTTCTCGTCCATGTCGAATCCTTTTGGAGGCCCGATGCGATCTTCCACCCTGTCCATAAAACGTCAAACGGGCCCTCAGGGATTGGTGGACAGAAAGAAACACCAGGTGGAGCGCTGGCGCTCTGGTATCTCGTGATCTCCGTCCGCGGACAGTCTTAGGGGTTGAGCGAGCCCGGGCTGGCGAGTATTCTGACGCCATGACGACGCGGCGACCGCACGTCGGCCTCGCCGATCTCGCCATCGATCGCGTCGCCGTCCAGGAGCTCGCGGCCTAGCGCGTGCTCACCATCGAGCACGCCTCGCTTCTCTTCGGACGGGACCCCAGCCCGGGGCTCGTCGCCTTCGATCTCGCCGAGGGCGGACGCGCGATCCGCCTTTACCGACGCTCGGGCGCGGGAACCCTCACCGAGACCGCCCCCTTCTCGCCGTTCCTGCTGCTCGCCGACCCCGATCTGGTGAAGGGCGCGCCGGGCTTGCTCGAGGTCGACGCGCTCGAGGGACCGGGCGCGTTGCGATGGCGGGCGCGCTTCGGGTCGTGGGCCGACGCGCTCGGCGCGCGCGATCGCTGCCGGGATCAGTCGGGCCAGCTCTGGAACGTGCCCGGGGCGCCCTATCTCTTCCTGGCCGATTCGGTCCATCAGTATCTCCTCCAGGCCGGGCGGACCTCGTTCGGCGGGCTCGTCTTCACGGACCTCCGGCGTCTGGCGCTCGACATCGAGGTGATGACGACCGAGGGCCACGAGTTCCCGAGCGCCGCGCGGCCCGGCGATCGGATCATCGCGGTCGCGCTGGCCGACACGACCGGCTTCCGACACGTCGTGCGGGGCGACCGGCTCGACGAGCGTTCGCTCCTGGAAGAGTGCTCTCGCATCATCCGCGAGCGCGATCCAGACGTGATCGAGGGCCACAACATTTTCCGCTTCGATCTGGAATACCTCGAGGCGCGGGCGCGCCTGCACCGCGTGGTGCTGACCTGGGGGCGCGGCGGTGAGAGCCTCCGCAGCCGGGTCACCCGGCTGCAGATCGCCGAGCGCACGATCGGTTATCGGCGCTACGAGGTTGCCGGACGCCACGTGATCGACACGTGGATCCTCGCGCAGCTCCACGACGCCGGCACGCGTGACCTGCCCGGCTTCGGCTTGAAGGATCTCGCCCGCCACTTCGGTGTGGCCGCCGCAGACCGTACATATATCGACGCCTCGCAGATCACGCGCGAGTTCAGCGAGACGCCGGAGCGGCTCATGGCGTATGCCGGGGACGACGCCGTCGAGACGCTCGCCATCGCGTCGATCCTGGCCCCGCCGTATTTCGCCCAGGCCCAGACGGTGCCCTTCGACTATCAGTCGTGCACCTTGCGCGGCGCCGCGGCGAAGATCGACGCGCTCGTGCTCCGCGAGTACCTGGCGCGCGGCCAGGCGGTGCCCCTGCCGGGACCGGTCGGTCCCGTCGGCGGCGGCTATACCGCGATCTGCCAGGAAGGCGTCGCGCGGCCCGTCCTGCATGTGGACGTCACCTCGCTTTACCCCTCGCTGATGCTCGCGAAGGCGATCGCGCCGGCTTCCGACACGCTCGGCGTGTTCCCGGAGCTTTTGCAGCACCTGCGCGACTTTCGTGTCCGCGCCAAGCGGCTGGCACGCGAGGCCCGAGAACCCGCGGAGCGCGCGCACCTGGGCGCGCTCCAGCAGTCGTTCAAGATCCTGATCAACGCGTTCTACGGCTACCTGGCCTTCAGCGGCGGGCACTGGAACGACTTCGACGCCGCCGACCGCGTCACCGCCGAGGGCCGGGCCGTGGTCACCGCGATTCTCGCCGCGCTCGAAAAGCTCGGCGCGGTCCCGGTCGAGGCGGACACCGACGGCGTCTACTTCGTGCCGCCGCCCGGTCACTCGACGGCGGACGACGAGATCTTGCTCGAGCGGCTCACCGAGGGCCTGCCCTCGGGCATCCAGCTCGAGCTCGACGGCCGCTACGCGGCGATGTTCAGCTACAAGATGAAGACGTACGCGCTGCTCGACGAGCGCGGACGCCTGAGCCTCAAGGGCTCGGCGTTCCGCTCGCGCGGCCTCGAGCCCTTCCAGCGTCAGATCATCGGCGAGATCGTCCGCTGCCTCGTGCACGGGCGCCGCACCGAGACTCGCGCGGTGATCGACCGATGGCTCGGCGACTTCGCGGCGCACCGGGTCGAGCTTCGCGCCTTCGCCCGGACCGAGACGCTTCAGGAATCGATCGAGGCCTATCGGGAGAAGATACGGATCGGCGCGCGGTCGGCATCGGCGGCGTACGAGCTCGCCGGAGCTTCCGGGCGCGCGGTGCAGCCCGGGGACCAGATCTCCTACTACGTGGCGGGCCGGGGCCCCAACGTCACGGTGAACGAGTACGCGAAGCTCGCGAGCCTGTGGGACGCGGCGCGCCCGGACGAGAACGTCGAGTACTACCAGGCGAAGGTGCTCGAGATCTGGGACCGCTTCCGCGCCTTCGCGGATCTCGAGGGCCTGAGGCCGCCGGCGGCGGAAACGGAGTCGAGCGCACAGCTCTCACTGTTCTGAGGACGCGCTTGGTCGCCCGGGCCCTGGCGCCCGGGCTCGCTACCAGACCAGGCTCAGCTGACGGGGCGATCTCTGATCGGGGCGATCAGCTCGGCGCCGGGCGCTGAGCCCGACCTCATGCGCCAGGCGCCGCACGCGCGCCTCTGTCTCACGCACGTACTCCGGCGGAGCATAGGCCGATCCGCGATAGAGGCGCTCGTACTCCGGGACCAGCCGCGGAAAGTCGATCGCCAGGAACTCGAAGAAGACCTCGCGGGTGCCAGGCCTCAGGAAGAGCACGTTCGACTCGGCCCCGACCGCTCCCGCGTCTCGGGCCGCGACCAGCAGCGATCTCAGATTGGGCTCGTCGTCGGTCAGGTGGGGAAGGATCGGCATGACGAACAACCGAGCGGCCACGCCGGCTTCAGCCAGCTCCTTCATGGCGGCGAAGCGGAGGTCGGGCCGGGGTGCCCGAGGCTCGAGCCGGCGCGCCAGCGCCGCGTCGACGGTGGTGATGGAAAGGTTCACCGTGACCTCGGTGGCGGCGGAGATCTCTCTGAGCAGGGCGGCATCGCGGGTAACGAGCGTCGACTTGGTCGTGATCGACAGCTGCAGCCCCGGGACCACGCGAGCGGCCTCGAGAACCCGGCGGGTCACCTCGAACCTCGCCTCGGCAGGCTGATAAGGATCCGTCGCCGTCCCCATCGCGACGATCTGGCCGCTTCGCCGGGCTCGGCGCAGCTCGGCGACGAGCCTGTCGCGGTCGGCGTCCTTCACGTAGATCCTCCGTTCGAACGCGGAGGGGTCGTTCAGGCCGAGGAACTCGTGCGTGTAGCGGGCAAAGCAGTACCGACAGGCCATCTCACAGCCCCGATATGGATTCACGGTCCAGCCGAACGGCATCGGGCGGCCGTTGAACTTGTTCACGAGATCTTTCGATCGAAGCTCGTGATATTCAACGCCGCGCCGTTTGTCGATCGTGACACCGAGTCGCGCCGCCATTCCCGGCGACGGGACGCCCGGCTTCATCACCTGCGCTCGCCGTGTCATCGTCATCTGTTGAGTTTTCAGAGTAACAGAAAAGCCCGGGGACCGCTCTTGATCCCCGGGCTTCTTTCCTACTCTGTGTCTATCTGCGCCAACCTCCGCCGCCGCCTCCACCGGGCCGGGGCCCACGGTCGCCGCGTGGACCGCCCGCACCTGTGCGCTGCGGCTGTGGCCGCGCCTCGTCCACGACGAGGTTTCTGTCTCTGAAGAGCCGCCCATTGAGCATCTCGACTGCCTTGCCAGCTTCTTCCTTGGTCGCCATCTCGACGAACCCGAATCCGCGCGGCCGTCCGGTGAACTGGTCCGTGATGATCCGAACTGTCTCGACGGTTCCGGCCTGCTGGAAGAGCTCGCGAAGGTCCTCCTCGGTGGCCTGGAAAGAGAGGTTCCCGACAAACAACTTTGCGGCCATCGCTCGACCTCCTAGCCCTAGCGAAAGCGGCGGAATAAGGACGTTACTTCGGGCTGTTCCGTGCTGGCGCAAAGATATATGACAACGGGTGACGCATGTCAAGTTGATCGGAAAACGAAAGAATTAGAGGTAGACACCTCGAGTGGCGCCGCCATCCACGGTTATGCACACGCCGGTGATGAACGAGGCACGAGCCGACACCAGAAAACAGACGAGATCGGCAATGTCCTCGGGAGTCGCGATGCGCTTGAGCGGATAGTGGCTCGCCGCTTCGGTGCGCTGAGCCTCGACGGTCGTCCCCGCCGACGCCGCTTGCTGCGCGATCAGAGTCTCCCAGCGCGCGGTCGCCGTCGCCGCGGGCGACACGGCGGTGACGAGAATGTTCGATGGCGCGCCGAGGTCGGCGAGCCCTTTCGAGAAGTTTATGAGCCCCGAATTTGCGATGCCGCCCGTCAAATAAACGGGAGTCGGATTGCGTGCGGCGGCGCCGACCACGTTGACGATCCGACCACCGCCCTGCGCCTGCATCATCGGAAAGACCGCGCGCGCCATCCGAACGTACCCGAGAATCTTCAGGCTCCAGTCGCCCGCCCACTGCTCATCGGGGATCTTGAGGAAGTCGCCGCCCCGGATTGCGCCCGCGTTGTTCACGAGGATGTCGATCCGGCCGAAGCGCTCCTTGACCGTCGTGGCCACTCGGTTCACCTCGTCGAGTCGGCTCAGGTCGCCGGGGACGATGAGCACCTCGGCGTTGCTCTTGGCCTTGATCTCCTGCGCCGTCTGCTCGAGCCGCGACTTGTCGCGCGCGCAGATCGCCACCCTGGCGCCCTCGGCGCCGAGGCCGAACGCGATGGCCCGTCCGATTCCCTGGCTTCCCCCTGTCACGAGCGCGGTCTTGCCGGTCAATTCGAGGTTCACGAGATCTCCTTGCGGGCGGAGCGCCGAGCGGCGCCGCCGGATCTTGGTCTTGGAAATGCCGGGACCGTTTCCCAATCGAGCTGAAAGAGCCGGTCGAGCGAGCGCCCTACCCCGACCCCGAACTTCTCGAGATCGAGCCCGTCCAGTCTACGCCCCTGGATTCGCCGGCGGCCTTCTTCGAGCAGCGCCCGGGCGCCGGCGAAGTTGCCGTTGGCCAGATGCTGATAGCCGACCGCGACCTGGATCAGCCCCTGGAGCGCCTCACGCTCGTCGCCCTCGGCCTCGCGCCAGGAGGGCTCCAGAAGCTCGTGCACCTCGAAATAGAGATGCGCGTCGAAGAGCGCCGCGGCCGCGTCGAGGAGATCTGTGCGCGAGCGGATCGGCCGGGCCGTACGCCCAGCCAGCGCTGCCAGGGCGCTCAGGGCGCGGGCCCGGACCAGAGGCCGGCACGCGAGACCGTCGCCCTCCAGCCAGTCCGGGGCCGCGTCGCTCCCGCCGAGCGCCGCCAGCTCGCGGTGCGCCTCGGGCTTTTCGAGCGCGGCAAGAATGATCTCGGCAAGGCGGTTCCGGATCCGGATCGGCGCCGTCGGGATCACACGGCGCCCGGAGCGGCCGGGGCGGATGGAGCCTCGACCGACGGCGGCGCCGCGGGCTCGGGCGCGCTCGAGCGGTCGACCCGCGTCCCGGCGATCAGGTCGTGCAGGGCGCGCTTGTCGCCGCGGAGCCCCGCCATCACGAAGCCGAGCGTCAACGGCGCCGCCGAGGCGAAGTACGCGAGGAAGCGGAGGAGCGCGGCGCCGAACGGGGGCGGCGCGTCGTCACCGCCGACGACGCGGACGCCGACGATCATCTTGCCGATCGTCTGGCCGGCGAGGCTATGCAGCACGGTCGTGTAGGCGCCGGCGAAGACCACGGTGAAGAATGACGCCAGCGACTTGAACGACGCGACGTTCTCGACATCGCCGCCCCATACTCTGGCTCCGATGACCCTGAACGAGAGCAGCACGACGAAGAACACCACGAAGTCGATCGCCGCGGCGACCGCGCGAAGCCAGAAGCCCGCGGGGCGAGGCTGATTCATGCCGCGTATAATATCGCCATGATTTCGGTGCAGGACGGCCAAAATCAGATCCTCCGCCAGCTTCCCGAGCCGACATCGCCGGAGATCGTCGCGGTCACGCGGGCGCGCGAGCGTGTGCTCGCCGAGGATCTGCACGCGCCCTTCGACGTGCCGCCGACCGACAATTCCGCGGTCGACGGCTACGCGGTCGCGAGCGACGACGTGCCGACCGGCCGGACGCGTGAGCTCGACGTGGTGGCCGAGCTCGCGGCCGGCGCGGTGTTCGACGGCGCGGTGGCGCCGGGTCAAGCCGTGCGCATCATGACGGGCGCGCCGATGCCGCGCGGCGCGGACACGGTGTATCCCCAGGAGGTTGTCGAGCGACGTGGCGACCGTCTGGGCGTCGGGCCCATCCCGAAGGGGGCCAACGTCAGGAAGCGCGGTGAGGACGTCCAGGCGGGGACGATCGCGATCGAGCGCGGGACGGTCTTGAGAGCACAGGAGCTGGGGCTCATCACGTCGCTCGGCCAGTGGCAGGTGCTCGTGCACCGCCGGCCGCGCGTCGCGCTCCTCTCGACCGGCGACGAGGTCATCGAGCCCGGCACGCCGCGCAAGGCCGGCCAGATCTACGACGCCAACCGCTTCACCCTGCGCGGATCGATCGAGCAGTGCGGCGGCGAGGTGATCGACCTCGGCATCGTCGCCGACGTGCGCGACGAGCTGCGGGCTCGGCTGCTCGAAGGCGCCGGGGTCGGCGACATCGTGGTCACCTCGGGCGGCGTCTCGGTCGGCGTGCTCGATCTCGTGAAAGACGTGCTCGACGAGATCGGCGCGATCGACTTCTGGCAGGTGGCGATGCAGCCCGGACGCCCGCTCGCGTTCGGGCGCGTGGGGTCCGCGCACTTCTTCGGACTGCCGGGCAACCCCGTCGCGTCGATGCTCGCGTTCATGCTTTTCGTTCGGCCGGCGATCTACAAGCTGGCCGGCCGGCGGCGTCTCTTCCCCGACACCGCCGAGGCGACGGCGACCGAGGCGATGAGCAAGAAGAAGGGCCGCCGCGAGTTCAAGCGGGGCATCGTGCAATGGACGAACGGCCGCTGGGAAGCGCGCACCACCGGACCCCAGGGTTCCGGTATCCTTTCCTCGATGGCCGCGGGCAATTGCCTGATTGTGCTCGAAGAAGACCGGGGCGACGTCGCGGTCGGCGAGACCGTCCTGGTCGAGCCGTTTTGATGACCCGCGTCTCGGTCGATCTCATCGATACGCTGGCGCCGATGGTCGAGACGCGCGTGCGCGAGGCGGCGCGGCGACTGCCGCATCTGCGCTACGCCGACGTCCGACTCGAGGTCACCGAGGGTAAGGGCGCCGGGGCCGAGAACGGGACCCCCAAGTACTCCGGCGACGACTACGGCTTCGCGCTGGGCGCCCGCGTGCTGGCCGGCGACCGGATGATCGCGCCCGGCTACGTCGGCCAGACGCTCGGCACCGCCGACCTCGACGATCTCGATCGGATCGTGCGCGAGGCGCTCGAGCGGGCCTATCGGCGCGCGATGGTGAACGGCGAGATGAAGGCCGATGCGCGCGAGAAATTCGGGCCGCTGGGCGAGTCGCTGGCCGACACGCGCCTGCACCCGATCGAGGTGCGACAGGACACGGTCGGCGCCCTGTACCGCGTCGACCCGCGCACGATGGTGCTCGCCGACATGGTGCGCTACGCGACCGACGTCTCGCGCCAGATCGCCGCCGTCGATGCCGGGGTCAAGTACAACTACGTCGGGACGATGACCGAGCTCGCGCGCGAGCTCTTCGTGTCGAGCGAGGGCGCGCGGATCGACCAGTCGTTCGCGCTCACCCTGGGCTCGTGCACGGTCGTCACCGTCGACGGCGAGGTGAGTCAGGATCTGTACGACGCGCTCGGGCACCAGCGCGGCTGGGAGATCCTGCTCGACGGCGTCGACGAGCCGGCGCTGCGCTTCCCGACCTTCGTCGACTTCGCGCTCGCCCTCGCGCGCGAGGGCGTGGCGCTGGCGGCCGCCCCGGTGCTGCCGACCTCGGACCGCGAGGTCGTCGTGGTCACCGATCCGCACTACAACACGCTCGTGTCGCACGAGATCATCGGCCACCCGGTCGAGCTCGACCGCGCGCTCAAGATGGAGACCGCGTACGCGGGCCGCTCCTGGCTCCTCGGCGGTCTCACCGAGCATCAGGTCGGCCGGCGCGTGGCCTCGCCGCTCGTGACGGCGTACTCCGATCCGGCGCTGCCGGGCTTCGGTCACTACAAGTACGACCACGAGGGCACGCCGGCGCGCCGGGTCGTCCACATCGACCGCGGCATTTTCCGCGGCTTCATGAACAGCCGGCAGACCGCGGCGATCTTCGGCGGCGAGCCCAACGGCCACTGGAAGGCGACCGACGCCTCGCTGGTTCCGCTGATCCGCATGTCGAACACCGTCTTCGACGTGGGCACGCGCTCGGCGGAGGACATCGTGAAGGAAGTCGACCACGGCTATTACGTCGCCGGCCACCGCACGCCCTCGATCGCCGAGAGTCGTGAGAACTTCCGTATCTCCGCGCGAGGCGTCTACGAGATCAAGAACGGCGAGCTCGGCGGGCTCTACCGCGACGGCGGGATCGCCGCCGACTCGCGTGACTACCTCATGAACGTCGACGCCGTCGGCACGGACTTCCGCCTGTACCCGATCCCCAACTGCGGCAAGGGGCAGCCGATGCAGACCAAGCGGCTGGGCAACGGCGGGCCCACGATGCGGACCCGCGCTCGAGTGCTCGGGGGCTAGACGTGCGCGGGGTGCTGATCGTCCTGGCGGCTACCGGCATCCTGTTCGCCACCGCCGCGCCCGCGGCGCCGCCCGAATACCCGGTGAGCTTCATCAAGGTCGACGAGCTCAAGGGGCTGCTCGACCGCGGTACCAAGGCGGACATCATCGATGTGCGGCACTGGGAGGCCTACGCGGAGAGTCACATCAAGGGCGCCCGCTCGATGCCGTTGCGAGTGGTCGCCGACCGTGCGGCGGAGATCTCGAAGACGGGCCTGGTGGTCTTTTATTGAACCTGCCCGCACGCGCTGTCCCGGGGGGCCAGCGACATTCTGTACAAGCTCGGGTGGCGCAATCAACGCGTCCTCGAGGAGGGGCTCCCCGGCTGGATGGACAAGGGCTATCCCGTCGACGGGCGAAATCCCAAGGCGCCGCCGGGGCACTGAGCACGCGATGAGGACGGTCGACGAGCTGGCGAAGGCAAGCGAGCAAGCGCTGGCCCTCGTCGCGCGGCAGAAGGACGTTCGCGAGGCGGAAGTGTTCGTGTCCGCGAACTCCGCCGTGTTGACGCGGCTCAACTACACGTCCCACATTCCGTGCAACGGCGTCGAAGAGCCCAAATCGACCGAGTCCTACGGCCTCGGCATCCAGGCGGTCTTCGACGCGCCGGACGGTCGCCGGATCGGCTTCGGCAGCGAGCCGAGCGACCTCTCGCTCGCGGGCGCCGAGCGCGCGCTGATCAAGGCGCGCCGGGCGGCGGTGGCCGACCCCGAGTTCGTCTCGCTTCCGTCGCCGACGGGCTCGTCGCGCACGCTCGCTGACTATCATGATCCGCGCCTCATGGCCCTGGACGATGCGGGGCTCGTGGAGGCCGGCTGGAAGATCACCGGCGGCGCCCTTCGGACCTTCAGCGCCTCGAGTCGGCTGGCCGAGCTGGCGCAGGACGACGAAGGGCTGCGGCGTCTCGGGCTCATCCTCGGCGGTGACGTCACGATCTTGAGGGAGCGGATGGCGATCGCCTCGACCACGATGCCCCGCGCCCAGACCGACGAGACGTCGCTGATCACCGCGTTCGCGACCGCGATGGTGGAGACGCGCGGCGCCAAGGGCTCGGGGGCCTCCACCGGCACGCGGCTCGATCACTTCACCGACGAGGCCGGCGTGGAGGCCGCGCAGAACGCGATCAACGCGATCGGCGGCGAGCGCGTGCCGTCGGGCACCTACGCCGTCGTTTTCGGCCGGCAGCCCGTAGCGGATCTTCTCAACAACATCGTGATCGCCTCCTGCACCGCGAGCTCGTTCTACTCGTCGAGCACGCCGTTTCTCGGCAAGCTCGGCCGGGCGGTCGCCTCCCGGCACCTGAGCCTCTACGACGACGGCGCCCGGCCCGGCCTGATGGGCTCGAAGGGAATCACGTGCGAAGGGCTGCCGACGGGTCGCACCGATCTGATCAAGGACGGCGTGCTCGTCGGCTGTCTCTCGAACTGGTACGAGACCCAGCGCCTGCTGCGTGACCCGGCTCTCGCCGAGAAGCTCGGCGCCCGCGGGCCCGCCGCCGAGGCGGCGCTGACTCCGCGCAACGGCTTTCGCTTCGGCGCCGGCGGCGGCCATCGCGGCGCCGCTCAAGGCCAACGCGATCCGGATCAACGACAACATCGCCACGTTCCTCAACAACGTCGCCGGTGTCACCAAGGACGTGAAGGGCACGATCGTCTGGGCCGCGGACGAGGTCGTGTACGCGCCCGAGGTCGCCGTCACCGGCGTCCGCGTCGACGAAATCGCGGGATTCATGGAGGAGCTCGACTGATGGCCGAAGTACGTCTCGAGTCGATCGCACGCGAGTGTCGCGTCCAGATCCTACGCATGCTCGCCCACGCGGGCTCCGGGCATCCCGGCGGCTCGCTCTCGGTGATCGACATCCTCACCACGCTCTACTTCGGGCGCGTCCGGTACGATGCCAAGCGCCCGGACTGGCCGGACCGCGACCGCGTCGTGCTCTCGAAGGGCCATGCGGTCCCCGCCCTCTACGCCGTGCTCGCGAAGGCCGGATATTTCCCGGAAAGGGCGCTGATCACCTTGCGCAAGCTCGGCTCCCCGCTCCAGGGCCATCCCGATCGGACGGCGCTGCCGGGGATCGAGGCGGCCACGGGCTCGCTCGGCCAGGGGCTCTCGATCTCGCTCGGGTTGGCGCTCGGCCTCAGGCTCGCCGGCTCCAGCGCCCGCGTGTACTGCGTCCTCGGCGACGGTGAGACCCAGGAGGGCCAGGTGTGGGAGGCCGCGATGTCGGCGCCCAAGCTCGGGCAGCCCGACTACGCGCTCAACAACCTCGTGGTCATCCTCGACTACAACAAGATCCAGCTCGACAACTTCGTGAAGAAGGTGCTCGACATCGAGCCGGTCACCGCCAAGTGGCAGTCGTTCGGCTGGCCGGTGATCGAGATCGACGGCCACGACATCGCGCAGATCACCAAGGCGCTGGATCAGGCGGAGGCCACCACCGTGGGGCCGACCTTCATCGTGGCGCACACGGTCAAGGGCAAGGGCGTGTCGTTCATGGAGAACGACCCGGAGTGGCATGGCAAGGCGCCGAAGCCCGGCGAGGCGATCAAAGCCATCCGCGAGGTCCTCGGGATCACCGAGGGCGCCTGGGAGGACTACTTGAAGACCGATTCGGCCACGCGCGAGATCGTGACCGAGCTCAGCGCCCTGGAGAAGAAGTGATGCCGGCCAAGGCGAGTCGCGCCGCGTTCGGCGAAGCCTTGCTCGATCTGGGCGCCAGGGACGAGCGGATCGTCACGCTCGACGCCGATCTGTCGAAATCGACGATGACCGTGAACTTCGCGAAGAGGTATCCGGGACGGGCGTTCAACCTGGGCATCGCGGAGTCGAACATGATCGGGGTCGGTGCCGGGCTCGCGCTCACCGGCCGCATCCCGTTCGCCTGCTCGTTCGCCTGCTTCATCGTGGGCCGCTTCGAGACGATTCGTATCTCGGTCGCCTACACCAACGCGAATCTGAAGATCGTCGGGACACACTCCGGCATCGCGATCGGCGAGGACGGCTACAGCCAGATGGGGATCGAGGACATCGCGTGCATCCGCTCGCTCCCCAACATCGGAATCGTCCAGCCGGCCGACGAGCTCGAGACCAAGCAGGCCATCGCCTACGCCGTCGAGCACCAGGGGCCGCTCTATCTCCGGCTCACGCGGCAGAACCTCGAGCCCGTGTGCCCGCCCGACTATCGCTTCCAGTACGGTCGCTGGCTCGTCCTGCGGAAGGGCCACGACGTGACCTTGATCGGCTCGGGCGGAACCGTGTTCAACTGCGTCGAGGCGGCCAAGCGTCTGGAGGCCGACGGCATCTCGGCCGAGGTGATCAACGCGGCGTGCATCAAGCCGCTGGACGAAGAGCTGCTGGTCCAGTCGGCGGGCAAGACAGGCCACGTCGTGACGGCCGAGGATCACGCGGTGGCCGGCGGGCTCGGCGGCGCGGTGGCCGAGTTCCTCACCGACGTGCTGCCGACGCCGATCAAACGGCTGGGCGTCCACGGCTTCGGCGAGTCGGGCGATGCGAAGGGGCTCTACGCCAAGCACGGCCTCGACCCGGCCGGAATCGCCGCCGGCGTGAAGAAGTTCCTTCACCGCTGAAGACGAAGAGAGCGCCGCTCCCCACCCTGCCTGATTACCTCGGGTCGGGGCTCGACCTCGTCTTCGTCGGGATCAACCCCGGGCTCTACTCCGCTCGCCAGGGCCACTACTTCGCGCGCTCGACGAACCGGTTCTGGCCGGCGTTCACGGCCTCGAAGCTGAGCGCGCGCGTGCGAGGCGGGCTCGCCGTCGACGTCCTCCGGCCCGAGCACGATGCCGCGCTCCTGGGCTTCGGCATCGGGTTCACCGATGTCGTCAAGCGCGCCTCGGGCAATGCCACGGAGCTCGACGCGAGCGACTTCGAGACAGGGGCGCCGCGTCTGCTGCAGAAGCTGCGGCGCTCGGCACCGCGCGTGGCGTGCTTCCACGGGCTCACCGCCTACCGGCCGTTCCTCGCTCTGGCGCTACAGGTCGAGCGCCGGGCGCCGGCGCTCGGTCTCCAGGCGGAGGTCGTCGGCGAGACGCGGCTCTTCGTAATCCCGAACCCGAGCCCGGCCAACGCCCATTTCACGCTCGCCGATCAGACGGCGTGGTACGACCGGCTCGCGGACTTCCTCGCCGGTAGCGAGTCCGGGCCCGCTCCCGCGCGATCCTAGCCCGGGCGGACCATGTCCGCCGGTCGCACCCAGCGGTCGTACTGCTCGGCGGTCACGTAGCCGGAGGCCAACGCCGCGTCACGGAGCGTGAGCCCGCCGGCGTGGGCCTTCTTGGCGATCTCGGCGGCGCGGTCGTAGCCGATATGCGGGGCGAGCGCGGTCACGAGCATGAGCGAGCGCGCGACGAGCTCGGCGATCCTGGATCGGTTCGCCTCGATCCCCTCCACGCAGAACTCGCGGAAGCGCGCGCAGGCGTCGGTCAGGAGATCGACCGAGTGCAGGAAGTTGTAGATGATGACGGGCTTGAAAACGTTCAGCTCGAAGTTCCCCTGCGAGCCGGCGACGGCGATCGCCGTGTCGTTGCCGATCACCTGGACGGCGACCATCGTGACCGCCTCGGCCTGAGTGGGATTCACCTTGCCCGGCATGATCGAGGAGCCGGGCTCGTTCTCGGGAAGCGAGAGCTCCCCGAGGCCGCTCCGCGGACCCGAGCCGAGCCAGCGCAGATCGTTGGCGATCTTCATGAGGGCGCCGGCGAGCGTGCGCAGCGCGCCGCTCGCCATGACGAGGTCGTCGTGGGCCGCGAGCGCGGCGAACTTGTTGGCCGCCGAGGTGAACGGCAGTTCCGTCAGCTCGGCGAGCTTGGCCGCGACCGCCTCGCCGAAGCCGGCCGGCGCGTTGAGGCCGGTGCCGACCGCGGTGCCGCCGATCGCCAGCGCCAGAAGCCCCGGCAAGGTCGTCTCGATCCGCGCGAGCGCCGCGTCGAGCTGCGCGACGTAGCCCGAGAATTCCTGGCCCAAGGTGAGCGGTACCGCGTCTTGCAAGTGCGTGCGGCCGATCTTCACGACGTCGTCGAACTCTCGCGCCTTGGCGGCGAGAGCCTCTCGCAACGCTCGCACGCTCGGCACGAGCCGCCGGGTGAGCTCGAGCGCCGCGGCCACGTGCATGGCCGTCGGGAACGTGTCGTTGGACGACTGGGACATGTTGACGTGGTCGTTCGGATGGATCGGGGTCTTGCTGCCGAGCGTCCCGCCCGTCAGCTCGATCGCCCGGTTCGATATCACCTCGTTGACGTTCATGTTGGTCTGGGTCCCGGAGCCCGTCTGCCAGACCGAGAGCGGGAAGTGCTCGTCGAGCTTGCCGGCGATGACCTCATCGGCGGCGCTCCCGATCAATTCGGTGCGCCGAGGATCGAGCAGACCCAGCTTGTGATTGACCAGCGCGGCCGCCTTCTTCAAGAGCCCGAGGGCGTGCACGACCGCCATCGGCATCCGGTCGTGGGCGATCGCGAAATGGTGCAGCGAGCGCTCGGTCTGGGCCCCCCAGTAGCGATCGGCGCGGACATCGATCCGCCCCATGCTGTCGGTCTCGACGCGGGTGTCTATGACGATCCCTCCACCGCAGTCCTGGTTCGCGCCTGCGCCCACGGGAACGCCGCGATGATCCTCAGGGCGCGGTCACGCATGAAGTCTCCCACGACCTGCAGCTTCGACCAATCGGGCTGCGCGTTCACCCAGGCCGCCGCTTCCGTCAGGTCGGCCCCGAGCAGCGGCTTGTAGGTGGGCACATCCATTCCCCGGGCCGCGAAGACCACCCGCCGCAAGCCGATCTGCGTGATGGCGAAGGAGCACAGTGCTCAATGCCAGCTCCATGAAGTGGGCGTCCTGCGGTTCTTGGGTCCCCTCCGTGGTCGCGCTCATCTGACTCGGGCTTCCAGCGACCGCGTCTTCGTCAGATCAACCCGTAGCCGTAGACGAGGCCGAAGGCGATCGAGCCGAGGCCGGCGCAGAGCGCAAGCGCTTGCCGGGCGCGGCGGTAGCGAAGCGCCAGTGACACGGGATACGCCATCACCGCGGTGAGCAGGGTCATGCCGAGGATCGTCCCCACACCGAAGATCAAGAGGTATACGAGGGCACTCGCGGTCGAGCGCAGGGTCGCGAGTACCAGGAGGGACACCGCCGCGCTGCCGGCCAGGCCGTGAATCGCGCCGACGACGACCGCGCGTCCCGCCGGCCAGCCGCTACGCCAGCCGAGCGTGGCGAGCCACCGCGACGGATGAACGTGCGGGTGCTCGTGAGCGTGCTCGGCACCGTGAACGTGGGGATGGCTGTGGACTACACCGGCCCGGGCGCCATGCTCGTGATCGGCGACGAGGTGGCCGGCGGGCACCGGCTCGAGCCCGCGTGCCGCATCGCGCAGGCGGAGCACGCCCAACAGGATCAGCATCCCGGCCACGACGAGCTCGAGTCCACCGCCCACCGCCGGCGAGATCGTGAGCTTGAACCCGATGATGAGCGCGCCGACGATCGTCAGGGTCGTCATGTGGCCGGCGCCCCAGAGCACGCCGACCATCGCGCCGTCGATGAACCGGCGCTGGCGGGTGAGGATCGTCGCCACCGCCACGAGGTGGTCTGGATCCGTCGCATGCTGCAGGCCGAGCAGGAACCCGAGGAACATCGCCGAGAGCGGTGCTGCGTCCACGAGCGCGGTCACTCTGACATCTTGAGGAGAAGCCCTGTCCGGCGCGCCCGCTGGATCGCGGCCAGGAACGCCCAGTGGGCCAGCGCGGCATAGAAGACCGAGAGCACGAGGCCCGTCGCGATCGGAAAGCGGAACTCGGACTCGAACCCGTAATGGGCCCGATAGGCGTCGAGGAAGTACGTGAGCGGGATCGCCTTGGCGACCATCGCGATCGAGTCCGGCAGCACCGAGATCGGATAATAGATGCCCGCCAGCACGAGCACCATGTTGACGCTCGCCCAGGCGAATGCCTCGGCGCGATTCCCGAACAGCGTGATCAGCGCGCAGACGGCGACGCCGACCACCCACGCGGTGAGAAAGCAGCCCAGGAGAAACGTCGCGAGCGCGAGCCAGCCGGGCTGGAGCACCCGGAAGTCGAACGCCCACCAGCCGAGCGCGGCCAGCAGTACGAACACCGCCAGGCTCCGCACCATCCCGACGATCCAGGACCCGAGCGTGAGATGGCGGATGCCGATCGGCGCCAGGAACTGGTGCTTGAGCGACTTGGACCAGACGTCGAGCAGGACCGCGTACGCGACCTCGAGCTGGCAGACGTTGACCACCGAGAGCGCGATCGTGCCGACCAGCACGAACGACGCCTGCGCCTGGGTCAGCTCGAGAAACCGTGACATCAGGCCGATCGACAGCACGCCGACGATGGGCCAGAAGAGCAGCTCGAAGAAGAAGAACACGTTGCGCGCGCCCATGAGGGCGTTCCGGAGCGTCACCGCCCAGACCGCCAGCAGCTCACTTCGCCAGCTCAACGAAGACCTCCTCGAGCTCCGGCTCGCGAACCTGCAGGTTACGGATGACGACGCCCTCGGCGTGAAGCGTGCGGAGTAGCTCCGGCAACCGCTTCTCGGCCTCGTCCACGGTGCACTCGACCCAGCCGTCGACCTCCGCGCACCGGAGCACCCCCGCGCTTTCGGCGAGCCACGGCACCCGCGGCGGATCGAGCTTGAGTGCGATGACCTCGCCGAGGCGGATCTGTCGCTTCAGCTCGCCGGACGTGCCGCGCGCGAGGATCCGTCCAGCCTTGATGAAGGCGATCTCGTCGCAGAGCTCGTCCGCCTCGCGCATGTAGTGGGTCGTCAGCACGATCGTGATCCCCTGCTCGCGGCGCAGGCGGGCGACGTGTGCGCGCACCCGAACGGCCACGTCGGGATCCAGACCCAGCGTGGGCTCGTCGAGGAAGAGGAGCTCGGGCTCGTTGACGAGCGCCTTGGCCAGCGCCACGCGCTGCTTGAGCCCGGTCGAGAGGTCCGAATACGGGACGCGGCGGTACGGCACCAGCTCGCACAGCTCGATCAGCGAGTCGACACGCTGGCGGAGGGTTCGCCCACTCAAGCCGTAGAGTCGGCCGTAGAACGCGACGATCTCACCGACCCGCAGACTCCAGAGAAACGACGGGCGGCCGCTCACCATGTTGAGCCGGCGGCGTAACGCGCTCGCCTCGCGGACCACGTCGTGTCCCAGCACGGTCACCCGCCCGCGATCGGGCGTCAGCAACGTGGCGAGGATCGAGAGCAACGTCGTCTTGCCGGCGCCGTTCGGGCCGAGCACGCCGACGATCGCGCCGCGCTCCACCGTCAGCGAGACGCCGCGCAGCGCGGCCGTCTCGCGGCGGCGCGGCCAGCCCGAGCGAAACGTCTTCTCTACGTCTTGCGCGTCGATCGCGAGCATACCCAGTGATGATACCATCCAGGTCATGGCCGCTTCCGGCGAGTGGCGCTGCGACACCGCGACGGTTCCACCGGGCCACACCGCGACGTTTCGCCTCGAGCGCGCCGGGCGCACGGTGAGCGGCTTCGTCGTGAACTACGAGGGCCAGTACCGCGCGTACGTGAATCGCTGCCCGCACGTCGGCACGCCTCTCGACCTCTGGCCGAACGAGTTCTTCACCGAGGACGGTCGCGCGTTGATCTGCTCGACCCACGGCGCGCTCTACGAGCCGATCAGCGGACGCTGCACGGCCGGTCCGTGTGTCGGCGACCGCCTGACCGCGCTGCCGCTGGCCCTCGACGGCGACGCGCTCGTCGTCAACCTGCCGCCCCTCGATGACCCGCCGCGCTCGATGACCGCCTGAGCTCGGCCATGAGCGACGTCGCCGAGGTCGAGCAGGCGAACGCGCGCTTCTATCAAGCGTTCGAGACGCTCGACCTCGCGCGGATGGAGCTCGTGTGGGCCCGCGGCGAGCACGTGAAGTGCGTCCATCCCGGCTGGCCCATCTTGATCGGCTGGGACGCCGTGCGGTCGTCCTGGGAATCGATCTTCGAGAACACCGCCGAGATGCGCTTCACCCTGTCGGATGTCCGCGCGAGCGCGTGCGGTGACCTGGCCTGGGTCACCTGCACGGAGAACATCTTCTCCGAGGTTCACGGCCGTCTCGGGGTCACCTCGGTCCTCGCGACCAATCTCTTCGCGCGGGGAGCCGACGGCTGGCGGCTCGTCCACCACCACGCCTCGCACATCCTTGCCCCGGCCCCAGATACCCCGACGAACTAGGCCGCTGAAAAGCGGGCCCGACTCGCCTGACTAGCTACCGCTCTGAAGCAGGATCCAGCCGCCGGCACGACCGATCTCCCGGTATCCGGTCGCCGGCTGGGTCCGCAGCACGACCTCGAGGTCGAGGATGTACGTGCTGATTCCGGCGCCCGTCGGATAGACGAAGATCTGGCGGCGCATCGCCAGATGCGGAACCAGACGCTCGTTGGTGCTCACCGCGGCGTCGCCGGGAATCCGTCGCATCAGGGAGTAGGCCGCCCGCTGGCCGTCGTCGAGCCGCCAGCGCGTGATCATGAGGTCGTTCGTCGTGCGCGCGGTGAGCAACACGCTCGCAAAGAACCCGAGCGCGAGGACCGCGGGGGCGCGCCGCCAGTCGCGGATCCGCGCGTAGCCTTCGATCGCGGCCAGCATCAGGAACGGCAGGACGAACGCCTGATACTGCGAACGGAAGTTGGCGAGGATCGGATCGACGGTTAGAAGGTTTAGCGCGAGCCCCGGGAGCACCGCCAGCAGGACCCGCGGCGCGAGCAGCGGCAGGAAGCCGAGCGGTAGCAGCATGACCAGGAGGTACACGAGCTTGCCACCGGTCAGCGCCACGCCGATCCAGCGCCAGGGGCGAATCACCATGTTCAGGAGGATCTCGCCCAGCGAAGATCCGAGGTACGCATAGCGGTGCAGATGCGGGTACGGCTCGCCGCGGAAGAGGGGCATCAGGTACTTCAGGTCGAACGCCAGCAGGAGCACGCTCGCGACCGCGAGCGCCGCTCCGAGCCGCCGGCGCCCGCGCGCGGCGGCGAGCCAGATCCCGAAGCCGACCACGGCGACCGCGGCGTCTTCGCGGCAGGCGAGCGTCAACGCCAGAGCCGCCGCACACCACACGTAGCGGCCGGCGTCGAACGCGAGCGCAGCGACGACCATCAGGGTGATCGCGAACGCCTGCGGATGGATGTCGCGGATATTGATGCCGTGCAGCGAAGGATTGGCCAGAAAGAGCAGCGCGAAGGCGCCGGACGCCGGGGCCGCGCCGAGCCGGCGGGCCGCGTAGCCGAACACCGCGAGGCCACCCGCGGCGAGCACGAGAGTCTGGACGATGACCAGCCCGATCGCGCCCGGCGCCACCCAGTCGAGCGGCACCAGCAGATAGAGCACGGGCGAGAGATGGTCGCCCCACGCGCTCATCGGCGGAAGCGTCACGTAGGGGCCGCGGCCGGCGGCCATGCTCCAGACGAGCTGGACGTAGTAGCCGAGGTCGAGCGCGTGCGTCCGGAGCCCCAGATGGCGAGTGACCACGATGAATCCCATCACGAGGGCGTAGCCCAGCGCACCGGCGACCGCGACTCGCGCCGGCGATACCTCGGGCCATCGAAGCGGTGCCACCAGCGCCCGGAGCGCCACGATCACCGCGAGGAGGATGACGAACTCGTCCGCGCGCGTGAATGGACGGCCGGCGACGGTGAAACCGCCCGTGACGAACAGCGTCACCAGGAGGAGCGCGACGCACGCCGCGACCGCCTCCAGGGGGCGGGCCGCGCGGGTCACGGCAGGCGAGTGTATCTGGCTCGCAGGCTATCGAAGCGGCGGGAGCGCCGCAGACCTCGCTGGTTCAGGGTGAACCAGAAGAGCACGGAGAGGATCCGCACGCCGTAACCGACCGAAGCGAAGAAGCTCGCCGACGAGGCCTCGGGGAAGTAGCGCGTCGGCACCGCGATCTCGGCGATCCGGAAGCGCGCCGCGACGGCCTGCGCGATGATCTCCTGGTCGAAGACGAACCCGTCCGAGTTCGCGGGGAAGTTGACGGTCTCGAGCACCTCGCGCGTGAACGCGCGATATCCCGTGTGGTACTCCGACAGGGACAGCGAGAACACCCGGTTCTCCAGGCCCGTCAGGAAGCGATTGGCGAGATACTTCCACCAGGGCATGCCCTGGGCGAGCGCCGAACCTTCCTTGAGGCGCGAGCCCAGGACCACATCGGCCCGGCCACTCACGATCGGCTCGATGATCTGCGGAACGAGCCGCGGATCGTACTGATAGTCGGGATGCACCATCACCACCACGTCGGCCCCGGCCCGCAGCGCCTCCGCATAGCACGTCTTCTGGTTGGCGCCATAGCCGTAGTTACGGTTGTGGACGAAGATCTCGAGACCGAGCTGGCGCGCGACGTCGAGCGTCGCGTCGGTCGACCCGTCGTCCACCAGGATGACGAGGTTCACGGTGTCCTTCGGCAGCTCCTCGTAAGTGAGCCGAAGCGTCCGGCCGGCGTTGTACGCGGGCATGACGACGACGACCTTGGGTGTGGAGCGCGTGACGCTCATGTGGCCCCCGGCCTCTCGGCAGCGCTCTTCGGGTGGGCCAGCACGATGAACTGATAGCCGAGCAGGCGTCGGACCTTCTGGGCGATCACCGCGTTGATGGAATGGGTGGCGGCCACCCATCGCCGATGCCAGCTCGCCGGCAGGATCTGGTAGAGCGGCGCCGGGGTCGCCGAGAAGCGCTCGACGCTCAACCCGGCGTCCGCGAGCATGGCGCGCAGCGAGCGCTCGGTGAAGAACCTCAGGTGCGAATGGTCGAGGATCCCGCGGTCGAGATAGTCGAACCGCCCGACGAGGAGCAGGAGGCGGATCCAGAGATGGGCGACGTTCGGCACCGAGATGATCACGAAGCCGCCGGGCCCGAGGCTCCGGTCGAGCTCCACGAGGACCCGCAGCGGATCCACCAGGTGCTCGAGCACGTCGCCGTACACGATGACGTCGAACGGCCCTTCGCCCACCGGGATCTCGCGATCGAGATTCACGGTGATCATCCGCTCGCAGTGACGCGCACCGGCCTGCGCGAGCGCCGGATCGCCTTCGATCGCGGTCACGCGCCACCCGCGCTCCGTGAGCTGCCGGCTCAGCAGGCCGTCCGCGGCGCCGACGTCGAGCAGGCGCCGGCCCCGCCCCTCGCCCAGCCAGCGCAAGATCACGGAGTGACTGCTGTGCGGATCCGGCTTGAGCACGTACCTGGGTGACGCCACGCCCATCACTCAATCATCGGACGGCAGGCCCTCGATCGGCAAGGTTCGAATAGAGCCGGCGTCCACCGGCCTCGGCGATCAAATGGACCGAGGCCGGCGGCAGCGCACGCACCACGCTGCGCCCGGGATCGACCGACGAGATCAGGAAGGCGCGAGCCGGGGCCGCCCAGGCCCGCTCGAGCCGCGGCGAGTCCCAGAAGACGTCGCGCGCCTCGGCGAGGGCGGCGCCGAATGCGAGATTCGGCTGCAGGCCGTTCACGACACGAACCGGCTCCCTCACGACCAGCAGAAGCGAAGCACTGGCCTCGAGCGCGCCCTCGTGCATGACCACGTCACCGGGCCGGAGCTGCTGGACGAGCGCCGCCGCCAGCGGACGAACCGAGCGGGCTCTCGCCAGCTGGGTCCTCGCGTCAGCGACGACCGCCGGCAGGAACGCGATGGTCGCCGCCAGCGCGACCCCGACGCCGAGTGCCGTGGCGCGCCGCCAGGCCGCGATCGCCAGCGCCGCCGTCGCGAGGGCGAAGATCGCGACCCCTGCCCGAGCGAGCGCGGTGACGTCGAGGCCGGCGAAAGCCTCGTAGCGGACCGACGGGAGACCGGTCAGCCCCGCGACACACGCGAATGTGACCAGCGCGAACAGACCAAGCAGCGGGAGCAGGAGACTCCGGGCCGGCGTCGCGCGTGTCGCGCCCTCGATCGCCTCGTCCCACACGCGCGCGGCCAGAAGCGCCAGCGCCGGGAACGCGACGAGCGCGTGGTGCGGCAGCCTGAACGGCATCAGCGTGAAGACGCCTATGACGATCGCCGACCAGAGCCCGAGCAGGAGCCAGAGGCGCGCCCGCGCGTCCTGCCAGGGCCGCCTGAACGCCCGCGCGACCGCCCAGGGCAGGACGAGCGCCCAGGGCAGGAAGCCGAGAGCCGCCAGGCGGAGAAATCCGACCGGGCCGAGCGCCGCGCCCTCGTCGGGAGCCAGGCGCGCGCGCGTGAGGGCAAAGAGATGGTTGTCGACGACGATGTGCCGGAGCACGCCCGGGTTGCGCGCTTCGATCAGGACGTACCAGGGCACCGCGATCGCGACCGTGATGAGGATCCCCCACCACGGGATCCACGGGCCCACGGGACGCTCTCGCGTGAGCCAGAAGAAGGCGGCGATGACCGGCACGACGGCCAGGGCGTCGAGGAAGTCCCGCGTGAGCATGGCCAGGGCGAGAGCCGCGTAGAAGAGGGCCAGCCCGCGCCGGCGGTCGCCGAGATACGCGAGCACGAACCCGGCCCACGCGAGCGTCACGCAGAAGACGAACGGAAGCTCCGGCCGCGCGGTGCGGCCATAGACGAACACACCGAGGTTCGCGGCGACCATGAGCCCGGCGAGCAAGCCGAGTCGCGGGCCGCCGAGGGCGACGCCGAGCCGCGCCGTCAGGGCGGCGCAGCCGACAGCGGCCAGCGCAGGCCAGAGCCGGGCGGCGAGCGGCGTCACGCCGGCCGCGCCGAACGAGGCCGAGACGAGCCAGTGGAGCAAGGGCGGCTGATCGACGTAGCGCACGCCGTCGATCCGCGGGGTGATCCAGTCGCGGGCGACCGCCATCTCGCGCGCGATCTCCGCGTGGAAGCCCTCCGGCGGATCGAGGAACGGCGCCGCGCCCAGCCCGACGAGGTACAGGCCGACCGCGACCAGAGCGACGCCGAGCGGGACGCCCCGCACAGACCGAGAGCTAGGTGACCTTCACGAGCGCGTCGGCCGGGAGGCTCCGGAGGAACTCGCTCAGCGCGCCCTCGAGGTACCCTCGATCGCGGGACTCGAGCGTCACCTTCACCTTGTACTCGGGATTGGAAAACTCGGGATACGAGCCCAGGAGCAGCAGCGGGTAGTCCACCAGGAGCCGGTTGAGGTAATCGGCGAGGACCCCCTCGCCGATGGCGACGAACACGTTCTTCAGGTGGATCGGCTGGTCGCGGAACCGCTCGCGGATGGCCTCGAACTTCTGGCGAAAGATCTCGGGCACGCCCGGCAAGACGTAGACGTTGCCCATGAGGACCGTCGGAAAGCGGATCGTCTCGCCACCGACCAGCTCGGCGCCCTCGGGAATCTCGGCCATCTTCAGATGGGATTCCTTGAGCCTGTCGCGGAAGTGGCGCTCGAGGATCTCGACGAGCATCGGGTGGCGCACCACCTTGGTCGCCATCCCCACCGCGACCCCCTCGATCGTGACGTCGTCGTGGGTCGGCCCCACGCCGCCCGACGTGAACACCACGTCGTGGGCGCGGCTGAAGGCCGCGACTTCCTGGGCGATCAGCTGGATGTCGTCGGGAATGACGGAGATGCGGCGCACGTCGACGCCGAGCGCGCGAAGCTCACGGCACAGGTACGCAGCGTTGGCGTCGGCGATCTTCCCGGAGAGGATCTCGTTGCCGACGAGAATGATGCCCGCGGTCTTCGGCATGGTCCCCGGGCGATTCTACGATGCTAGAATGCGGTAGTCCACGAGAAGCAGCCCATTGGAGGCGCGATGACGCAATTGAACGGCTGGGCGCTCACACTCGGTGCCTCGTCGGGATTCGGCGAGGCCGCGAGCCTCGCGCTGGCGCGCGCCGGACTGAACATCTTCGGCGTGCACCTCGATCGCAAGGCGACCATGGCCAACGTCGAGCGGATCACGGGCGAGATCAAGGCGCTCGGCCGCGAAGCCGTGTTCTTCAACGTCAACGCCGCCGACGCCGACAAGCGCGCCGAGATCGCCGGCGAGATGGCTGACCTCCTCGAGAAGCGCGGCGAGTCGGGGACCCTGCGCGTGCTCTTGCACTCGCTCGCGTTCGGCACACTCAAGCTCTACGTCGCCGATCCCATGAAAGAGGCCGTGACGCAGGCGCAGATGGACATGACGCTCGACGTCATGGCCCACTCCCTCGTCTACTGGACCCAGGAGGTCGTCGGCCGCGGCCTCATGACGCGCGGCGGCCGTATCTACGCGATGACCTCGTCGGGTGGAACGCGCGTGCTGCCCTTCTACGGGCCGGTCTCCGCCGCGAAGGCCGCGCTCGAGTCGCACATCCGCCAGCTCGCCTCCGAGCTCGCCCCACAGGGCATCACGGCGAACGCGATCCGCGCCGGGGTCACCGACACGCCGGCGCTGCAGAAGATCCCGCGCCACGACGCGATCATCGCCGAGGCCCGGCGCCGCAACCCGAGCGGACGCATGACCACGACCGAGGACGTCGCGCGCGCCATCGTCGTGCTCTCTCACCCCGACACGTACTGGATCACGGGCAACGTGATCGGCGTCGACGGCGGGGAAGATATCGTCGGGTGACCTACGCCCAGGGGGTGGTTCTCGGCCTCGTCCAGGGGCTCACCGAGTTCCTTCCCGTTTCGTCCTCCGGTCATCTCATCCTGGTGCCGCATGTCTTCGGTTGGCCCGATCAGGGGCTCGCCTTCGACGCGGTCATGCATCTCGGGACGCTCGCGGCTCTCCTCGCCTACTTCCGGCGCGAGCTCCTGGGCATGGTCACGGGCGCGCTCTCGCGCCGGCTCGCCGTCCTGCTCGTCCTGGCGACGATCCCGGGCGCGCTGGCCGGCGTCGTCCTCGAAAAGCTCATCGAGTCGAAGCTGCGCTCGCCCGTCCTCATCGCGGCCACGACGGCCGGCTGGGCGATCGTCATGTGGATCGCCGATCGTCGGGCCGCAGCGGCATCGGCGACGCCCGGCGACCCGCTCGAGCGCGTCTCGCTGCGCCAGGCTCTCGCGGTCGGCTGCGCTCAAGCCCTGGCGCTGATCCCCGGCACATCGCGCTCGGGCATCACGATCACCACGGGGCTCCTGGGCGGCTTCGACCGGGCGACGGCCGCGCGCTTCGCGTTCCTGCTCGGCATTCCGATCACGGCCGGAGCGGGATCGTTGAAGGCGTTGCATCTGCTGAAGGAAGGTCTGCCTCCGGGGGAAGCGGGCCCACTGGCGGCGGCGCTGGTCACCGCGTTCGTCAGCGGATGGTTCGCCGTGTGGTTCCTGGTGAGCTATCTGAGGACCCGCTCGCTCCGCCCGTTCGTGGTCTACCGGCTGCTGCTCGCCCTGGTGATCGTCCTGGTGGTGCTCCGCGGCTGATCGCGTCAGGCCCACATGAGGTCGAAGAGCCGGCAGGTGTTGGTCGAGAGCTGGAACATCACGTCCTCGACCGGCAGATGCTTGAGCTTCGCGACCTCTTCGGCCACGCGGCTGGCGAGCCACGGACCCGAGTCGACGCCCTCGAACTCGCCCCCGTACTCCCACGGCCCGTCGCTCTCCACGAGCAGCGCGTCCAGCGGAACGCCCGTCACCAGCTCGCGGTCGCGATCGCGTGAGACGAGGTCGGGAGTGACCGAGACCAGGTAGCCCGCGTCGATGATGGCCCGCGTCACCACGGCGGGCGCCTTGTGCCAGTGGAAGACCGCGCGCTCCACGCCGTGGTGCTTCAGCGCCTCCAGCGCGTCGGCGGCGGCGCCGTGCGGCGCGTGCAGCGCCACCGGGAGATTCCAGCGCATCGCGAGATCGAGCAGGCGGTCGAGCCGCGCGCGGCCCCGCGCCTTGAGCGCCTCCGGGTCGGGCGCGCCTTCCAGCGAATACCAGGGCAGGCCGATCTCGCCGATGCCCACGATCCGCGAGTGATGCGCGACGATCTGGGCCTCGACCCGCTCGAGATCCTCGTCGGTGAGCCCGGTCCGGTCGGGATGGAATCCCAGGCACGGCCAGACTGCTTTCGGCGCCGCCGCGGCCGCCTCGAGCGTCTGGGCGTTGGTCTCGGGGTCGCATCCGACGGCGATCGCGCCCCACACGTCGTGCGCCATCGACAGCCGCAGCGTCTCCTTGAGGTCGGCGAACGCCGGATCGTGCAGGTGACAATGGCTGTCGATGATCATCGTGTCGTCTATCAGGTCCCCGCCACCACCATGCGGCCGATCCTCAGCGTGGGCGCCACCGTCCGATCACGCAGGACCAGGTCGTCCCCGACGCCGTCGATCGACGACAGCATCTCCAGCAGGTTGCCGGCCACCGTCACCTCCTCGACCGGATACGCGAGCTCGCCGTTCTCGATCCACTGCCCCACGGCGCCGCGTGAATAATCGCCGGTCACTCCGTTCACGCCGAAGCCGATCAGCTCGGTCACGTAGAAGCCGTTCCTGACGGATCCGATGAGCTCCTGCGGCGTGGTCTTGCCCGGCAGCAGCATCAGATTGGTCGTGGTGACCGAGACGCCGGCGCCGTCGCGCCCGGCGTGGTGGGTGGACGCGAGCCCGAGCTTGCGGGCGCTGTAGGTGTCGAGCAGGTACGACTCGAGCACGCCCTCGCGCACGAGCACGGTGCGTCCGGTCGCCAGCCCCTCACCGTCGAACGGGCGCGAGCCGAGCGCCGACGGGATCAGCGCGTCGTCCACGATCGTCACCGTCGGCGCCGCGATCTTCGTGCCGAGCCGGTCGAGCAAGAACGAGGCGCGGCGATAGAGGCTCGGGCCGCTCGCCGCGCCGGCGATCGAGCGCAGGAGGCTCGCCGCGGTTTCCGGGTCGAAGATCACGGGGACCTCGACCGACTTCATCTTCCGCGCCCCCAGCCGACGCACGGCGCGGGCGGCAGCCTTGCGCCCGACCGCCTCCGGGTCCTCGAGCCGATCGCGCTTGCGCGCGGTCGAGTACCAGAAATCGCGCTGCATCTCGCCGTTGTGCGAGGCGATCGGCGACACGCTGATCCCGAAGCTGGTCGTCGCGTAGCCGTGGGCGAAGCCGTGAGAGGTCGCGTAGGCGTAGCGGGCCCTACGGTCGGAGTATTCGGCGCCCTCCGAGTTCGTCACGCGCGGATCGGCTTCGAGCGCCGCCGCCTCGACCCGGCGCGCGATCTCGATCTTCTCCTCGGGCGACAGGTCGCCGCCGGCGTCCTCGAGGTCGAGGTCGGGCACCCGCGCGATCAAGGTCGCCGGATCCGGCAGCCCGGCGTGGGGATCCTCGGCCGTGATCTTGGCCAGCGCGGTCGCCTCGTCGACGACGCGCTCGAGGGACTCGCGGGAGAGGTCCGAGGTCGACGCGGCGGCCGAGGCCCGGCCGGCGAACACGCGCAGGGACAGCCGCTGCTCGCGCGAGTGGTTGATGTTCTCGATCTCGCGCATCCGCACCGAGGCGCTGAAGCGGCTCTCCTCGACGAGGTAGCCGTCGGCGGCCGTCGCCCCGCGCTGCGAGGCGCGCTTGAGCACCGAAACCAGGAGGTCCGTGTTCATTGTCGCGGGGTCCTCGAGGCCGGCTTGGACCGAGGGTGGCCTGATATAGACGCGAGCCGGCTCCGCCGCGCCGTGTTCATCGCACGGTGCTCAGCGAGCTCGGCTTGCCGGACACGGGTCCCGTGGTGGACCGAGGGCAGCGTGAGAGAGGCGCGCGCCGGCTTCATACCGCCGTGCCCCCGACGGTGATGCCGTCGATGCGGATCGTCGGCAGGCCGACGCCCACCGGCACCGACTGGCCGTCTTTGCCGCAGGTGCCGACGCCCTCGTCGAGCTTCAGGTCGCTCCCGACGCGCGAAACCCGCGTGAGCGCCTCCGGGCCGTTGCCGATCAGGGTCGCCCCCTTGACCGGCGCCGTGATCTTCCCGTCCTCGACCAGGTAGGCCTCGCTCGCCGAGAACACGAACTTGCCGTTGGTGATGTCGACCTGACCGCCGCCGAAGGTCACGGCGTAGAGGCCGTGCTTCACCGATTTGAGGATCTCCTCGGGATCGTCCTGCCCCGCCAGCATGAACGTGTTGGTCATGCGCGGCATCGGCGGATACGCGTAGGACTCGCGGCGCCCGTTGCCGGTCGGCTTCATACCCATGAGCCGGGCGTTGAGCCGATCCTGCATGTAGCCGGTGAGGATCCCGTTCTCGATCAAGACCGTCCGGCCGGTCGGCGTGCCTTCATCGTCGACGTTGAGGGAGCCGCGGCGGTTCGCGATCGTCCCGTCGTCGACCACCGTCACCAGCTCGGAGGCGACCTTGTGTCCCATGCGCCCGGCGAAGGCCGAAGTGCCCTTGCGGTTGAAGTCGCCCTCGAGACCGTGCCCGATGGCCTCGTGCAGGAGAATGCCCGGCCAGCCCGGGCCGAACACGACCGTCATCGACCCGGCCGGCGCGTCGACCGCGCTGAGCTTGAGCACGGCCTGGCGCGCGGCTTCCGCGGCGAAGCGACGCCAGCGGCCTTCCTCGAGGAAGAAGTCGAAGGTCACGCGCCCACCGCCACCGTACGAGCCGATCTCACGCTTGCCGCCATCTTCGGCGATCGTGGTGACGTTCAGCCGGGTCAGCGGCCGGATGTCGCCGACCGTCCAGCCGGACGCGGTGGCGATCAGCATGATGACCTCTTCGCTCGTGATCGACGCGATCACCTGCTTGATGCGGGGATCGGTCGCGCGCGTCTCGGCGTCGATCCGCCGGAGCAGATCGAGCTTGCGAGCGAGGTCGGCGGCGATCGGCGGCTCGGCCAGGGTGTAGAGGTCGTGCGGCCGGCCGCGGCTCGGCAGCGCCAGGGTTCCCGAGGCGGTGCTGCGATCCGCGATCGCGCGCGCCTGGCGCGCGGCTTCTTCGAGGTTCTTGAGCGAAATCTCGTCCGTGTGGGCGTAGCCGGTCCGGGTGGCCGACTGGGCCCGGACGCCGGCGCCCTGGCTCACGTGACGCGACGCCTTTTTGACTGCGCCTTCCTCGAGAACCAGCTCTTCGTTGACACGGTACTCGAGGTAAATGTCGGCATCATCGACCTTGCCGATGAGATTGCCGCCGAGAACTCGCTCCATGAGATCGGACGTGATGCTGAAGCGATCGGAAAAGAAGCTCTCGGGACGGGTGCGGACAAGATCTGTCATTGGCGGTCGGCCTCCCGGGCCGTCGTGAGGGCCAATCCTATCGTGCGGCCCTCAGCGCCCCAAACTTTTTGGATTCGTCTCTCCTACATCTTCATTTTACCTGTCGCGTGAAGACCGACCCGGCGGCACGAAGCTAGCCAGTGGCGTGAAAGGCCTGAATAATCTCGTGGATGCGTCGGACTCCGTGCACGAGCGATGGGCCTGGGGAAAGGATATCGGCACCCTCGATCTCGTGGATCTGACCGGTCCTCACCGCCGCGATCGCGGCCCAGCCGGGTCGGCGCTTGATCTGCTCGGGATCGACCGGCTTGCCGCACCACGAGGCGAGGATGATCTGAGGATCGCGCTGGACGACGGCCTCGGAGGCGACGACGCGGTCGGGCGCCGCCGGCTGATCGCGGAGCTCGGCGAAGACGTCGCGTCCGCCGGCGATCTCGATGGCCTCCGACACCCACCTGATCCCCGAGATCAATGGGTCCATCCACTCCTCGAAGTAGACGCGCGGGCGGTCGGGCCATGACGCCGAGTATTCGCGCACCTGACGGAGCTCGTCCTGCATGTCGCCGATCAGCTCGCGCGCCCTCATCTCGCAGCCGAGGGCCCCGCCGATCAGCAGCATCGCGTTCAGGACGTCGTCGAACGAGCGCTGATTCGTGCACAGGACCGCCACGCCGGCGCCGATCAGGTCGCGGACGACATCGCGCTGGAGATCGGAGAAGGCCAGGACCAGATCCGGCTCGAGGGCCAGGATCTTCTCGAGCCTGAACGTGGTGAAGCCGCCAACGCGAGCCTTCTCCAGCGCCGCCTCGGGCCGGCGGGCCGTGCCGGGGACTCCGACGACACGGTCTCCGGCGTCGAGCAGGAAGGCGATCTCGGCGGTCTCCGCGGTGAGACAGACGATGCGCCGCGGGAACTCGGCGCGACTCGTCCCGTACATCTCTGGCCCGTCAGGCCGCTAGGACGCGCGAGCCGGCCGCGGCCGCGCGACACCGGCGAAGTGGCTGAGCAGAAGCCAGCCGGGAAAAGCGCGCACGAGGTCGCGCGGTCCCTCGAGACGAATCGCGCGCGAGCGCACGGCGTGATCGAACGACACGTCCCCGAGCCAGACCCGCGTGAACGCGCCAAGATCCGCGGCCACGACGAGGTCGATTCCGTAGCCGGGGTCCTTGAGACAGACATCGACTTCCTGGCGGCTGGCGACGAGCCAAGAGGTCGCCGGGCCGCGGCCGGCCGGCACGCCGCGAAAGTCGAATCGCACGACGACGCGTCGATCGGGCAGCCGATCGACCGCCAGGCGGCGGCGTACGTTCCACATGAGCAGCATCGCGTCGAGGTTCTCGGCCGAGGCGCGTCCGTGGATCCACCGCTGGCCCCAGGCGCCCAGCTCCTGGATGACGCCGTGGAACTCCGCCCCAGCCTGGCTCAGGCTGTATTCGCGGCCGCGCCCGGCTGGTCGGCTCTCGATCACGCCGACGTCCTCCAGATGGCGAAGGCGCTGGGTCAGCAGCGCTCGCGAGATCAGCGGCATTCCCCGACGGATCTCGGAGAACCGCCGGCTGCCGGCGAAGAGCTCGCGAAGGATCAGGGGGGTCCACCGCTCGGCAAAGACCTCGCAGGCAACCGCGACCGGACAGAACTGGCCGTATCCGTGCATTCTGGGGGGACTTTAGGCCGGACCCGGCTACGGGGCAAGTTCATTTTTTGGGCTTTCGGCGTCTGAACGCAGAGGGCATCGTGGGGCGATGATGCCGCCGGTCGTCGCCCTCGGAGCCTCGAGAGGACACGCCATGGCAGAGAGCCGATCACACGATCACTGGGTCGCCATCGTGCGGCAGCTCGGGCCGGGCTTCGCGTCACGCGCGGCCGCCCACGATGCCGACGATTCGTTCGTCGCCGACAACTACGCCGAGCTTCGCGCACACCGCTTCTTTTCGGCCGGTGTCCCCACCGAGCTCGGGGGCGCTGGCGCTTCACACGCCGAGCTTGCGGACGTTCTACGGGTACTGGCGACCTACTGCAGCTCGACCGCGCTGGCGTTGTCCATGCACACGCATCAGGTGCTCATCCCGGCCTGGCGATGGCGCCACGAGCAAGCCCCGGTCGACGCGTTTCTTCGTCGCGTCGCGGCGGAGGAGCTGATTCTGGTCTCGAGCGGCGGGTCGGACTGGGTCGCAGGATCGGGCACAGCCAAGAAGGTCGACGGCGGCTATCGGATCAGCGGCCGAAAGGTCTTCAGCAGCGGCGCGCCCGCAGGCGACCTGCTGATGACCATGGCGATCTACGACGACCCGAAGGACGGTCCGACGGTTCTTCACTTCGCCGTCCCGCTGAACGCTGCCGGCGTGAAGCGGGAGGACACGTGGCGAACGCTCGGCATGCGCGGCACCGGATCGCACGACACGATGCTGGAGGACGTGTTCGTGCCGGACGCCGCCATCGGCGTGCGCCGGCCGGCCGGACAGTGGAGCCTCCCGATGCACGTCACGGCCGCGATCGCGCTTCCTCTGATCTATGCGGTCTACGTCGGGGTCGCCGAGGCCGCGCGCTCCCTGGCGCTCGCTGTCGCGGCCAAGCGCCGTGAGGATCCCACGATCCAGCGGCTGGTCGGCGAGATGGAGAACGAGCTGACGGCCGCGCGGCTCGGGCTCCGTCACATGCTCGACGCCGCGGCCCTTGGTCCCATGGGAGCCGAGACGACCGGCCAGGTTCTGATCGGGCGCACCCTCGCCGCGCATGCCGCCATCAAGACGGTGGAGCGAGCGATGGAAGTCGCCGGCGGAGCCGCGTTCTTCCGGCCGCTTGGGCTCGAGCGTTTCTTTCGAGACGTGCAGGGCGCTCGCTACCACCAGGTGCGCGAGCCCGCCCAGGTTCTCTATTCGGGACGACTCGCTCTCGGTCTTGACGTCAACGGCTGAACCGACATTCGACCATCAACTGTGCTCAACCCGAGCATGAAGGAGCGCGACTCATGCCTATGAAACATTGCGCCGCTGCCCTCGCCCTCGCCGCCGTGGTCTTGGCCGGACCTCTCTGCGCCGACGCCGACGTCGTCACCGACGCCAACGCGAGAGCCGCCGACGTCGCCTCGAAGTTCCCGGGCACTCCACCGGCCGTGAGGATCATGGCCTTCGTCCAGGTATCGGTGTTCGAGGCGGTCAACGCGATCACCGGCCGCTACCCCCCGCTCCAGGCGAAGATCAACGCGGCGCCCGGCTCCTCGGTCGACGCGGCGGTCGCCGCCGCGACGCGCACGGCGCTCTCGAAGCTCATGCCCGCTCAGCAGGCGGCGATCGACGCCGACTACGAGGCCGCGTTGAAGCTCGTGCCCGACGGGCCGGCGAAGAGCAACGGCATCGCGGTCGGCGAGCAGGCGGCGACTGCCTGTCTGACGCGCGTGGACGAGGGCCTGAGCGTTCCCGACACGTATCGCCCGCACGCGGCGGCCGGTGTCTACGTGCCGACCATGCTTCCGGCGGTGCCCAACTGGGGCAAGCGGAAACCCTGGGTGATGACCAGCGGCTCGCAGTTCCGGCCCGCGCCCCCGCCCGCCCTGACGAGCGAGACGTGGACGCGTGACTACAACGAGATCAAGGCCGTCGGCGCGAAGAACAGCACCCGGCGGACGCCGGAGCAAACCGCCATGGCCAAGTTCTGGGAAGCGACCGCCCCGGCTGTCTACTGGCCCGTGGCACGCTCGGTCGCGGCCGTCCTAGGCCGCGACGTGACCGCGAACGCGCGCCTGCTGGCGATCGCGGCGATGGCCATGGACGACGCGCTCATCGCCGTCTTCGACGCCAAGTACACGTACAACCTCTGGCGGCCGATCACGGCCATCCGCAACGGCGACGTCGACGGCAACGACGCGACCGAGCGCGATCCGAGCTGGACGCCGTTCATCGACACTCCCATGCACCCGGAATATCCGTGCGCCCATTGCATCGTGTCAGCCTCGCTCGGGGCGGTGCTCCAGGCCGAGCTCGGCAGCGGGCCGACCCCGACCTTGAGCTCGGCGAGCTCGACCGCGGGCGGCGCCGTGCGCACCTGGAAGAGCGTCGGTGACTTCGTGCGGGAGGTCGCCGAGGCTCGCATCTGCGATGGCGTGCACTACCGCTTCTCGACGGAGGTCGGCGCCTCGATGGGCAAGCAGATCGGCGAGCTCGCGGTGAAGAGCTTCCCGAAGCCGATCCGCTGAGCCCGAGGCGCCGGCGCGAGACCTACCCTTCGTAGGTCTCGCGCCGCGCCAGGCCGCGCTGGGCCGCGAGGTAGCTCGCGCGCGTCATCGGCGGCTTCGCCTTGGCCAGTACCTCGCGCGCACCCGCGGCGCGGTCCCACATGAGGTCGACCACCATCGCGGCGAGCGCCTTGGCCGGGCCGAGGTACGCGAGCGGCTTGTCGACGATGGCGAAGTCGGCGCCGTGGCCGGTGCCCTTAGCGCCGCCGATGTAGGGATGCAGGATCGGCATGACCTGCGAGAGATCTCCCATGTCGGTCGATCCGGTCCGGTGACCGATCTGCCGGTAGTTCTCCTCGCCGAAGAGCCCGGTCACATCGTCGCGGAAGTGGCGAGCCATGATCGGATCGCAGGTCATCGGCATGTAGCCCGGCAGGGTCTCGATCTCGACCTTGGCGCCGAGCGCCAGCGCGCCGGCCCGCAGCGCGCGATCGACCTTCACGTTGGCGTCGAGGATCGCCTCCATCGTGCGCCCGCGCACGTAGGTCTCGAGCCGCACCTCGCCCGGGATCACGTTCACCTGCGAGCCGCCGTGGGTGATGATCGGATGGACGCGGATCGTGTCCTCGTCGCGGAAGGTCTCGCGCACGGCGTTGATCGACATGAGGCCGATCTGCGCCGCGTAGAGCGCGTTGATGCCCATGTGCGGGGCGCCGCCGGCGTGGGCGGCGCGGCCGATGTAGCGCACGGTCTTCACGATGCAGCCGTTGTTCGAGGCGGGCACGCCGGCCTTGCCCTCCTCGGCGCGCGACGTCGTGTGGATCATCATCGCCAGGTCCACGTCGTCGAAATGACCGAGTCTCAGGAGCTCAGGCTTGCCGCCGAGGAACTCGAGCTTCCCCGCCCTCGCCTGAGCCACGCGCCACTCGATGTCGCCGTACTCTTCGGCCGGGACCGAGAAGAACACGACGCGCCCGCCGAGCTGATCGAAGGCTTTGACGTCCAGCAACCCCATCGCCGCGCCCAGCATCCCCGCGATCTGGGCGTTGTGCCCGCACGCGTGCGCGGCGCCCGTCGTCGCGTCCCCCTCGGGATGGCCGGCGACGACCAGCGCGTCGAGCTCGCCCAGCAGAGCGAAGGTCGGGCCCTCACCACCGCGGCCGGCCACCTCGGCTCGCACACCCGTCATGGCCAACCCTGAGCGCGGGGCCAGCCCGAGCTTCTTGAAGGTCTCCTCGACGAGACGGGCCGTCTTGACCTCCTTGAATCCGAGCTCGGGATGGCGTCGAATCTCCTCGCCGAGCCCGATGATCTCCTCGCCGCGCTGCTCGATCGCCTGGTAGACCCGCTGCTTCAGCTCATCCTTGGTCATTCGTCCTCTCCGTCCGCCCCGGTGTCTAAACCGAGCGACATTCTACTGCCGCGGGCCGCGCCGCGCCTGCATACTGGCGGGAGGCCATCGCACTCGAGCCGAGAGGGGCACATGGACGTTTTTCACGCGATCGTCGCCAGGCTCTCCGTGGACCTCCATCACGTCGTCGAGGCTGCGGGCATCGTCGTGCTGGGCCTCGTCCTCTATTCGTACTCGCGACGATGGTTCGAGTCGGTCGGGCGCGTCCACCATCGGCTGCGGTCGCTGATGAACGGGCTCATCTTCGGAGTCCTCACGATCGCGCTGATGATTTCTCGGATCGAGGTCGGCCAGGGCATCTACGTCGACGCGCGCGCGGTGCCGATCGCGCTCGTGACCCTGGTCGAAGGGAGCTGGGCCGGGCTGATCGCCGCGGTGGTTGCCGCCGGATATCGCGCCTGGCGCGGCGGCGGCGGCGCGATGGCCGGAGTGCTCGGCCTCCTGGCTACCGCCGGCATGGCCGCCCTGGTCCTGGAGTGGGCGCGGCGCCACGGCGGCGTCCGTGCGCGTCACGCCTTCGGGTTGGGCGGAGCCGTCTACGTCATCACGTTCCTCTCGTTCCTCCTGCTGGGCGCCCGGGGCGTGGAGCTCTTCCGGCGGGACTGGTTACCGCTTCTGATCATCAGCGTCGTGGGCGTCGGAGGCTTCGCGCGGCTCTTCACCGACGTCGTGCAAGCGGAAGCCGCGGAAGCCGCGCGGCGCGACGCCGCGGAGCTGCGCGCGGTGACGCTCCTGGCCCGCGCGGCGGCGCACGAGATCAACAACGCGCTCATGGTCGTGGCCGGCGGCCTCGCGATTCTCGCCCGGCGGCTCCCGGCCGACAGCGAGGACGCTCAGTGGGCGGCGCGCGCGCGTGACGGCGTCAACAACGTCAAGGACATTGTCACGCGCATGAATGCGATCACGCAGATCGAGGAAGTTCCCGGTCGCGGATTGCTCGCGCCCATGCTCGACATTCGTCGCTCCAGCCGTTCTAGCTAGCCGTCCCGTCCGCGCGGCGGTCTTTGAGCGCTTCGTGGCGATACCGAGGCGAGGGGAACGGGTACGGTAGGGGTCGACGGACCACGCGGCATGCGTTCGCTTTTCCCTCTGCGGCTGGGCTCCATCTGGGCGCGGTGTGTCCGTTGCCCCTTGGAGGGAACGGGTCCTTTCGGCCCCTACCGCACCCGTTCCCCTCGCCTCGGCCTCGCCGGCCGCTCTGGTGCAGCCGCGGCCGTTTCTCTGGCTTGTCGCCCAGCCGGCGAAATCGGCCTAGGCGGCGGACTAGCTTAACCGGGGGCTCAGGGGGGGCCGAGGACGCGGAAGCCTTCGCGTTCGGCGGCGGCGGCTTGGCGGCGGTCGAAGGTGACGAATTCCAGGGTGGCGGGCTCGTGCTCGGCGGCGACGAGGGCGGCGCCGATGTGGAGGGCGTCCGAGGCGCGAAGGGAGTGAGTGCCGACGATGCGCTCGGCGTGGCGTCGGACGATGTCGGCCGCGGTCACCTCGGACCAGCGCTCCCAGGCTTCGAGGAAGTGCCGCCGCACGAGGGCCAGCTGGCGGGCGGCGGTGGGCTCGTCGCGACCGCGGCGCGAGAGCGCGGCGAGCAACTCCAGGCGGGCCAGTGTCCACACCACGACCTCGGGATCCTCCCGGAGTCGTTTCACGGCGGCGCCGGACTCGCGTTCGGCGATGAACAGCGGCACCAGGGCGGACGTGTCCCAGAACCTCACCAGCCGCGCTCTCGCTCTTC
>QHSQ01000240.1 GCA_003221615.1 Candidatus Rokuibacteriota bacterium | reverse complement strand
CAGCATGCCGTTCACCATCATGCTCGGATCGGGCTTACCGTACTTGATCCACATGTAGAACATCGCGAAGATCGCGCCCGACGCCGATGCCAGCATCGTGTTGACGGCGACCACGGCGATGCGCAGGTCGCTGCCGGCCAGCGTGCTGCCCGGGTTGAAGCCGAACCACCCGAAGGCCAGGATGAAGCAGCCGAGCACGCCCATCGGGATGTTGTGGCCGGGGATCGGGTTGGCCGAGCCGTCCTTGTTGTACTTGCCGATGCGCGGCCCCAGGACCATCGCGCCCGCCAGCGCGGTGACGCCGCCGACCATGTGCACCACCGACGATCCGGCGAAGTCGACGTGCCCGTGACCGAGCCCGAAGTTCTTGCCGAGCTGCGAGAGCCAGCCGCCGCCCCACACCCAGTTGGCGAAGATCGGATAGCTGAACATCGAGAGGAAGAAGCCGAAGACGACGAACGACGAGAACTTCCAGCGCTCGGCCATCGCGCCAGTCGGGATGGTCGCGGCGGTGTCCATGAACACCATCTGGAAGAGGAACAGCGTGAAGACGGCGACGTCGTAAGTCGAGCCGGCGAGGAAGAATCCCTTCATGCCGAAGAGGCCGAAGTCCTTCCCGAACAGGCTGATCGTGAACTCGCTGTCGAGCAGGCCGGTGCCGCCCATCGTCGAGATCGCGCCGAGGCCACCCATGTGCAGCGCGAACCCCATGATCCAGCAGCCGGTCATGCCGATCGCGTAGATCATGAAGTTCATCATCATCGTGTGCGCGACGTTCTTCGCGCGGGTGAAGCCGGTCTCGACGAGCGCGAACCCCGCCTGCATGAACATGACGAGGAAGCCCGTGAACAGGGTCCACATGATGTTGATGGAGACCCGGTTGTGGCCGGCGAAGTCCGCGACCTCTTCGAGCGTCGGCTTGCCGGCGGTTTTGGCGGTGACGTCGCCGATGCCGCCCGTCGCCGTGCCGGCCGGATCAGGCTTCGACGGCGGCGGCGCCGGCGCGGCCGCCGGAGCCGAGGGCGCGGCCGGGGCGGCGGGCTTGTCCTGGGCGAACACCCAGCCGCCGACGGCCAGCAGACAGGCGACGACCAGGGCTGCGGCGATTCTCCACGGCCATGTGCGAACGATAGATCCAAGGTCCTTCACGGTCATCCCTCCTGAGGGCCGCGCGCCGCGCGTCGCCCAGAAAAAAAACAGCGCCCACCTTCGGGCGCCATTACCCGCAAGCGACCTCGTTGTCGCGCAGCGCCGTCAGGCAGCAAGGCGCGTGCCTGCGGCACCGTAATCAACGGGAACGCCAACTTAGCGGCTCGAGCTCCTGCGATCGATGCCCAGCGAATAAGCACCTCGGAGGATTTGCTCACGCACCGGGCAGGAGCCACCCGCGTCCTCGCGCTCACTTCGCGTCGATCGTCAGGACGCCGCGTTCGCCCCTCTTTCGAGCTTCACCACGCAGTTCGATCGCGGACAGGATTCCGACACCGAAGAGCTCGTTGCACCGCTCCCGGAGCGCGTCGCCGTGCACGCCATCCCTACCCGCGAGCGCTCACCTCAGCGGCGCCGGGCCTGGATCCCGGCTCGCGAAGACCACGGATCCGGCCTCAACGGGGAACCGCGGAGCCCGATCGACCCGGCGCCCACGGTGTGCCGGTTCTACGGGCGCTGTCCGGAGGGCTTCGACCGTTGCCGGCACGAGATGCCGGTGCTACGGTCGGTCGCAGACGGCCCCACGCGGTGGCCTGCCACCGGCTCGAAGGAGAGCGCCTTGAACGTTCGGTTGGCGGTTAACGGCACGCTGATGCGCGGCTTCGCCTTGAATGGGAACTTGCTCGCCGCGGGCGCGACGTTCGTGCGCGAGACCACGACGGGCCCGAGCTACCGCCTCTGGTCGATCGGCGATCGGCATCCGGCGATGATTCGCGTGGCGCACGGCGGAGCGGCCATCGCGGTCGAGGTGTGGGAGGTGCCCGCGGCCGGGCTCGCGACAATCTTGCTGGGTGAGCCGCACGGGCTCTGCGTCGGCAAGGTCCGTCTGGCCGACGGCGAGGAGACGCTCGGCGTGCTCGGCGAGCCGGTGCTCTGCGAAGGCCAGCGCGAGATCACCGAGTACGGCGGCTGGCGGCCGTACGTCACGGCGCGGCCGACGTCATGAGCGAGAAGTCATGAGCGAGGCGGACGTCGAGCGGCTGGCCGCGTTGCTTGGGCTCCCGATCGAGCCCGTGAGCCGCGCCGCGGTCGCCGAGATCCTCGTCGGGCGCCTCACCGCCGCGCGATTGCTCGCGGAATTTCCCCTGCCCGACGACGTCGAGCCCGCGCCGACCTTCCGTCCGTGACCCGATGAGCCTCCCGGACGGCGCCGCCTCCGCGCTCGAGATCGCCGGCGCCGTCGCCTCGCGTCGCGTCTCGGCCCGCGCGGTCGCGGCGGCGGCGCTCGATCGGATCGGCAAGCGCGACGGCGCGCTGAATTGTTTCACCGCGGTGCTTTCGGAGAGCGCGCTCTCCGAAGCTGAGCGGATCGATCGGTCGATCGCGTGCGGCCGTGATCCCGGCCCTCTCGCCGGCGTGCCCTTCGCCGTGAAGAACCTGTTCGACGTCGCCGGCGTCACGACGCTCGCCGGATCGCGGATCAACCGCGAGCGGCCGCCCGCCGAACGCGACGCGGCGGCGGTCGCCGCGCTCCGTCGCGCCGGCGCCGTTCTCGTCGGCTGCCTCAACATGGACGAGTACGCGTTCGGCTTCACGACGGAGAACGCGCACTACGGGCCGACGCACAACCCGCACGATCCGACGCGCATCGCCGGCGGCTCCTCGGGCGGCTCGGCGGCGGCGGTCGCGGCGGGGCTGGTCCCGCTGAGCCTCGGGTCGGACACCAATGGCTCGATCCGCGTCCCGGCATCGCTGTGCGGCGTATTCGGGCTCAAGCCGACGTATGGCCGCGTATCGCGTGCGGGTGTCGTCCTGTTCGCCGGCAGCCTGGCGCGCGCTACAGGTTCCAGTGCCCCGTCAGCTCGAGGACCTTCCGATCGAGCTTGGCGAGCCGTTCGGCGAGCACTCCGGCGATGATCACGACGAGCCTGTAGGCGGCGATGCTATCGGCGGCGATCAGCCTCTGGAATTGCGCCTTGGTCAGGAGCTGGAGCTCGCACTCGCTGAGGGCCATGACCGTCGCGGACGTGGGACGATCGGTGATGAGGCTCATCTCGCCCAGGAGTGTCGGCGCGTCCACCTTGGCCAGGGACTGACGTTGCCCATCGGGCCCGTGCTTGAAGATCTCGACGCCGCCCTGCAGAAGGAACACCAGTCCGCTCGGACGATCACCCTCGTTCATGAGCGCGTGGCCGGAGACGACTTTCTGGCCGACCGAAGCCTGGGCAAGCTGCTCGACTTGCTGCAGGCTGAGCCCGCGAAGCAGCAAGTGCATTCCTTTTCGGATCTCGGATGCGTGCATGGGAAGCGCGCCAGAGACAATTGTATCAGCCGGGCTCCGAATGACTCGCCGTTCAGATTCAGGCACGAGCGAGCACGCGCCGGACGCTCAGGGGGACGGAGGCGCGGGCGACCGTGGGGCCCGTGAGCAGCACGGCGGGTGACGCGATGCCGGCCCTTCGCGCTTCGTCAGCGATCTCGCCGAGCCGGGCGGACCTAGCGGTCGCAGGACAGGCGCATGCGATTTTTGGCGATCCAGGCGTAGACGCGCCGGGCGATCGGGCGTGCCCCCGGAAGCGCGAAAACTGTCGCGAGCCACCCGAGCCCGCGGATGCGGTGAAGGAGCTCGGGCACCGCGTCGGCCCCGGCGAGCGTGCGGCCATCCGGCAGCACGAGCTGCATCGCCGTCATGCACATCTCGTCGCTGATGTGCGGGAAACGGGCGTGACGCGGCGCCGACCGGCACGGAAGGATCTCGAGCGCGCCGCCTGACATCGCCAGGCGCATGAGCCAGAGCGCGCTCGCCCGGCACATCGCGCACTCGCCGTCGTAGATCAGGACGGCGGGCGGGAGCCCCATCGCTTGAGCGTCCGGTAGTAGAAGACGAGCCCGACCGCCACCGCCAGCGAGACCACGGCCTGCACGAGCCCCAGCGGGGTGTGGTCGCGCGCGACGATGATCGCCGCGTAGAAGACGAAGAACGCGATCCCCGCACCGATGAGGATGCGGTGGGCGGTGATCAGCTTCACGACGTTCCCAGGGCTAGACGCCGAGGACCACTTTGACGGCGTCCCGCGTCACCCCGATGAGCCGGTCGACCTCCGCCTCGGTCACAACCAGCGGCGGCGCGAAGTAGACCGAGTCGCCCGGCGCCGGATGCGGGCCCGGCGAGGGCCGCGTGCGCGTCACGACCCCTCGCTTCATCATCTCGGCCTGGATGCGCTGCGCGACCTGCCTGTCGCCGGCGAAGTTCTTCTTCGTCGCGCGGTCTTCGACCAGCTCGACCGCGGCGAGCAGGCCCTTGCCGCCCCGGATGTCGCCCGCGTTCGTATGATCGCCGAACGCCTGCTGGAGCCCCTTGTGCAAGCGCGTGCCCATCTTCGCCGCGTTCTCCCACAGCCGCTCGCGCTCCATGATCTCGACGTTCTTGACGCCGACGGCGCAGCACGTCGGGTGGCTCGAGTAGGTGTAGGCGTGCATCCAGCGATCCTCGGGCTTGACCGAGTCCATCGCCTCCTTGATCGCCTTGGCGACCATGATACCGCCGAGCGGCAGATAGCCCGAGGTCACGCCCTTCGCGAACGACATGATGTCGGGCTTCACGTCCCAGTGCGAGAGCGCGAACCAGCGGCCCGTCCGGCAGAATCCCGTGATGACCTCGTCGCCGATCAGCAGCACCTTGTGGCGCGTGCACACCTCACGCACCCGCGGCCAGTAGTCGTCGGTCGGATAGATGACGCCGCCGCCGCCGTGAATGGGCTCGCCGATGAATCCGGCCACGGTGTCCGCCCCCTCGCGCAGGATCGTCTCCTCGAGCTCGCGCGCGGCCGCCTGCCCCACGGTCTCGCCGGCCTTGGCGCCCTGGAAGCGATAGGGGTAGCACGTCTGGATGTGGATGAAGCCCGGAACGCGCGGCTCGAACATCTTCCAGTAGGCGCCCATTCCCGTCGCGCTCATCGCCTGCAGGGTGACGCCGTGATAGCCCTGCTGGCGCGAGATGATCTTGACCTTGTCGGGCTTGCCCTGCGTCTTCCAGTAGAAGCGCGCGGTCTTGAACGCCGACTCGTTCGACTCGGCGCCGCCGCAGGTGAAGAACACGGCCTGCATGTTGTCGTAGGCGAGCTCGATGAGCTTGTTCGCCAGGGTGATGGCCGGAATGTTCGAGGAGCCGACGTAGCCCGAGAAGTACGCGAGGTCCTTCATCTGGGCGGCCGCGGCGTCGGCCAGCTCGGCGCGTCCGTGACCGACGTTGACGTTCCAGAGCCCGGAGAGCCCGTCGATGTACTCGTGGCCCCCGATCTCCTGGATGGTCGCGCCGCGGCCGCGGACGTAGATCATCGGCTCGGCGTTGTCGATGGGGTGGTGCAGCGGGTGGATCAGGTGCTCCTGATCGGCCTTGACGAGCTCAGCGGCGGTCATCGCCATTGACGTTCTCCTGTAGCGGGTGCACCCGCCGGTAGTCCCCGTCCGGGATGGGGACCGCCCGATTCTGTGGACCGCGGTAGCGGTAGACCCACGCCCGCGCGCGCCGGCCGTTCGCGAGCGTGACGATCGCGTGGCGGCGCTCGAAATTGTACCCCTCCTCCCGGTCGAGCACCGGGAGAAGTTCGGGATCGTCGAGCCGGTAGATCTCGCCGCGCACGCGCCCGGCGCCGTCGACCAGTGCGGGGTAGCGCCCGAGGTCGAGCAGACGCCCGCGGACCGCGCCGTCGCCGAGCAACGTCGCCCCCGGGGCCAGCACGCGATGGAGCGCGTAGCCTCGCATCAAGGTGCCATAGGCGAACAGGAGGTCCGGCCGGAGTGCGCGGTTCGTCTCGATCGGGAGGCTACGTCTCAGGAGGTCTCCACCGCCTGGAGCACGGCCCCGAGAAAGTCCTGCTCCGGCAGGGCGCCCTCGAACTGGACGCGATCGTTGATCACGACCTTGGGCACGCCCATCACCTGATAGGCCCGCGACAGCTCGGGGAACTCGTTGGCCTCGATCACGGTCGATCGCACCCGGTCCGACGCAACCGACATGTGCTGCGCCAGGCGCACGGCCCGGGGGCAGTGAGGTCAGGTGGGAGTCGAGAAGACCTTGATGTCGACGTCGGACGCGAGCGCGCGCAGCGAAGCCAGCGTGTCCTCGGACAACGTGGGCTCGCCGGTCGACGCCACGATGATCGAGTCGATCAGGTTGCTGAACTCGTAGCCCAGCGGAATGCCGTAGAAGCGAATGCCCCAGTCGCGGCTGCCCTCGACGACGATGGCCGGCACCTGGTCGACGCCATACGCCTCCGCGCGCTCGCGGTCGATAGCGAGGTTGAGCACCTCCACCGTGATCTGATCGGAGAGCTCCGCGACCTCGCGCACGAGCTGCTCGTTCTGCTGGCAGAGCTCCGCTGCCGTCAGCTCCTGCGAGAAGACCACGAGCTTCACGGGCCCGGCGATGCGCTCGAACTCCTTGCGGACGGCGGCCTGGTCGCGGTCGGTCAAGAACGGCATGGCGTCATTATACCTGCTAGAATCGCGCGCGAGGGAGCGACACCATGAAGCCGTTCGTCGTGAATCGCTACGGGCGGATCGTGTTCCCCTTCAACTTCTTCCCCGAGCTCGACTTCTCGATCTTCGAGACGCTCGAGCAGTTCGCCGCCGTCATCAAGCGCGACTTCGAGGAGAAGGCGCCCTCCGAGACCGACATCGTCGCCGGTGTCGACGCGCGCGCCTACACCGGACGCTACGACCTCCTGCGTGATCTCGCGCTCAACCTCTTCTGGGTGAACCGCTACGCGATGACGATGTACGAAAAGCGTCCGACGCGGTGGCGCGACGTGCCCAAGACCCGCGACGACGTGTTCCTGCCGGTCTTCAAGGGCTGGGAGGGCACCGAGCTGGCGGCCGCGATCGAAGCCGGTTATCGAGCGCTGCCGCCGAGCTTCGACGAGGGCACCGAGGACAAGATCTCCCGCATTCTCCTCGACGTCTTCCGTCACAAGAAGGGGGCGGGCGCCGAGCTGCCGCCGATCAAGCCGACGGTCGGCGAGATCCTCTCCAACCCGAAGAACCTCACCTATCACCTGCTCGCCTACAACCCCGACTATCCCGGCTACGGCTGGGACGACATCATCGAATACACGCACCGGGTGCCCGAGGTCGAGGCGCTCATGCGCCAGGCGATGGTGCTCCACAACCAGTACCGCTGGGACCGGGCCAAGACGCGCGTGATCGAGGTCGGCAAGCTGCACGACGACGACTTCGTCGTCGTCTTCCAGCCGCGCAGCACCGAGGTGCTCCAGTTCATCCGACGCGTGAAGGGCGGGCATCGCGTACGGCCACGCCGCCCGGCGCCGCTCGAGTCGCGCCCGCCGGCGCGCCCGTTCGTGCCGATCGACGTGCGCGCGCGATTCTCGGTCATGCCGCGGCTGGAGGCCCTCGCGGTCTACCGCGGTGAGCGGGTGTGTACCAACGACGACCTCATCCGGAACGCGGCGTACTGCTGGTCGCCGATGACGGCGAAGGAGATCGAGCGGAAGACCGGGATCGTCGAGCGACTCTATACCGAGCTCGATCTGGACCACATCTCACTGCTGGCGGCGCAACGGGCCCTCGAGAAATCGGGCCGGCGCCCCGAGGAGATCGGCGCCGTCCTCTTCTGCTCGTGCACGAGCGCCAAGATGATGCCGTCGCTCGCCACGTGGCTCTCGGGCCAGCTCGGGCTCTTCCAGACCCACGCCTCGTGCGACATCGTCGCCGCGTGCGCCGGCCTGCCGTACGGGCTGGCCGAGGCGGTGCGCCTGCTCCAGGAGGTCGAACGCCCGGTGCTGCTGGTCTGCGGCGAGAAGTTCTCGGACAAGATCGGCACCGTGCGCACGTCGCGGATGATCTTCGGCGACGGCGCCGCGGCGCTCGTCGTCGTGCCGGCGCCGCCGGGCGCCGCGCCTGACATCGAGTGGGTGCAGACGTACGCGAGCGGACCGATGAGCGAGGTCGACTCGATCATCTGGCCCAATCCCGAGTTCGACAACAACATCACCGTCTACGGACCCCAAGTGATGGCGCTGGTGCGGCGCTATCTCACCCAGATGATCGACGAGCTGCGCGGACTCCCCCGGCCCGACGGCGCGACGGGCTCGCTGCTGGACGCCGTCGACCTGATCGTGCCCCACCAGGCCAACAAGACGATGGTCCTCGATCTCGCCACCGCCGCGGGCGTCGGACCCGAGCGGCTCTACTTTGACATCGAGAGGGTCGGCAACACCTCCTCGGCGTCGATTCCGATCGCGATCCAGGACGCGGTGCGCGAGGGCGTCATCGACCGGCCCATGCGTGTCTTCTCGCCGGGCTTCGGCGCGGGCGCGGTGGCCGGCTACGTTGTCGCGCGCATCGACCCCGCGATCGTCGCCGTCTAAGCGGCCGCTCGGCGAAGGGCTAGCCCGACTCGATCATTCGCGGCAGGCGCACGAGGCGGGCGGGGCCTGTCGCAGGGCGCCACCCGCCCGGCATTCGTCGCAGTCGCGAATGATCGAGTCGCGCTAGCCCTTTACCGCGCCAGCGGTGAGGCCGGAGACGTAGTAGTCGAGGAACCAGACGTAGATCACGACGATCGGGAGGCTCGCGACGACGGCGCCCGCCATCAGAGAGCCCCAGTAGTAGATGTCGCCGCGGATCAGATCCGCGGTGACGCCGACGACCGCGGTCTTGTTGGCGGTCTGCGAGATGAACGTGAGCGCGTAGGTGAACTCGTTCCAGGTCAGGGTGAAGCCGAAGAGCGTGACGCAGACGATCCCGGGAATGGCCATGGGCAGGACGATGCGGACCAGCGTCTGCATCCGGCTGGCCCCGTCTACGAGCGCGCACTCCTCGACTTCCCTCGGAATCGTACGGAAGTAGCCCATGAGGAGCCAGGTCGAGAAGGGGACAAGGAAGGTCGGATACGTCACGATCAACGACCAGATCGTGTCCGAAATTCCGAGCCAGACGACCACCTGGGACAGCGGCAGAAAGAGCAGGGTCGGCGGCACGAGATACGTGATGAACACGGCCGTCCCGAACGCGCCGACACCCCGGTAGCGGAGACGCGCGAGGCTGTAGCCGGCCAGGATCGCGATCACGAGCGATACGGCCGTCGCCACCACGCTGATGATCAGACTGTTCTTCACCCAGGTCAGGAAGTCGGTCTTGAAGAAGAGATAGCGATAGTGATCGGTGATCACGCCGGTCTGGATGAGGAACGGCACGGACTTGAGGCTGTAGAGCTCGGCGTCCTTCTTCAACGAGGTGATCACCATGTAGTAGAACGGGAACAAGGCGAACGCGACGAACGGAATCATGTTCGCGTAGCCGAACAATGCCGACCGGATCCGCCAGCCGCGTGACCTGACGCCGACGTTCACGTCACTCCCTCCGGATGTAGCGAAGCTGGATGAACACGATGGCGGCCAGCATCGGGAACAGGAAGAGCGAGACGGCCGCGCCCTGGCCGAGATTGCCGCCCGTGAGCCCGATCTGGTACGCGAGCGTGGCGAAGAGATGCGTCGTGTTGACCGGGCCGCCGCGCGTGAGCACTTGCACGATGTTGAAGTCGGAGAAGGTGAAGATCGTCGAGAACAGGATCACGACGGCGAGGACGGGCTTGAGCAGCGGCAGTGTGACGTTGCGGAAGCGGCCCCACGAGCCGGCGCCGTCGACCTCGGCTGCCTCGTAGTACTCCCGCGGGATCGAGACGAGACCGGCCAGGACGATGATCGCGAAGAAGGGCAGGCCGCGCCAGACGTTGACGGCGATCACCGCAGTCATCGCGTAGCTCGTCATGCCGAGCCAGTTGGGCCCGGGGGGATTGATGAGCCCGAGATGGATCGCCGTCCAGTTCACGACGCTGTAGAGTGAGTCGAACATCCAGCCCCAGGCGAGCACCGAGAGCGCCGTGGGGATGACCCATGGCAGCAGAACCGCCCCGCGGATCAGTCGCTTGAATCGGAAGTTCCGGAACAGGAGCATCGCCAGCCACACCCCGAGCACCGTCTTGAAGACGACCGCGATGATCGAGAACACGAACGAGTTGTAGACGGTCTGCTGGAACATCTCGTTGCCGACGATGTCGCGGAAGTTCTGCAGCCCGACGAAGCTCCCGGGTGAGCCGACCCAGTAGTCCGACAGGCTGAAGTAGATCGCCATCCCGAACGGATAGGCGACCAGGCCCACGATCAGGGCCAGCGCGGGCACGATCAGGCTGTAGCCGAAGACGTGCTCCTGCTCCCACCACTCGCGGACCCGCGCGAGACGGCTGAGCCGCGGAAGTCCGGTCGCCTCGAGCGCGCGCTGGCTGACGGCCATGCTATGACTTCCCCTCTGTCTTGAGCTTGCCCTGCAGCGCGAGCTTGATCTGATCCTCGCCCCAGGTCAGCGCGCGCTTGGTCGGCATGCCGTTGATCGCCTTGGCGACGATGTCGGGCAGGACGAAGTTGACGATGATGAGCTGCACCGCCGAATTGGGCTTGGCCGGCCAGCCTTGCTCGTGCACGTATTCGGCTTCCTTCGGCAGCATGGCGTATTTCGGATTGCTCGCCCAGATCGGATGCTCGGCGAAGCTCTTGAGCGGCGGCTGGTTGAACGCGCTGCCTCCCACGATGAAGGAGTTGTAGTTCTCCTTCTGGAAGAGGAACTTGATGAAGTCCTTCGCGAGCGAAACGTTCTTCGAGAACTTCCAGATCGCCAGCGAGTTCACGCCGGTCGCGCTATGGATCCCGCCCGGGCCGCCGGGGCTCGCATGATGGTTGATCTCGTCGGCGATCGGCATGCTCTTCGCGACCGCGGCGACGTAGGGGCTGATCGCGTTGTGGATCCAGGAGCCCTTGCCCGAAAGGAGGAAGCGGTTGTTCGAGGCATTGTCCCAGGACAACACCTCGGGCTCCATGGCGTTCGCGTACAGATCCTTGTACCACTCGACGACCTGGGCGGCCTTGTCGCTGTTGATGGCCGGCGTCTTACCGTCGGGCTCCAGCACCTTGCCGCCGTGGCTCCACAGAATCGACCAGAACGAGATGTTGGCGTCGGTGCAGTGGCTGATCGCGATCCCAACGGGGTTGCCTTGCTTCTTGAGGATCTTCCCCGCCTTGAGGAGGTCGTCCCAGGTCTTCGGCGGCTGGAGCCCCGCCCGCTTGAACTGCACGTCGTTGTAGCACCCGGGGAACGCGACCCAGAACCACGGCACCGCCCGCCACCCCGAGCTCGTTTGACACGTCTGACTGGCGAACGAGTACCAGCCGCCGTACCGGTCGCCGAGATACGCGACGAGATCACCCATGTCGACGAGCTGCTGCTCGTACAGAAAGGGGTCGGCGGCGCCCGTCACGATGATGTCGTGGCCGGACTGCGACGCGGCTTGCGCCGCGCGCTTGGCGAACATCTGCGGGCCGGCGATCGTGTCGACGCGCACGCTCACCCCGGCCTGCTTGGCGAAGAGCTCGGCCTGCCGCTTGAGCTCGTCGTCCGAGGCCGGCACGAAATGATTGAACGTGAGCATCGTCAGCTCCCGCTTCTGGGCGAAAGCGGGCGCGCGCTCGAGGAAGCCCGAGGACGTCACGGCGACGACGCCTGCGGAGGCTTTGAGGAATCGCCGACGGCTGATCGTTCTGCTCATGGCCACGCTCCTTGCCCAGCTACGCGGCGCCGGCCTCTTTGAGCTTGCCCTGCACCGCCAGCTTCACCTGCTCCTGGCCCCAGTCCATCGCGCGCTTGGTCGGCATGCCGTTCACGGCCTTCGCGACCATGTCGGGCAGCACGTAGTTCACCTGCACCAGCTGCACCGCGGCGCTCGGCTTGGCGGGCCAGCCGCGCTCGTGCGCGTACTCGGCTTCCTTCGGGAGCATCGCGAACTTCGGATTCTTCGACCAGATCGGATGGTCGGCCAGATGCTTCAGCGGCGGATGATTGAACGCGTTGGACGCTGTGATCCACGCGTCGTAGTTCTCCTTCTGGAACAGGAATCGGATGAAGTCCTTGGCGAGCGCGATGTTCTTCGAGAACTTCCAGATGCTGATGCCGTTGATCGGCGGCGCCGAGTGCGTGCCGGCCGGCCCCGCCGGGCTCGGGTGGTGGTTGATCTCGTCCGCGATCGGCATGGCCTTCGCGAGCGCGGCGTTGTACGGGCTGATCGGATTGTGGATCCACGAGCACTTGCCGGCGAGGATGCAGCGATTGTTGGACGCGTCATCCCACGAGAGCACTTCGGGCTCCATCGCGCCGCGGTAGAGCTCCTTGTACCACTCGATCACGCGCTCGGTCTGGTCGGACTTGATCGCGATGGTCTTGCCGTCGGCCTCGAGCACCTTGCCGCCGTGGCACCAGAGCACGGACCAGAACGTCGTGTTGGCGTCGGCGCAGTGGCTGATGGCGATCCCGACCGGATTGCCCTGCTTCTTGAGGATCTTCCCGTGCTTGAGAAGCTCGTCCCAGGTCTTCGGATACTCGAGCCCGGCCTGCTTGAAATGCGTCATGTTGTAGGTCGCCGGGAACGAGATCCAGAACCACGGTACCGCTTTCCATCCCGATCCCGTGAGGGAGCCCTCGCGGGCAAACGGGTACCATCCGCCGTACTTCTTCCCGAGCTCGTCGATGAGATCCCCGACGTCGGCGTGGTGCTTCTCGAACAGGAATGGGTCGGCCCCGCCCCCGAAGATCAGGTCGTGGCCCGACTGCGACTGCGCCTCGGCCGCGCGCTTGGCGGGCAATTGCAGATGGGCGATGGTGTCCACTCTCACGGTGACACCCGCTTGCTTGCCGAATGCCTCGGCCTGTCGGCGTAGCTCGTCGTCGGAGGCGGGAACGAAGTGATTCCAGCTCAGAAACGTCAGCTCGCGCTTTTGGGCGAGCGCGGGCGCCTTGCCGAGGGCCAGCCAGGTAGCCATGCCGGCGGTCGCGCCGGAAGCGACACGGACGAAGTGTCGACGCGAGGTCCGTTGCATAGACGCTCCTTGGAGCTCGCAGGGTGCGACGTAGGAAGGACTTAGAGGACCGGGAGAGATCTCACCCCCTCTCGCGGCTCGAACGGTTGCCCGCTTCTACCACTGGGGGCGAGGATCGTCAAGGCCGCGCCGCGATCAGCGATGGGCCCGTGATCGCGAGCGCGCGAGCGAGCGCCTGGCCGAACGCGGGCTCGCTCTCGATAGCGGACACGCACATTCCGAAGCTCTGGGCCCGACGCATCGCGGCGGCCACGTTCGAGCCGGCCTCGTCGAGCACGAGCACGACGACCGGCGAGGCGAGCCGCGCGGCGGTTTCGAGCTCGTTCGCCGCCGCCGTCAGCCCCGTCGGGTCCGTGAAACAGACGACACGGCGCCCGGGATGGACGAGGTGGGCCGCGATCGCGGCCGGAAGCGCGAAGCCCGATGCGCTCGACGTCAGGAATTCGCGCGGCGCGATCGCGTGCCAGGCGGCGGCCACACACGCGTGATGCGCGCCCATGTCGACCGTCGCGATCGTGCCGGCGGGCGTCGTCTCGCGCGCGAGTCGCACGACGCGCGCGGCCAGCCCGTCACCGGTGTTGCGCGCGGCGCCCTCACGCCTCAGCCGATCGAGCTCGGCGACGTCCCAGTCGGCGCGCGGCTTGTCGCGAAGCCGCTCGGCGAGCTCCTCGATGACGACGCCCACGTCGCCGGGTACGTGGACCGCCGGCCCCCGGCCGTCAGGCATTGGGGCAGGACCGAACGCCAGCACCGGCCGGGTCGACCAGCAGGGCGCCGGCACCGGCTCGAGCGCATCGAGCCCGATCGCGACGATGAGATCGGCGCGGCTCAGCACGCGCTCCTCCACGCCCGCCACGCCGAGCACGCCCAGCATCAGCGGGTGCGGATCCGGGAGCGCGCCCTTCGCTCGCGCCGTCGCGAGGAGGGGCGCGGGCAAGGCCTCTGCGAACGCCCTCAGCCACTGCGCGGCATCGTCCGATCGGCAGTGAATCCCCGCGAGCAGCAGCGGCCGCGACGCGCCGGACAGCGCGACGGCCGCGCGATCGAGCGCCTCGGCGTCAGGATACGGCAGCACGTCGGGGCGGCACGACGTCGCCAGCGGCACGACCGCTCGCCCCGCGACATCGGCACCGAGATCGATATGGACGGGGCCCCGTGGCGTCGTCATCGAGAGCCGAACGGCGTGAGCGATCCGGTGCGCCGCCGTCTCGGCCTCGACTCCGAGCGTTTCCTTGCATCCGGCCACGGCCGCCGGATGGCCGCTCGTCAGCAGGATCATCGGCGCGCGGTCGCTCATTGCGTGGGCCACGGCAGGCGCCGCCGCCGAGACCGCCGCGCTCTCGCCGAACACGACCGCGCCGGGTGCATCGACGAGGTCTCCGGTGACCGCGGCCATGATGCACGCGCCGGCCTCGCTCGAGGCGAACGTGATGGGAAAACCGGCCGAGCGCGCGGCATCGAGCAGCGGCCCGTCGGCGCGCGTCCCCGTGACGGCGAAGAGACGCGGAGTCCCGGCGCGTCTGAGGCCGTCGACGACGACGTCGGCGACAGTGCTACGGCTCACGCGCCGCGCGCGGCCGTCACTTCGCGAAGCGCTCGAACACCGGGCGCATCCGCTCGAGCGCTCGGCGTAGATTGGCCTCCGAGTTCGCGTACGAGAAGCGCAGATAGCCCTCGCCGTGCGCGCCGAAGGCCGCGCCGGACAGCGCGGCCACTCCGGCGTCGTTCAGGAGACGCTCGGCGACCTCGGCGGACGACCGGCGGGTCCCCGTGATGTTCGGAAAGACGTAAAACGCGCCGCGCGGCCGGGCGCATTTCACCCCCGGCAGCTGGTTGAGGCCGTCCACGAACAGATCGCGTCGCCGCTTGAACTCGGCCACCATCCGGGCCACCGGCGTCTGGTCGCCCTGGAGCGCGGCG
>QHSQ01000239.1 GCA_003221615.1 Candidatus Rokuibacteriota bacterium | reverse complement strand
GATGTTGCCACGGGCCGCTCGTACGGCCAAACCATGCGTCGTTGGTCATGTTCACGATCAAGCGCGCGCCACCTTTCACGAACTCGCGGACGAGCTCAGGGAAGATTCCCTCGTAACAGATGACGACTCCGAACGGGGCTGGCGGGCCCGGAAAGACGCTCGCGCGGAAGCCCGGCTCGAGCTCGGCGATGAACTCGGCCCAGCTCCGGGCGAATCCGAACAGTCCCGCTAGCGGCACGTACTCGCCGAAGGGGACGAGATGGATCTTATCATACCTGCCGATGATCCCCCGTTCGGTAAGCAGAAACGCGCTGTTACGTGCCTTCGGTGGAGTCGATCCATCAATGTCGATCGAGCCCACCAGGAGGGGGACGTGGAGTGAGCCGGAGAGTGCCCCGAGTGTTCGCAAGAGCTGCGGGTCGCGCCGGATCGGCGAAGGCGCTGCGGTCTCGGGCCACACGATCAGGTCGGGGCGCTCGGCGCCGGCGCGCGAGGTCAGCGTCAGGTAGATCCCGAGCGTCGTCGTGGCGAACGCGGGGTCGAACTTCAACGGCTGCTCGATGGATGGCTGCATGATGGCCACGGTCACCTCGCCCGGCGGGGCGGGAGCCGAGAGACGCCAGAACCCGAACGCCAGTGTCCCACCGAGCAGCAACCCCGACAGGGCGACCGCGCCGAGCGCCGGGCGCCACGCGAGCACGAAGCAGCCGGTGATCGCGGCGTTGACCGCCACGATCACGAGCGACACCGCGTATACGCCGGCGAGCTCCGCGATCTGAATGACCGGGAGCCGTAGATACTGAGAGTAGCCGAGGAGACCCCACGGGAAGCCGCCGAACAGATGGCCGCGAATCCACTCGCCGGCGACCCAGAGAAACGGGGACGCGCAGAGAGCCCAGACGATCGAGCGCTGCGCGAGCCACGAGACGGCGGCGGCGAAGAGGCCGACGTAGAGGGCGCAGTAGCCGGCGAGGGCGAACGTCGGACCAAACGTGAGCGGCCAGGGGATCGAGCTGTAGGTGTTGAAGGTGTAGTCGAGCCACCTGAGAAGCACCAGATAGAACACGGTCCCGAAGACCCACCCCCACGCGAACGCCACCCGGATGGGCTGGCGCAACGCCTCGACGATCAGGGGCGTGAGGGCCACCCAGACCACGCCCTCCCAGTCGGTTCGGGGAAACCCGAGCCCCATGACGAAGGCGGTCGCCACGAGAACCAGGGCACGGCGAGGGAAGGGACGCAGGCTCAGGAGCCCCACGCGAGCCGATCGGCCAGGAACCGCGGTAAGCCCCCGCGGAGGATCTTCTCGCGCGCCCGCTCGACGTCGTAGACGACGCGGCGGATCGAGATGGTGCTGTGCTCGACGTCCCAGATCGCGTACGCCGCGCGCGGATCGCGATCGCGAGGCTGACCGACGCTGCCGACGTTGACCAGGTACCGGCGGCCGCGCTCGAGCTCGATATCGACGGCGCCGACCCGATGCTCGGGTCCGGAGGAGCCAAGGGACCACGTTCCGGCCAGGTGCGAGTGGCCGACGAAGCAGAGCCGCGTCGCGAAGGCGGAGAACGCGTCGAAGCCGTCCTGCGCGGTGAGGAGATATTCCCACTCGTCCGGACGGTCCGGCGAGGCGTGCACGAGCGTGGCGTCACCCAACTCGGCGACCAGCGGCAGCGAGGCCAGATATGTCCGGTGATCGTCGTCGAGCCGCTCGCGCGTCCACTCGGCGGCGGCGCGCGCGTGGACGTTGAACCACTCGAGATCGATGAGGCCCACGACGGCGTGCTCGTGATTGCCCGAGACGATCGCCTGCGCCTTTTCGGCTACGATCTCGATGCACGCGACGGGATCGGCGCCGTAGCCCACCAGGTCTCCGAGGCAGAGCGTCGCGTCGGTCCTCGGCGCCGCGTCGGCGAGAACCGCCTGGAGCGCTTCGAGGTTGGCGTGGATGTCCGAAAGCACCGCGTACCGCACGGGACAGCTCAGAACGTCGGACGGAGTTCTTTGTGGATGCGATCGAGCAAGCCGTTGATGAACCGGCTCGACTCCTTGGTGCCGAACTTCTTGGCGATCTCGATGGCCTCGTTGATCGCGACCTTCGGCGGCACGTCCGCCATCCACAGGAGCTCGTAGACGGCGAGCCGGAGGATGTTGCGGTCGACGACGGCCATCCGCTCGAGATCCCAGTGCTCGGCGAACTGCGAGATGGCGTGGTCGATCTTCGCCTGGTTCGACTTCGTGCCCCGGACGAGTGCGTCGGCGAACGCGTGCGTGTCGTCGTCCAGGGGATGGCGCGCCCAGAACTCCTCGTCGTGGGGGATCGGATCGTCGTCGCCGTTGAGGTCGAGCTGATAAAGGAACTGGAGCGCGACCTCGCGGGCTTTCCTGCGCTTAGCCATTGGAGCGGGGACCGTGAGGCCGGCTTGGACCGAGGGTGGCCTGAGAAAGACGCTTGTGGCTCCGACACGCCAACATCGACCCGCGGCGATTCGACTCGCGGCGAGCCGGCCCGCGGCGAGCCGATCCCCGGCGATCCGATCGGCGGCCCGATTTATCGTCGGCGTACATGTCCCTGTCCGGGGCGCGCGGGGCTTCGGCCCGCCCGACGGTCGCCAAGCTGTCGGATCCACTCGGCCATCTGCAGCGCCGCCTCGGCCGCCTCTTCGCCGCGGTTCCCCACGTCGCCGCCCGCGCGCGCCCACGCCTGCTCCTCGCTGAGCGCCGTGATGACGCCAAAGGCCGTGGGCACACCCGTCGTGAGCGCGACGTGCCTGATCCCGGCGGCGGCTTCGCGCGCGACGTGCTCGAAGTGGGGGGTCTGTCCTCGGATCACGACGCCGACGCACACGATTCCAGAATACCGCCCGCTCGTCGCGAGGTGGTTCGCCGCCTGAGGAAGCTCGAAGGATCCGGGCACCCAGTGGACCTCGATCGCGTCGGGGCCGAGCCGCGCGGCACGAAGGGCCTGGAGCGCGCCGGCGACGAGTCGCTGGGTGATGCGCTCGTTGAAGCGGGCCGCCACGATCGCAAACCTGAACGACCCGGTGCTCCCGGAGGCCCGGCGAAACTTCGGCGCGCGACCGGCCATATCAGTCTGGCAGCGACGACAGGAGGTGCCCGAGCTTGTCGCGCTTGGTGCTGAGGTACTTCCGGTTCGTCTCGGTCGCGGGAATTTCGATCGGGACACGCTCGGAGATGTGCAGCCCGTAGCCTTCGAGGCCGACGATCTTCTTGGGGTTGTTGGTCAGGAGCTTCAGGTTCTTGACCCCCAGGTCGACCAGGATCTGAGCTCCGATGCCGTAATCACGCAGATCGGCGTGGAATCCGAGCGCGACGTTGGCCTCGACCGTGTCCTTGCCCTGATCCTGGAGCTCGTACGCGCGCATCTTGTTGAGGAGCCCGATCCCACGCCCCTCCTGCCGCATGTACACGAAGACCCCGCGCCCCTCGGCCTGGATCCGGCTGAGGGCCTTGTCGAGCTGGAGGCCACAGTCGCACCGGCGCGAGTGGAAGACGTCCCCGGTCAGGCACTCGGAGTGGACGCGGACGAGCACCGGCGAGTCGCCGGACACCGGGCCCATCACCAGCGCGAGCGGCACGCGGCTGTCGACCGTGGTGTCGTAGGCGATCGCGGTGAACTCGCCGAAGTCGGTCGGAAGCTTGGTCGTCGCAATCCGCCGGACCAGTTTTTCCTTGTGGATCCGGTACTCGATGAGGTCCCGGATCGTAATCATCTTGAGGCCGTGCGTGGTCGCGAGCTCCGTCAGCTGCGGCACGCGCGCCATGCCGCCGTCCTCGTCGAGGACCTCGCAGATGACGCCTGCCGGGTAGCACCCCGCCAGCCGGGCAAGGTCGATCGCGGCCTCGGTATGACCGGCGCGCCGTAGAACACCACCACCCATCGCGCGCAGCGGAAGAATGTGGCCCGGACGCGTGAGGTCGTCGGCGCGCATGAGCGGGTCGACGAGCGTGCGGATCGTGACGGCACGGTCGTAGGCCGAGGTGCCGGTGGTAACTCCCCGCTTGGCGTCGACGGTGACCGTGAACGCGGTGCCCATGGGAGCGGTATTGTCGGAGACCATCATCGAGATCTTGAGCTCGTCCAGACGCTCACCGAGCAGCGGGACGCAGATCAGGCCCCGACCGTGCTTGGCCATGAAGTTCACGGCTTCCGGGGTCACCCGGTCGGCCGCCATCACGAGGTCGCCTTCGTTCTCGCGATCTTCGTCGTCCACGACGAGGAGGATGCGCCCCTGACGGATCTCCTCGATGCCCTCCTCGATGGTCGAAAACCCGGTCATGTCGTCCCCCTCAGCGCGAGCGAGCGCACCAGATACTTGCCGATCACATCCGCCTCGATGTTCGTCGCCTGCCCCGGCTTGAGCCGTCCAAGCGTCGTCACCGCCAGCGTGTGCGGAATCAGCATGACCTCGAAGGTCAGGTCACCCAGCGCCGCCACCGTGAGGCTGACGCCATCCACGGCGACCGAGCCCTGGGGAATCAGCAGGGGCTCGAGGTCGCGGCTCGGCAGCGTCACCCGCACCCGCGCCGTTGATTCTACACGGGTTACGGCGTCCACGGTTCCCACACCGTCGACGTGCCCCAGGACCAGGTGGCCGCCGAGGGCGCCGCCGAAGCGAAGGGGTCGCTCGAGGTTCACGGGGTCGCCCGGGGTCAGGTGCCGGAGCGCCGTGCGCGAGAGAGTCTCGGGACCGATCTCGAAGACGAAGCCGGCAGGCCGCCGCTCGATCACGGTCAGGCAGACCCCGTTGACCGCGACGCTGCCGCCGACGTCCACCCCTTCGACCGTCACGCTCGCGTCGATCGCGAGCCTCGCGAGACGAGGGCTCAGCTCGATGGTCCGGATCGAGCCGACCTCCTCGACGATGCCCGTGAACATCAGGCGCCTCGCGGCTCACGGACGACGTCGGCCTCGATGAGCAGATCGTCGCCCATGGTCGTCACGGCGAAGCCGCCGAGCCGCACCGCGCTCTTGAGCTCACGCCCGGCGCCTCCCACCACGGGCGTCGCGCGGCGTCCGCCGAGCAGAAGCGGCGCCGCGAACAACGCCACTCGATCGACCAGCCCGGCGTCGAGAAACGCCCCATGGACTTCGCCGCCGCCCTCGACGAGGACCGCGCGAACCTCCCGGGCGAAGAGCTCGGCCAGGAGCGCGCCCAGATCGACGCGGCCGTCCCGCGTCCGGCAGGACACGACCGTGGCGCCCGAGGCGGCGAGCTCGCGGACGCGGCTCTCCGGGGCCTCGGCGCCGACGGCGATCAGGGCGCAGCTCGGCCGTCCAGCCTGGATCAAGCGAGCGCCGACGGGTGTGCGGGCACCGGTGTCGAGGACGACCCGCAACGGCTCTCGAGGCCAGGGCTGGCCCAGACGGACGGTGAGCTCAGGATCGTCGCGCAGCACAGTCCCGATCCCGACGACGATCGCGTCCGATTCGCTGCGAAGGCGATGCGCGTGCCGGCGAGCGGGCTCTCCGGTGATCCAGCGCGAGGCACCGTGCAGATCGGCGATCTTGCCATCGAGGGTCATGCCCGCCTTCAACGTGACGTGCGGACGACGCTCGCGCATCGCGGTGAGAAACGCGCGATTCTGGCGCTCCGACTCCGCGGCGCCGACGCCGGTGACCACCGCGATGCCCGCGCCGCGAAGCTCGGCGAAGCCGCGTCCGGAGACGAGTGGGTTGGGATCTCCGACGGCCGCGACGACGCGCGCCACGCCCGCATCGATCACGGCCCGGGAGCACGGCGGAGTCCGCCCCTGATGCGAGCACGGCTCGAGCGTCACGTAAAGGGTCGCGCCGCGGGCGCGCGTCCCGGCCGCCCCAAGCGCCTCGATCTCGGCGTGGGGCTCGCCGGCTCTCGCGTGGAAGCCCTCGCCCACGACCTCGCCGCCCGGCGCGACGACGACCGCGCCGACCATCGGATTCGGTGAGGTGAGCCCGCGTCCGCGCTCGGCGAGCTCGAGCGCTCGCCGCATGAAGCGCTCGGCTGGGTCCCCTTCCGTCATGCTTCGGCGACCAGCGCGTCCACGAACGCCTGCGGGTCGAACGGCTGGAGATCCTCGATTCGTTCCCCGAAGCCGATCAGCTTCACGGGCACCTTGAGCTCGCGGACGATGCGAACGACGATCCCGCCCTTGGCGGTGCCGTCGAGCTTGGTTAGACACACGCCGGTGAGGCCGATCGCCTCGTGAAACATCCGGGCCTGAGCGAAACCGTTCTGGCCGGTCGGCGCGTCGAGAACCATGAGCGTCTCGTGCGGGGCGCCCGGCAGCTGACGCTCGATCACGCGGCGGAGCTTCGCCAGCTCGTCCATCAGGTTCGTCTTGGTGTGGAGTCGGCCCGCGGTATCGACGATCAAGACATCGAGGTCGCGGGCCGTGGCGGCCTTGACCGCGTCGAACACGACCGCACCCGGGTCGGAACCGGCGGTCTGACGGATGACCTCGACCTCGACACGCTCGCCCCATCGCTCGAGCTGCTCGATCGCCGCGGCGCGAAACGTGTCGGCCGCCGCGAGGATCACGCGCTTGCCGGAGCCTTTGAGCGAGGACGCCAGCTTGGCGGCGGTCGTCGTCTTGCCCGAGCCGTTCACGCCGAGCAGCAGCACGACGGCCGGATGGTGATCGAGATTGAGGGGCTGCGCCGCCGGCGCCAGCGTGTCGAGGAGGAAGCGGCGGAAGAGCGGACGGAGCTGGCTGGCGCGGGTGACGGTGCCGAACATGAGCTCTTCGCGTGCACGGTTGGTGAAGTCAGCGGCCAGCTGGGCTCCGAGGTCCGCCGCGATCAGCAGCTCTTCGAGCTCCTCGAGCAGCGCGTCGTCGATCGGGCGATCCGTGTCGAGCACGGTGCCGAGGCTGCCGGCGAGGTATTCCTGCGACCGCTTGAGCCCATCGCGGAGACGCTCACCCAGGGCCGAGAGGAACTTCACTGGTTGTCCGAGGGCAGGACCAATCGAGTGACGACCGAGCCGCTGGCGCCGAGGCGGGGGACCGGTCGGCCGTTGAGCTCGAGGCTGACTCCGCCGGCGTTACCGATCGTGATCACGAAGGGGCCGTTCGAGATCCACTCACGGATCTCGTTGGCCGGGATCGTCTCCTCGCTGGTGCGGCCGTCGTCGGTCCGGACGCGCATCCACGTCGTCTCCGTGGTGCGCGCGATCAACCGATACGGCGAGGCGAGCCCGCGAGCGCCGGGCGCGGAAGCCGCGGCTGGCGCGGGGGCGGCGGCCGGCGGCGCGGCGGTCGCGCCCGGCGCTGCCTGGGCCTTGGGCGCGGCCGGCGTGATGGGGGTCGCCGGAGCGTTAGGCGTCGCGTAGGCGCTTGGCCCAGGCGAAGCGCCGGGCGCTGGCAAGGCACTCGACGCCGGGGCGTTCGACGTCGGTGCGTTCGGCGTGCCGCTCGGCGACTGCTTCCGCGAGCGACTGTCACGCGGCTCGCCTTGCGGCGGCAGACCCGGTGGAGTCACCGGCAGGTAGTCGGGCGGCTCGTGAATGACCGGGCGGTGCGAGGTCTGGGGCACGGAGGTGACGCGAGCCGCATTGACCGGGACTTTCGTCAGGTCCGGAGCGGGCACGCCGATTCGATCGTAGAGCCTGAGCGCCTCGTCGGGAGGGACGCCGACCGCCTGGCAGTACGCGCGGATGAACCCCTTCGTGAAGACCGGCGCCGGAAGCGAGCGCAGGTCGTCCGACTCGAGCGCCTCCAGATAGTGGCTGAGCACGCGCGTTGCCCGGGAGAGCTCGTCGACCGACATACCCTGCTGCTCGCGCAACCCGCGCAAGTACGCGCCGACGCTCGACATACTTCGAGCGTAGCTTATCCGGCCGGCTTCTTCATCCTGTTACTGAGCGTTCAGGTTGACCGAGACCAGGGTCGACAGACCCGGCTCTTCCATCGTGACGCCGTAGAGGACGTCAGCCGCCTCCATGGTCTTCCGGTTGTGAGTGATCACCAGGAATTGGGTCTGCCCGGTCAATTCCCTGAGAACACGGAGAAAACGATAGATGTTTGCGTCGTCGAGCGGCGCGTCAACCTCGTCGAGAACGCAGAAGGGGCTCGGCCGGAAATAGAAGATGGCGAAGAGGAGCGCCAGCCCGGTCAACGCCCGCTCGCCCCCGGAGAGAAGCGTCACGGCCTGCAGCCGCTTGCCGCGGGGCTGGGCCATGAGCTCGACGCCCGTGTCGAGCGGGTCGCCGCCCTCCTCGGCCTCCACCAGCCGGAGCTCGGCGCGCCCGCCCTCGAAGAGCCGCTCGAAGAGTCGGCTGAAGTGGCCATTGATCTCCTCGAACGCCTGAACGAACCGCTCCTGAGCCGTGCGCGTCATTCCCCGCAGCGCCTTTTCCAGATCCTTGATCGAGGCGGTGAGGTCGTCATGCTGGGTCCTCAGGAACGTCAACCGCTCGTCGAGCTCACGGTATTCGTCATCGGCAACCAGGTTCACGGGCCCGATCGCGACGAGCCGCTCCTCGAGCTCCGCCACCCGCTCGCGAACCGTCGTGAGCTCGCGCTCGGGGTTGAAATGCGCGAGCAGCGCCGGGGCGTCCACGCCGTAGACGCGCCATGCCTCCTGCCCGAGCTCTTCGCGTCGCACCCGACACTCGGTCGCGCGGATGTCGATCTCGTGAGTGGAGGCCACCAGCCTCCCTAGCTCGCTCTCGGCGCCGCGAGACTCGTGCTCGACGGCGCGCAGCTCGGCGGCGACCCCTTCGTGGTGCTCGGTCGCCAGCCGCGCCTCGGCGTCGGTGCGATCGCGCTCCACGGCGACCTCACGAGCCGCGACGTCGGTCCGCTCGCGCTCCTCGGCGAGCCACGCACGCCGCTCGACGAGCTGCGTCCGGCGCTGCTCGGCCTGCGCCAAACGCTCGGCCAGGTCGCGCTCGATCTCGTCGACGCGTGAAAGCTCGCGACCGAGTGCTTCCACCCGCTCGGTGACCGAGGCGAGATCGACCCGGCATGCCGTGAGCTCGGCGCCGAGCGCGGTCTCGTCCGATTGCGCGCCCTCGATCGCGTCCCGCGCACGGGCGGCCGCCGCCTCCAGCGCGCCCTCGGCGTCGCGCGCGACCGCGATGCGCTGGCCGAGCTGCGCCAGGGTCGTGCTCGTCTCCTCGGCCTCTCGCGCAACCTGCCCTGACTCGGCCTCGACGGTCTCCACGTGCCGCTGCACGCGGGCGTACTCCTGCCCCGCACGCTCGACGTCTTTGTCGCCCGCGAGGCGCTCGGCCAGGCGCGCCTGCACCGCGCGCGCGAGCTCGCCGATTTGCTCCCGAAGTGTGGCGAACTCGGCACCCAGGGTCGTGATCTCGGCCTGACCCGCCTCGACCACCGAGGACAGACGCTGCACTTCCGACTCCAGCTCGCGCAGCTGACGCTTGCGCGCCAGCAGCGAATGCTCCGTCGCGCTCGCGGCCTGATCACCGCCGCCGTGGAGCCTCCCGGTCGGGCCGAGGACTTCCCCGCCCGGCGTGACGTACGTCGCGACGACGCCGTTACGCCGCCAGAGGCTCTCCGCCTCGTCCAGGTGCTCGACGACCGCGACCTGGCCGAGCAGATGATGAACCAGGCGCGGCGCGGAGGCGCTCACGCTCCGGGCGACCCAGCGAACACCGTTGTCGCTCGGGATGGAGTCGGACGGCGCCGGCAGATGCTCGAGCGGAAGGAACGTCGCCGACCCGAGCGCGTGATCGTGCAGGTACGCGACGGCCGCGCGCGCGTGCTCGAACCGCTCGACGACCACCCACTGAAGCCGCTCGCCCAGTACCGCCTCGATGGCGCGCTCCATGCCGGAGGGCACCTCCAGGAGATCGGCCACGGTGCCGACGATGCCCTGGAGCGCGTCGCGGCGGCCGTCGGCGAACACGGCGCGCACGCCGGCGCCATAGCCTTCGCGCGCGCGCTCGAGCTCGGACAGCGCCTCGAAGCTCGAGCGCCGCGACGCCAGCTCGACACGGGCATCGGCGAGCTGCGCCTCGGCCTCGGTCAATCGGCGCTCCGCGGCGGCTTCTTGAGCTTCGAGCCGCTGGCGCTGCTCCTCCAGCGAGACGAGCTCGGCCGCGGCCCGATCGCGCGCGGCGGCGAGAGTCCCCCGCTCTCCGGCGAGGCGCTGGGCCTCAGCCTGCGCCTGGGCGAGCTCGGCGCCCAGCCGCTCGGCGCGGCGACCCAGCTGGATCTCGCGCTCGCGCAGCTCGCCGGCGCTCCGCATGAGATCGACGCGCTCGGCGGCCAGCCGTGTCTGCTCCAGACGGAGCGCTTCCGAGTGATCGCGCTCGACAGCGAGGGCGGCGCGCTGACGCTCGAGGGCGGCCTCGAACTCCGTCGCCGCCCGCGACCGCTCGGCGGCGACCTGCTCCGTGTCGCGGAGTGCCAGCCGGACGTTCTCTCGCTCGCCGACGATGGACGCCTGGCGCTCGGTCGTCGTGCGGACTTCCTCGTCCAGTCGCACGCTCTCGTCGCCGAGCTCGCGCATCTGGACGCCCATCTGCTCGCGGCGCTCGAGGAGCCGCTCGAGCTCGCCCTGCACCTTCGAAACGGCCTGGCGGAGGTCGGACAGGCGATGTTCGCTCACCTGCAGGGCTTCCCGCGCCTGGGCCTCACGCGCCGCCAGGGACGCCAGGCGCGTGCGCAGCCCCTCCTCGGTATCGCGCAGGCGGACGAGCTCTCCCGCCATCCGCTCACCCTCGCTGCGGAGGCCCGCGTAGTCCGCGGCGACCAGCGCGAGCCCGAGGTCGCGCTTCTCGGCCTGCAGCGTTTTGTACTGCTGCGCCTTCTTCGCCTGGCGCTCGAGTGAGTGGAGCTGCCGGCGCACCTCGTCCATGACGTCACGCACGCGCACGAGGTTCTGGCGGGTCGCGTCGAGCTTGCCCTCGGTCTCGTTGCGCTGCTGCTTGTAGCGCGCGATGCCGGCGGCTTCCTCGATGAATACGCGGCGCTCGTGCGGCTTCGCGGTCAGGACGTGGTTGAGCTTGTCCTGATCCATCACCGAGTAGGCGCGCGGGTTGGCGCCGGTGCCGGCGAAGAGGTCGAGGATGTCGCGCAGGCGCGACGGGTTCTTGTTCAGGAGATATTCGCTCTCGCCCGTGCGGTAGAGACGGCGGCTCACCGCCACCTCGGTCCACGGCACGGAGAGCACACCATCGTTGCTGAAGATCAGCTCGACCTCGGCGAAGCCGACCGGCTTGCGCGAGGCGGAGCCGTGGAAGATCAGGTCCTCCATGCGCTGCCCGCGGAGCGACTTCGCGCTCTGCTCACCGAGCGCCCAGCGGACCGATTCCGAGATGTTGCTCTTGCCGCATCCGTTCGGCCCGACGATCGCGGTGATCCCGGGCGTGACCTTGAGGACGGACTTCTCCGCGAAGGACTTGAAGCCGTGCAGCGAAACGGATTCGAGGCGCATGGGGTTTTCTAGCACGGGGGACCCAATACAACCAAAGAAAAAAGCACCAGCCCTTGGGGTGGCGGCGCCGTAAAACCCTAGATATCGCCCTCTACGTCTTCAGGTAGTGACATTTCTTGTACTTCTTACCCGAGCCGCAGTAGCACGGGTCGTTGCGCCCGATCTTTTCCCCGGTCGGGGTGCGGGGCGCCGCCTGCACGCGCTGCGCGGGCGCGGCGGTCCGCGCCGGCTCGCCGGCGATCTCGCCGCGGGACTCGCGCGCGTCCGCCCACGCCGTGATGGCCGGCAGCGCCATCGGCGTGTCGCGGACGATCTGCACCTTGAAGAGCCGCTCGATCACGGCCGCCTTCATGCGCTCGAACATGTCCTCGAAGAGATCGAACGCTTCCTTCTTGTACTCGGTCAACGGGTCGCGCTGGCCGTACCCACGCAGACCGATACCTTCCTTGAGGTGGTCGATCGAGAGCAGATGATCCTTCCACTGCGTGTCGAGGACGATCAGCATCTCGTGTCGCTCGAGCGCCTGCAGGAGCTCGGGACCGAGCTCGCGCTCGCGCTCCGCGAAGCGCGTCTTGACCGCCTCCTGCACCACCTCGTCCAGCGCCTCGCGCGAGACGATCTCGCTGAACTCCGCCGACGGGACGCGGGTGTCGAACTGCCGATGGAGCGCCTCGGTCAGGCCGGCGAGATCCCAGTCCTCGGGGTGCGCACCCCGCGCGGCGTAGGCATCGAGGGCGCTCTCGACGAGCTCGTCGACCCATTCGGCGACGGTCTCGGCCTGGCTCTCCCCCTCCAGGATCTGGCGCCGCATCCCGTAGATGACCTCGCGCTGCTTGTTCATCACGTCGTCGTACTCGAGCAGGTGCTTGCGGATCTCGAAGTTGTGGGTCTCGACGCGCTTCTGCGCCGTCGCGATGGCGCGGGTCACGAGCTTGTGCTCGATCGGCTCGCCTTCCTGCATGCCCAGGCGCTCCATGATCCGCTCGACGCGCTGCGAGCCGAAGATACGGAGCAGGTCGTCCTGGAGCGACAGGTAGAAGCGCGAGGAGCCCGGGTCGCCCTGGCGACCGGATCGCCCGCGGAGCTGATTGTCAACGCGGCGCGCCTCGTGGCGCTCGGTGCCCACGATGTGCAAGCCGCCGCGCTCGACCACGCGCTGGTGCTCCGGCTCGGTGATCCGCCGGGCCTCGACGAGCGCGGACTCCCGGTCGGGCGCGGCGGCCGTCACGGGGTCGAGCCCGCGTTTGCGCAAGATTTCCTTCGACAGGAAGTCGGGGTTACCGCCGAGCAGGATGTCGGTGCCGCGACCGGCCATGTTGGTGGCGATCGTGACCGCGCCCTCGCGACCGGCCTGCGCGACGATCTCGGCCTCGCGCTCGTGATACTTCGCGTTCAGGACCTCGTGACGGATCCCGCGCTTCTTGAGCAGGCTCGACAGGGTCTCGGACTTCTCGATCGAGACGGTGCCGACGAGGCAGGGCTGGCCCTTCTGGTGGCGCTCGATGACGTCGTCGACGACCGCGTTGAACTTCTCGCGCTCCGTCTTGTAGACGACGTCCGGGAAGTTGACCCGGCCCAGCGTCCGGTTCGTCGGGACCACTGTGACGTCGAGCTTGTAGATCTTG
>QHSQ01000238.1 GCA_003221615.1 Candidatus Rokuibacteriota bacterium | reverse complement strand
GTTGCCGACGATCGACCGGCCCGGCTCGAGCAGGACCGTCGCCCCGGCCTCGCGCAGCGCCGGCATGAGCAAGGTCGCGAACTCCTGGTGCGTCGGCGGCGTCTCGTCACGATAGCGGATGCCGAGCCCGCCACCGATGTCGATCATGCGGATCTCGATCCGGCGCTCGCGCAGGGCCTTCACCAGCGCGACCACGCGCGCCACCGCGTCGGCGACCGGTGTGGCCTTGGTGAGCTGCGAGCCGATGTGCATGTCGGCGCCGACGACCTCGAGGCCCGCCAGCTTCGCGGCCTCCTCGTACGCCTCGAGCGCCTCGTCGTACGGGATACCGAACTTGGAGGTCTTCAGGCCCGTCGCGATGTAGGGATGCGTCTGCGGATCGACGTCGGGGTTCACGCGGAGCGCGACCGGCGCGCGGACACCCATCTCGCGCGCCACCTCGTCGAGCACCCGCAGCTCGCTCCGGGACTCGACGTTGAACATCAGGATCTCCGCCTTCAGCGCGTCGCGCATCTCGTCGCGGCTCTTGCCCACGCCCGAGAAGATGATCTTCTTGGGCGGCACACCGGCCCGGAGCGCGCGGTAGAGCTCGCCGCCGGAGACGATATCGGCGCCCGCGCCGGCCTTCGCCAGCACCGAGAGCACCCCGAGGTTGGAGTTGGCCTTCACCGAGTAGCAGACGACGTGGGCGACATCGTGGAACGCGCGCGAATACCCGGCGAGACTCTCGAGCAGCGCCGCCTTCGAGTACACGTACGCGGGTGTGCCGGCGACGGCCGCCAGCGCACGCAGCGATACCTCCTCGCAGCAGAGCTCAGAATCTCGGTACTGGAACGGGCCCATGTATTCGTTGTTCGTAACATCCGAGGCAGGTGAAGTCAAGGCAGGGTGACCCTCACCTCGTTCGAACGGAGGCTCTCGTTCGGTCGCGCGGCGCGGTCCTGCGCCGTGACCGCGTACCGGTAGATGCCGGGGGTCGCAGTGCGATCGACGAACGTCGTGGACGGTGCAGTGGTCGAGCCGATGCGCTCGAACCCGCCGGTCGCCGTGGCACGGTAGACGATGTAGCCGGCCACGTCGGCCTCCGGGCTGGCGCTCCAGGACAGACGCACGGCTCCCTCGGAGGCGATCCCGACGAGATTCGCGGGAGGCGAGGGGGGCGTTACGTCACGCGGCGTCACCGCGGCCCGCGCCGACGCCCGGCCATGGACGGTCGTGCCCGCGACGACCCGCACGGCACGGACGGCATAGTAGTAGGCGCGATCGTTTTCGAGGTTCGAATCGGTGAACGTGCGCTCCGAGATGGCCGTCGGGGTCACCGGCGACAGCTCCCCATCAGGCGACGGCGCGCGGAGCACTTCGTATTTCAATGCATCGCTCACCGGGCTTCCGTCGAGCAATCGGGCCGGGGCGTTCCAGGTCAGATGCACGGCGCCCTCACGCGGCTCGACGACGACGTTGTCGGGCTCGGCGGGGGCCGGCGCATACGTCACCGAGACCCGACGCGACGGCGGCCCGATGCGCCCCTGCTGGTCGCCGGTGAGGATCACGTAGGTGTAGCGCCGCCCATATACGAGCGCCTTCGTGTCGGTGAGCACCAGACGCGGGCCGCGTCGGACCGCGGGCTCCGGCTCGGCTCCGCGGATCGCGGCGATCTCCTCGTAGCCGGCGATCCGGCCGTCGACGAGCATCGCCGAGCGGGCCTCACCGCCGCCGTTGTCCTCGGCGCGGAAGATCCGCATCACGGTGAAGTCGCGCAGGCGCGTGTTGTCGGCGCGGCGGGTGGGCGGCGTCCACGAGAGCGTGATCGCCGCCTCGTCGACGGCGCCCGCCAGATCGGCGACCGGCTGGGGTGCTCGATGCTCCGGCGCGACCGGCGGCGCCTTCTTGCCGCAGCCGGCGATCGCCAGGGCGACGAGCGCGAGGCACGCGGCGAGGCGCCGCACGTGCCCCGTCATGCGCGCGCGGTCAGCGTACGGGCGAGGGCGAGCGAACGGCGCACCGCGTCGGGCGCCGTTCCACCGGTGACGGCGCGGGCGCGGAGCGACGCCTCGACGGTGACGGCGTCCTTCGCGTCGTCGTCGAAGAGCGGCGAGAAGCGACGGAGCTCGACGAGGCCGAGACCCTCCAGCGGCTTGCCCTCGGTCTCGCAGAACCGCACGATCCGCCCGACGACCACGTGCGCTTGGCGGAAGGGCGTGCCTTTGCGGACGAGATAGTCGGCCAGGTCCGTCGCGGTGGCGAAGTTCTCGGCGGCGGCCCGGCGCATCCGATCGGTCCGGAAAGTGAGCGAGGCGAGCATCGGCGGCACGACGGACAGGATCGCGTCGAGCGTGTCGACCGAGTCGAAGAACGGCTCCTTGTCTTCCTGCATGTCCGAGTTGTACGCGAGTGGTAACCCCTTCATCGTGGTGAGCACCGCGACGAGATTGCCGTAGAGCCGGCCGCTCTTGCCGCGGACCAGCTCGGCGACGTCGGGGTTCTTCTTCTGCGGCATGATCGACGAGCCGGTCGCGAAGGCGTCGGAGAACTCAACGAAACCGAACTCCGCGGTGGCCCAGAGCGTGAGATCGGCGGCGAGCCGCGACAGATGCATGCCGGTGATGGCGGCCGCCGACAGGAACTCGACCAGGGCGTCGCGATCGCTCACCGAGTCGAGGCTGTTCGGCGAGACCCCGGCGAAGCCGAGATCCTTCGCGAGCGCCTCCAGGTCGATCGGGAACGCCGTGCCGGCGAGCGCCGCGGCGCCCAGCGGCATCGTGTCGGCGCGCCCGCCGCAGTCGCCGAACCGCTCGCGGTCGCGCTGCAGCATGAAGACGTACGCGAGGAGGTGGTGACCGAGGACGATGGGCTGGGCGCGCTGCAGATGTGTGTAGCCCGGCAGCGGCGCCTCGATCGTCTCGGCGGCGCGCGCGACGAGCGCCTCCTGCACCCGCCGCAGACCGGTCCGGACGCGTGCGATCACCTCGCGGAGATAGAGACGCTCGTCGACCGCGATCTGATCGTTGCGCGAGCGTCCGGTGTGCAGCTTGCCGCCGACCCCGCCGACCAATTCTTGTAGTCGCCGCTCGACGTTGGTGTGGATGTCCTCGAGCTCGGCGCGATAGGGGAAGGTTCCCGCCTCGAGCTCGCCGCGCACCGCCGCCAGCCCCTTCACGATCGCGTCGCGCTCGGCGGCGGAGAGCAGCCCGGCTCGAGCCAGCGCCTTGGCCCACGCGACGCTCCCGGCGACGTCGTGCGGCCAGAGCCGCCGGTCGAAGCCCAGCGAGGCGGTGAAGCGCTCGGCGGCCGGATCGGCACCCTGGGTGAACCGTCCGCCCCAGAGCTTCTCCGACTTCGCCGGACCGCGCCGAGGAGCCGCGCGCTTGCGGGGTCGCGACTTCACGGCAGGAGCGCCGCGATGTCGTCCATGATCCGCCGGGTCACGCGGATGCGGGCGCTCCGCCCACCGTGCGGTCCGTCGCCCGAAAAGCAGCGCGCCGGTCCGAACCGGACGCCGAGCGGCACGCGGCGCGGGATGTAGGCGCGACGTCCCGTCAGCGCCTCGTACGTGCCGCGAATGCCGGCGGGGACCACGGGCACTCCCGAGCGGAGCGCGAGCAGCGCCACGCCCGGCAGCCCGGGCTCGAGGCGGCCGCGAACGCTGAAGGGACCTTCCGGGAAGATGCCGACCACCCGGCCCTCCTGGAGGCTCGCCAGCGCCCGGCGCAGCGCGCTCAGGTCCGCCCGACCCAGGTCGATCGGAATCGAGCGGATATTGCGGTGGAACATCGGGTGCAGCGGCGTCGCGCGCCAGACGCGCGGCATCACGAGGAACGAGATCGGCTCCGGCACCGTCACGCCGAGGACGACGCCGTCCAGATAGTTGTGATGGTTCGCCGCGACGAGATACGGGCCGCTCGACGGAAGATGCTCGAGTCCGTCGACGCGAAGATCGAACCAGCGGGTGAGCGCCTGACGCAGCGGCCCGCGGAGCACGCGATACAGGAACGGCACCGGCGAGGCCTCGCGGGCGAGGCGCCCGGTTGCGGCGAGCGTGGTGGGGCCGGCCATGTCGCGCGTTTTATAGCACGGTTCACCGAGCGCGGGCGAGCCGGTACCGGGCGACCGCCGCGTTGTGCTCTGCGATCGTCGACGAGAAGTGATGGTGCGTCTCGTCCATCGCGACGAAATAGAGGTACTTCACCGGCGCCGGGGCGAGCGCCGCCTCGATCGCCGCGGTCCCGGGACTGGCGATCGGGCCCGGCGGCAGCCCCACGTTGCGGTACGTGTTGTACGGATGCTCGATCCGGAGATCGGCGCGAGTGAGCGCGCGACGCTCCTTGCCGGTCGCGTACTGCACGGTCGGATCGGCCTGCAGCGGCATCCTGAGCTTGAGCCGGTTCCAGAACACCGCCGAGATCGTTCGCATCTCGTCGCGCTCCACCGCTTCACGCTCGATGATCGAGGCGAGGGTGAGCAGCTGGTGCACGCTGAGCCCGCGCTCGGCGGCACGCGCCGTGATGTCGGGGCCCATCTTCACGCGCAGGCGCTGCACCATCTTGCTCAAGATCTCTTCAGGCGTCATGCCGCGCACGAACTGATACTTGTCCGGGAACAGGTAGCCCTCGAGGCTCGGCGCCTCGACGCCGAGCGTCGAGAGAAAGGCCGGGTTGATCGCGAGGCGCTGCACTGCCTCGCTCGAGGCGAGTCCCTCGCCCTCGAGCGCCCGGGCAAGCTCTGACACCGTCGCGCCCTCCGGATGGAGGACGACGTGCTGCTTGACCCGTCCGGCCTCCAGCTGGGTCAGCACGCCGAGCGTCGAGGCGCCGCGCTCGAGCTCGTACTCGCCGGCCTTCAGGTGTCCCGCGGTGCCGCGGGCCACCGCCAGGAAGATGAAGCCTGTGCGGCTCCGGATCCCGCCGGCCTCGTAGAGGCGACCGGCGATCCTCAGAACCCCATCGTGAGGCGGAATCTCCACCACCACCGTTCCGCGCTCGAGCGCGTCGGCGGGAATCAGGACCTCTCGCCCCACGAGGGCGACGAGGCCGAGCCCAAGGAGCATGAGGAGGGCGATGGCGGCACGCAACCCCATGATTTCCCAGTGTAACATCCGGGGTCTGGTATACTGTGGTGCCTTGGTGGCCGATTCACCCCGTTCACACTGGCTCGCTTCGAGGGGGTCCCATGCTTGAGCTGCAACTACCCGCCCGTCATGACTGGACTGTCCAGGACAACGTCTACGGCAAGCTGTCCGTCGAGCCCTTCGAGGCCGGCTTCGCCCTGACCGTCGGCATCGCCTATCGCCGGGCGCTCCTGTCGGCGATCCACGGCGCGGCGCCGACCTGGGTCAAGATCGAGAACGTCCTGCACGAGTTCTCCCATCTGCCGGGTGTGATGGAAGACACGCTCGACATCATGATGAATCTGCGCAAGGTCGTGTTCACGCTTCACGTGAACCGGCCCAAGATCCTGCGCCTCCGCGCCCAGGGCGGCACGGTGGTCAAGGCCAGCGATTTCGAGACCGACGCGGACATCGAGGTGCTCACGCCCGACGTCGTGCTGGCCACCCTCGACAAGGACGGCATCCTCGAGATGGAGGTCTGCGTCGAGCGCGGCCGCGGCTACGTGTCGGCCGAAAAGCGTGAGCCGGAGGCGTTGCCGATCAACGCGATCCTGCTGGATGCCGACTTCTCGCCGGTCAAGCGCGTGAACTTCCACGTGGAGCCCATCGCGGAGGGACGCGAGCGGCTCCTGCTCGAGGTGTGGACCGACGGCAGCGTCAGCCCGGCCACCGCGGTCGGCGAGGCCTCGCGCATCCTGGAGGACCACTTCGAGCTCCTGATGAATTTCCCGGTGACGTCGCCGCAGGAAGAGGCCGCCGAGCGCGACGAGGCGCGTCCGCGCACCGAGCTCAACGAGAACCTCTTCCGCAACGTCGACGAGCTCGAGCTCTCGGTCCGCGCCTCGAACTGCCTCAAGACCGCGAACATCCGGACCATCGCCGATCTCGTGCAGAAGTCGGAGGCCGAGCTCCTGAAGACCAAGAACTTCGGCAAGAAGTCGCTGAACGAGATCAAGACGATCCTGGGCGAGATGAGCCTGTCGCTCGGCATGCGCCTGGACCCGGAGGAGCTGGAACGGCTCCGCTCGCAGTACGAACGGGCTTACGAGGCTTAGCGAGCTGCTTGCCCGCTCGCTAGCGGGCGAGGCGGGTCTTGATCCGGTCGACCGCCTCCTCGGTAGAAGCGCGACCGCCGAAGGCGGTGAGGCGGAAGTAGCCTTCGCCGCTGGGTCCGAAACCCGCGCCGGGTGTGCCGACGACGTGGGCCTCGTTCAGGAGCTTGTCGAAGAAGTCCCACGAGGAGAGGCGCCCCGGCGTCTTCACCCAGATGTACGGGGCATTCCGCGCTCCGTAGACCGTGAGCCCGGCGGCCTCGAGCCCCTCGCGGATGATGCGCGCGTTCTCCATGTAGTAGTCCACGACCGCGGTCACTTGCTTGCGCCCCTCGGGCGTGTACGTCGCGGCGGCGGCGCGCTGGATCACGTACGCGACCCCGTTGAACTTGGTGGACTGGCGACGGACCCAGAGCGCGTTGATGCTCACGGGCTCGCCGGTGGCCGAGCGCCCCTGCAGCTCCTTCGGCACGACCGTGTAGGCGCAGCGCGTCCCCGTGAAGCCGGCGGTCTTCGAGAACGAGCGGAACTCGATCGCGACCTCGCGCGCGCCCTCGATCTCGTAGATCGAATGCGGGATCGCGGGGTCGCGGATGTAGGCCTCGTACGCCGCGTCGTACAGGATGACGGCGCCCTGTTCGCGCGCGAAGTCGACCCACGTCTTCAGCGCCGCCCGCGTGAGCACGGCGCCGGTCGGGTTGTTCGGATAGCAGAGGAAGATCAGGTCGACCGGCCGGTCGGGGATGCGTGGCTGGAAGTTGTTCTCGGCGGTGCACGGCAGGTACACGATCCGGTCATAGCGACCGCTCGCGTCCGCGCTCCCGGCGCGCCCGCCCATCACGGTGACGTCGAGATACGCGGGGTAGACGGGATCGCTGAGCGCGACGACGCAGTCCGGCCCGAAGATCTCCTGGATGTTGCCGGTGTCGCTTTTGGCGCCGTCGCTCACGACGATCTCGTCGGCCGTGAGCTTGATGCCCCGCTCGCCGTAGTCGTGGCGGATGATCGCGTCGACGAGGAAATCCCAGCCGGTCTCGGGCGGATAGCCGCGGAAGGTCTCGGGCTTCGCCATCTCGTCGACGGCCTCGTGCATCGCCCGGATCACCGCGTCGGACAGAGGTCGGGTCACGTCGCCGATCCCGAGGCGGATGAGCTTGGCGTCGGGGTGCGCCGCCTGGAACTCACGCGTGCGCCGGCCGGTCTCGCTGAAGAGATAGCTGGCGCGCAGCTTCAAGTAGTGGTCGTTGATTCGAGCCATGGCGCTCGATTCTAGCAGATCGCTTCGGCGAGGCAGAAGCGGTCGACCCGTCGCGTGGCCCAGCGAGTGACGGTCAGCGTCTCACCGTCCGTCTCGAAGATGAGCGCGCCGTCACGGTCGGTCCGATAGGTCTCGGCGCCGGCTTCGGCCAGACGCGCCACCACGCCGGCGTCCGGATGACCATACGGGTTGCGCGCCCCGACCGAGATCGCCGCGTACCTCGGAACCGCCGCGGCACCAGCGGAAGGCTCGCCGCGGTCCATTCTTCGTCGATCGAGAAGAGGCGCCGAACCGACGCCGCGCCGCCGGCGTGATCGCTGTCATCGTGCGTGACCGCCATCGCGGCGAGACGAAGGATGCCGCGGTTCCACAGAAAGGGCGCAACGACGCGCTCGCCGGCATCGAGCCGCATCGGCCCGCCTGATCCACTATCGACGAGCAGCGTGCGGCCGTCGGGTAACTCCACCACGATCGCGTCCCCCTGGCCGACGTCGAGGATCGTGAGGCGCAACCGCCCGTCGGCCGGGCGAACCAGCGGCCACGCCGCAGCGCCGACCGCGACGGCGAGCAGTAAAGCTCCCGGAAGGAGCACGCCCGGCCTCCGGCTCTCGCGCCAGGCGAGCAGCAGCGTAAGCCCCGCGACGTAGCACGCCACGGCGATCCAGCCCGGAGCCGGAAGATGGACGACGGCGTCCGGCACCCGGGCGGCGAGCGCGACGACGCCGCGCAGCGCCAACAGGATCGGCCACACCGCGTCGAACGCGACGGCGGCGAGCGCCTCGCTCAGGAACGACAGGGCGACCGCGACGAGCCCTATGACCGTCGCGAGCCCCGCGAGCGGAACGACGCCGAGGTTCGCGACGACACCGATCGTCGAGAGTTGGTTGAAGTGAGTCAGCGTGACCGGCAAGACCGCCAGCTGCGCCGCGGCGCTCACGGCGAGCGCGCCGAGAATCGCGCCGCGCGGGAGCGGAGCGACGACGATTCCGAGCGTCGCGGCGAACGAGAGCTGGAAGCCGGGATCGAAGAGATCGCCGGGGCGAACCGCAAGGATCGCGAGCGCCGCCAGCGCGAGGCTGTTCGTCACCGACGCGTCGCGGTCCAGCAGGGTCGCGACCAGGACGAGCACGGCCATCACGACGGCGCGGAGCACGGAGGGTTCTGGCCCCACGACCAGCGCGAACCCGATCACCACGACGATCGCCGTCGCGGCCGAGGCGCGGTGAGGGACGCGCAGAAGTCGACAGAGCGCCCAGACGGAAGCCGCCAGGATTCCCACGTTGAAGCCGGACACCGCCAGGACGTGATACACGCCGGCGCGGCGGAAAGCGTCGTCGACGTCGCGTGGGAGATCGGTGTGGTCGCCGAGCAAGAGTCCGGCGAGCAACGCCGCCGACGCGGGCGGCAGCGCGCGACTGATGGCCGCGATCGACTCGCGCTTGATTCGCACCGACCAGGGCGGTGCGGGATCGTCGAGCGGTGTCACCGATTCAGCGCGCGCCGTGGCCACGACGTGGATCCCTTCACGCGCGAGGTGCGGGGCGTAGTCGTAGGTCCCCGGATTGCGAAACCCTGTGGCCGGGTGGAGGCGGAGCGGCGCCGCGATTCGCTGGCCTTCGGTCAGCGGCGGCGGCACCCCGTACGCCGTCAGCTGGACGAGCCCCGAGCCCGGGGCGTTCTCGACCCGCTCGATGTCGACCAGGAGCCGGGTGCGATCGGGCGCCCAGCGTTTCGGCTCGGTGACCAGCCGTCCCTCGACGCGGAGCGTTCGCGGCAACCCGGCGTTCCGGATGTGGTCCGCGGCAAGCGGCGCCTCGCCGCCGCGAAGCGCGCCCGTCGCGGCCACGCCGAGCAGCAAGGCGCCCGCTGCCAGCGCCGCTCGGCCGACGGCCAGGAAGCCGAGGCAGGCGGCGACGGCGATCAGCCACGCGATCCAGAACACATCGGGCGTCGCCAGGGACGCCAGCGCGATTCCGACTCCGAAGGCCGTGGCCATCGGAGCGAGGGGCGTCCGGTTCAGATTCACTCGGCGATCGTGACGAAGGCACGGAGCTGCTCGATCTTCCGAGCGCCCATCCCTCGAACGCGCCCGAGCTCGTCGACGCGGGCGAAGCGACCCTCTGTGTCGCGCGCGTCGACGATCCGTCGGGCGAGCGCCGGCCCGACTCCAGGCAGTCGCGTCAGCTCGACCGCCGTTGCGCGGTTGAGATCGATCGCCGGGGAGGCCGTGTCGCTCGGCGAGCCCCGAGAGCTGGCCGAGCTCCGTGGTGCCTTGCCACGTCGGGCTCGTCGAGGCTCGGGTTCTGACGAAGACGGCTCCGCCGGAGCGCCGCTGTCGGAGGGCGGCGCCAGGCTCGAGCTCGGCGGCGATGCGCGGTCCAGCTGCTCGAAGTAGTCGGCGAGGTCAGGCCGGGTTCGTCGCCAGTGGCCGACCGCGAGGCCGAGGCCGGCGACGGCGAGCAGGATCAGCAGCACGAAGATCTGACGACGCGTGTAGAGGGTCATGAGCCGACGATCCCACGCCGCCCGCTGCGCGACTAGAGTCGAAAAATTCAGACACGCGCTCGTGCCACACGCGCGCCGCGTCAAAACAATCGTCGAAAGCGAGCGCGATCTGCGTATCATGCTGTCGCCGACACCCGGGTCGAAGCCAGGAGG
>QHSQ01000237.1 GCA_003221615.1 Candidatus Rokuibacteriota bacterium | reverse complement strand
TGCCGGCCGGCACCGCGAAGATCGGGACCCGCGAGTACGACATCGCGACCAACAGCAGCCCGGAGTTTCTGAATGAGCTGAACGACATTCCCATCCGCTACACGAATGGGGCCATGGTGTACGTCCGCGATGTCGCGTTCGTTCACGACGGGTTCAGTCCCCAGACGAACCTTGTCCGCCGCGACGGGCGCCACTCCGCGCTGCTGCCGATCCTGAGCAACGGCAGCGCGTCGACCCTGACGGTCGTGGACCAGGCGCGCAAGCTGATGCCCAAGATTCTGGCCGGCCTGCCGTCGAGCCTCAAGGTCGACTTCCTGTTCGACCAGAGCGTCTTCGTCAGGGCCGCCATCACCGGCGTACTGCACGAAGGGGCGATCGCCGGCTTACTGACGGCGCTGATGATTCTGCTGTTCCTGAGATCGTGGCGGAGCACCTTGATCGTCGCCACGTCGATCCCTCTGTCGATCCTGACCTCCGTCATCGTGCTGAGGATTCTGAACCAGTCGCTCAACGTGATGACCTTGGGGGGCATGGCGCTGGCGGTGGGCATCCTGGTGGACGATGCCACCGTCGAGATCGAGAACAATCACCGCCACATGGACCTGGGCAAGCCCCTGAGGCAGGCCATTCTCGACGGAGCGGCGGAGGTGGCGACGCCTGCCTTCGTCGCGACCCTGTCGATCTGCATCGTCTTCGTGCCGATCCTGTTCCTGGGCGGCGTCGGTGGAGCGCTGTTCGCGCCGCTGGCGATGTCCGTCGTCTTCGCCATGCTGGCCAGCTACTTTCTCTCGCGGACACTCGTCCCGACCATGGTGCTGTACCTGCTGGCCCCCGAGGCTCGGGCCCGGCACGGCCGCGACGCTGGCCACGATGCGCCCATACGGAGATCACTGTTCGGGCGGATCTCGGACTCGTTCGAGGCCGGCTTCGTCAGGCTCACTGGCGCTTACGCGGGCACGCTCGACTGGGCGCTCGAGCACAAGACCGTGGTGATCGTCGTGTTCCTCGCCTTCGCGTTCTCCTCGCTGTCACTGTACCCGTTCGTCGGACGAGACTTCTTCCCGACCGTCGACGCGGGACAGCTGCGGCTCCACGTGAGGGCGCCGGCGGGGACACGGATCGAAGAGACCGAAAAGTACTTCCAGCGCGTCGAGGATTATATCCGCCAGGTCATCCCCGCCAAGGAGATCGGCGTGATCGTGGACAACATCGGCGTGCCGAACGCGATCAACCTGGCGCTCAGCGACAGTGTCACGGTCGGAACGGCCGATGGCGAAATTCTGGTATCGCTCAAGCAGCCGCACCGGCCGACCGCCGACTATCTGAAGTCGCTTCGCGAGCAGCTGCCGCGCCGGTTCCCGGATCTCGAGGTCTTCGCCCAGCCCGCCGACATCGTGAACCAGATCCTCAACTTCGGCCTGCCCGCACCGATCGACATCCAGGTGACCGGCCCGCTGGCGGAATCGGAAAAGAATCTCCAGGTCGCGCGACAAATCGCGGCCGAGCTCCGAAGTGTCCCCGGCGCGGTCGACGCGCACGTGCAGCAGATCGTCGATGCGCCGCGAATCATGGTCGACAGTGACCGGGCCCTCGCTCAGCAGGTTGGCCTCACCCAGCGGGACGTCGCCGGCAGCCTGCTGATCTCCCTGACCGGGAGCGGGGCGACCACGACGAATTTCTGGCTCAACAACAAGAACGGCGTGAGCTACCAGGTCGTGGTCCAGACGCCCCAGTACCGGGTCGCGTCGCTCGACGAGCTCCATCGCACCCCGGTGGCGATCGCGGGCCAGTCGTCGCCCCAGCTGCTGACCAACCTGGCGGACTTTCGTCGGACGATCACCCCGCTGTCGCTCAACCACTACAACGTGCAGCCGGTGTTCGATGTATTCGCCGGCGTGCAGGGCACCGACCTCGGCTCCGTGTCGAGCCGCGTCGACCAGATCGTCGCGAGGTACAAGGAGCAGATCGGGAAGGCCAGCTCTATCGTCGTCCGCGGGCAGGTCCAGAGCATGAACCAGGCGTTCTTGCAGATGGGACTGGGGATCTGCTTCGCCGTCCTGCTCGTCTATTTCCTGATGGTCGTCAATTTCCAGTCGTGGATGGACCCGCTCATCATCCTGATGGCGCTCCCCGGCGCGCTCGCGGGAATCCTCTGGGCGCTGTTCGTCACCGGGACGACGATCAGCGTCCCCGCGCTGATGGGCTGCATCATGGCGATCGGGGTGGCGACGTCGAACAGCATCTTGATGATCACGTTTGCCAACGAGCAGCGCCATCCGGAGCTCGGCGGGCACGACGCGCGGGCGGCGGCTCTGATGGCGGGCCGCACGCGGCTTCGCCCGGTCATCATGACGGCCTTGGCGATGCTCCTCGGCATGCTCCCGATGAGCCTCGGTCTCGGCGAAGGGGGCGAGCAGAACGCTCCGCTGGGCCGGGCCGTGGTCGGTGGGCTGATGATCGCCACATTCTACACGCTGTTCTTCGTCCCGGTGACCTACAGTCTGCTTCGCCGGAAACCGCCGAAGGACCTCGGCGACGAGGACAACAAATGAGCGACAGCGGCAGCCGTCCTGCGTCCCGAGCCCGAACCCGGACGGTGATCGTCGTGGGGATCGGCGCCCTGGTTCTGTTCCTCGTTCTGTTACTGATCGGTGTCCTTCCCCGTGTGCGAAATCAGCGCGAGCTGGCGGTCGCCGCCCAGACGGTGCGGACCGCTGCGCCGGAAGTGTACGTCATCCGGCCCGAGCCCGCGTCCGGAGCGGATCTGTCGTTGGCCGCCACGACCCAGGCCAGTCAAGACTCGATCATCTACGCCCGCACCAGCGGGTACCTCAGCAAGCGGTACGTAGACATCGGGGACACCGTGAAGGCAGGCCAGCTCCTGGCGGAGATCGCTTCGCCCGAGATCGACCAGCAACTGAGGCAGGGCGAAGCCGACCTTCGGCAGTCCGAGAGGAACCTGGATCTGCAGAAGGCCAACCTTGATCTCGCGAGGGCCACGATGGGGCGTTACGAGGCGGCCGACGCGGAAGGCGCCGTCGCCAAGCAGGCGGTCGATCAAAGCGTCGCCGCCTACCGCACCGCCCAGGCCGCTGTCGCCGCAGCCGAGGCGAATGTCCACTCGAACGGAGCCAACGTCCGGCGGCTTCAGGAGCTGACATCGTGGCAGCGCGTCCAAGCCCCGTTCGGCGGCGCGGTGATCCAGCGGAACGTGGATGTGGGCGCGTTGATCACGGCGGGTAGCCCCGTCAACAACACCGCCGTGGCCCCGTCCAGCGTCACGGGCGGCGCGAACGGGCTCTTCGAGATCGCTCAGATCGACTCCCTTCGCGTGTTCGTCAACATCCCCCAGGCCTACGCGCCCAACGTGACGGTCGGTCTGCCGGTCCAGATCGCGGTCCGAGGACAGCTCGGGCAACCGGTCATGGGCAAGGTGACCCGCACCGCCAGTGCGATCGATCCAGGCACGCGGACACTGCTGACGCAGGTCGACATTCCCAACCAGTCACACCGGCTGCTCCCCGGAATGTTCGTCTACGTCACGTTCAAGATCGCGCCGTCGGGCACGCGCTGGCGGGTGCCGGCCACTGCCGTCATCTTCAACGCGCAAGGCACCCGGGTCGCGATCGTAGGGGCGGGAGACACGCTGCATTTTCAGCCGGTGGTGCTCGGTCGCGACTTCGGAACCTCGATCGACGTCCAGGCCGGACTGCAGGGCCACGAGACGATCGTGACGCAGCCAACGGTGTCCCTCCAGGAGGGCCAGCGTGTCACGCCAATCGAATCCAAGAGCTCGTCCGGGGGCTGATCCGCGGATGCGATCCCGCCGGAGACTCGACCGGTCCCGCGCCGTTCTTGCCGCGCTGTGGGCGGTATGTGGAATGGCCTCAGGCTGCATGGTGGGGCCGAACTACGCGCAGCCGACGGTCGAGCAGCCGGATCACTTCAAATCCCAAGCGGACAGTGAGGCGGCTCCCGCCATCGCGAAAGAGTGGTGGCAGCTCTATGGCGACCCCGAGCTCGATCGACTCGTCGCGACCGCGAGCGCATCGAACCAGACCCTTCGCCAGGCGGTGGCGCGTGTCGACGAAGCCCGCGCGCTCGCTCGCGTCGCGGCCAGCTTCCTCTTCCCGACCATCTCCACCAATCCGAGCTTCGCGCGCACACGCTTCTCCGCCAACCGCGACAGCACGATCACGGGCCGACGGGTGCAACAGGGCGTCACGGTCAACGACTGGCTGATCCCATTCGATCTCACCTACGAGCTCGACGTCTGGGGTCGCGTGCGCCGTTCGTTCGAATCGTCCCGGGCTCAGGCCGCGGCGACCGCCAGTGACGCCGGCCTGGTCCGGCTGACGGTCGAGACCGACGTGGCCCAGTTCTACTACAGCCTTCGTTCGCTGGACGCCCAGCTCCAGATCCTGACGGACAACGTCGCGGCCTATCGTGAGCAGGTCCGCCTCCTCACCGTCCAGCTCAACACCGGGCTCATCAGCGCGATCGTCCTGAATCAAGCCCAGGCCCAGCTGCAGTCCACCTTGGCCCAGCAACGGGATGTGGAGCGCGCCCGGGCCAACCTGGAACACGCGCTGGCGATTCTGTGCGGACAATCCGCACCCTCGTTCGCCCTCGCCAGGAATCCACTGCACGAGAGCGCGCCGCCCACGGTGCCGCCGGGATTGCCCGCCCAGATCCTGGCGCGCCGGCCGGATGTCGCCGCGGCGGAGCAGACGGTCGTCGCCCTCAACGCCCAGATCGGCGTGGCCACCGCGGAGTTCTTTCCGCGCTTCATGCTGACGAGCTCGGCGGGATTCCAGAGCGCCAACCTCTCCACGCTCTTCAACTGGCAGAGCCGCGTCGCGTCCATCTCCCCCAGCGTGTCGATTCCGATCTTCGAGGGCGGTCGACTCCGGGCCAATCTCGAGGCGACCAGGGCCCGCTACCAGCAGGCCGTGGCCGCGTACGTGAATCAGGTTCTGATTGCCTATGGCGACGTCGAAGACGCGCTGACCGACCTGCACGCCCTCTCCGATGAGGTCGGAACCTTCCGCGAGGCGGTCAGCGCATCTCAGAACTACCTTCGTCTCGCACAAGTGCAGTACAGGCAGGGCCTGACCGACTACCTCCTGGTCATCGACGCCGAGCGGACGCTCCTGGCCAACCAGCTGTCGCTGGCGCAAGCCGTGAATCTCCAGATGGGTGCCAGCATCCGTCTGATCAAGTCCCTCGGCGGCGGATGGACCCCGTCCGAAGACCCTCGCCTCGTTGATCGTCTCGTACCCTGAAAGGTGACAACGTCGCAAGACGTGAAGCGCCGGGCGAAGCACGAGTGGACCGATCGTCACGAAACTCATTGGAGGGATCGACGATGAACCGACGTGTGTGCGCCACGAGAATGGGCCTGTCGGTCGGGTTGGCCGTTGCCGTGATGCTGACGGGGTGCGCGGCGATCCAGCGCTCGGAAGCGCGCTCCACCGAAGAGCTGCTGGCGGCGGCCGGGTTCGTGATGCGGCCGGCGGACACGGCTGAACGGCAGCAGCGCCTGGCGGCGCTGCCGCCTTACCGGCTCGAGAGTCGCACCAAGGACGGCAAGGTTGTGTATACCTATGCCGATCCCGGCGCGTGCCAGTGCCTCTACGTGGGCGGGTCCAAGGAGTACTCGGAATACCAGCGGCTGCGCGTTCAGCGTCAGATCGCCGAGGATCAGGCGTGGGCGGCCCAAGAGACCCAGATGGACTGGGGCATCTGGGGGCCGTGGTGGTGATCTGGTAGCCTCCTGGCTGAGGTGCGCCGTCGCAGAATGCAACCCGGGAGAGCGCAGAACGATCCTCTATCATTCGCACTCCTGACGCTCACGGGCGTCACGGGGCTCGTTGATGCGGTCAGCTTCCTGGGGCTCGGCCATGTCTTCACGGCGAACATGACGGGCAACGTCGTCCTCCTCGCCTTCGCCGTGGCCGGAACGCCTGGACTCTCCATGGCCCGGTCATCGACTTCCCTGGTCGCATTTCTGATCGGCGCAGCCCTCGGCGGTCGTCTCGCGGTGACAATGGCCGCTGCCGGTCGGCGCCGCTGGCTCCTCACAGTCGCTGTGTCCGAAGCCCTGCTGCTTGTTTCGGCAGCGATCGCCTCGATCGGATTCGATATCGCCTCGGCAACTCCCCCCAGCCGCCTTTACGCCGTGATCGTCCTGACGGCCCTGGCGATGGGTCTGCGCAACGCGACCGTGCGGCGACTCGCCGTCCCCGACCTGACGACCACGGTGGTGCTGACCCAAACGCTGACAGGCGTGGCCGCTGATTCTTCTGTCGCTGGCGGCGACAATCCTCGGCTCGGACGTCGCATCGCTTCGGTCGCGTTGATGTTCGCCGGGGCGGCGATCGGGGCCCTGCTTGTGCGGCGAGGGCTTGCACTCCCGCTCATCGTGGGTGTGGTCGGCGTGCTCGTAGCCACGGTCGCCTACGCCGACGTCCCGACGCCACCACCGGCGCCGGCCTCGGAATCCCCCGCCGGGAGTGGCCGAACCCCCACTAAAGTAGGGTAGCCGCTACCGCTCGGTCTGCCTAGACTGGGCGCCGGGCGATCCCGACCCTCACTGAGGAACTGGAGAGAACGCATGGCCGAGCGAAGGACGCAAGTGGTGTGCGTTGTGGACGACGACGAATCACTGCGTCGGTCAGTCAGGAATCTTCTGTCGTCGGTCGGCTTCCGGGTCGAGACGTTCGCCTCCGCGGAGGAGTTCCTGGAGTCCACTCATCGAGCGAACACCGGGTGTCTTGTGCTCGATCTGCGGATGGCCGGGATGAATGGCCTCGACCTCCTGAGGCATCTGGGCGCCATCGGCTCCCGGATCCCTGTTATCATTCTGACCGCGCACGGCGACGAAGAGGCGCGCCGGCGATCCCTCGAGGCTGGCGCCGTCGCATTCCTCGGAAAGCCCTTCCGAGGCGACGCTCTGCTCGACGCTGTCAGGACGGCCATGGGCACGTGAGTCCGCGATGAAGCGTCAGCAGGTCGTCGCTCAATACTTGTCCGGCAGCATTGCTTTTGCAGTGGTCACCTTTGTCTGCTTCCGTCTCGGGCTCAATCTCGTTATTACTGCGTGTCTGTATCTGATTGTCATCGTTCTACTATCTCTCCGGGGCAGCTTCGTGTTATCGGCCGTCTTCTCGCTCGTCGGCGTTGGGTGTTTGGCGTACTACTTCGCGCCACCGGATTTCTCTTTCCGGGTCCGCGATCCGCTCGATGCCGTGATCATCATTGTTTTTTTACAACCTCGGCCGTTGTCACTCACTTGGTGTCCAGACTGCGCAAGTCGGCGGAGACGTTACGAGAGCAAGCGGCGCTCCTCGATCTGACGCACGACACGATCTTCGTGCGCGATGTGAACGACGTGATCACCTACTGGAACCGGGGCGCGGAGGAATTGTATGGGTGGAAGAGGAACGAGGCCGTCGGCAAGAATTCGCACGACCTGAACCAGACGGTCTTCCCCGCACCGTTGGAAGACATCACGGCTGAGTTGATTCGCACGGGGCGCTGGGAGGGTGAGCTCATTCACACGCGACGGGATGGGACCAAGGTCGTCTCGGCGAGCCGCTGGTCCTTGCAGAGGGACGGCCAGGGGCGACCTGCGGCTACGCTCGAGACCAACAACGACATCACCGAGCGCAACGGGCCGAGGAAGCGCTGCAGCAGGCGCAGGCGGAGCTCGCGCACGTCACCCGCGTGACGACGATGGGCGAGCTCGCGGCCTCGATCGCCCATGAGATCAACCAGCCGCTGGCGGCCATCGTCGCCGACGCCAACGCCTGTCTGAACTGGCTGGAAGCGGATCGGGCCAACCT
>QHSQ01000146.1 GCA_003221615.1 Candidatus Rokuibacteriota bacterium | reverse complement strand
GACGGATAGGCGGCCACCAGACCGGCCAGGCTGTCGGCCAGCCCCATCGTGCGGATCTGGGCGTAGAGCGGGATGAACAGGATCGACGGCGGCACCAGGTAGGTGATCAGGGTCGCGCTCGACAGGAACGCGCGGCCGAGGAAGCGCAGCCGCGCCAGCGCATAGGCGCCGATGGTGCCGATCGCCGTCGCTACCAGGGTGCTCGAGATCGCGACCAGGGCGCTGTTCCGGTACCAGATCGCGAAGTCGGTCTTGGTCAGGAGCTGCGTGTAGTTCTCCACGACGAAGGGCGAGGGCCAGAACATCGACACCAGGCTCCGCATCTGGTCCTCGGTCTTGAACGACGTGATCGTCATCCAGTAGAACGGGAACAGGACCAGCAGGAGCAGGAGCCCGAGGACGGTGTAGGCGACCGTCGTCTGGAGCCGCTCGATCGCGTCCCGCCTCACTTCGCGTGGCTCCGGCGCATGTAGCGCGAGAGCACGATGATCACCGCCGCCAGCGCCGGCAGCATATAGAGCGCGACGGCGATCGCCTCGCCGAGGCGCTGGGCGCCGAAGGCCATCTCGTAGGTGAAGACCGGCAGGACCTGCGTCGCGCCGCCGGGGCCACCCTTGGTGAGGATGTAGACGATGGCGAAGTCGTTGAAGGTCCAGATCGTCGAGAGCAGCATGACGATGATGATGATGTTGCGCAGCGACGGCAGGGTCACGTGGCGGAATCGCTGGGCCACGCTCGCGCCGTCCACGGCGGCCGCCTCGTAGAGCTCGGCCGGAATGGCCTTCAGCCCCGCCAGGAACGAGATGCCGAAGAACGGAAAGCCGCGCCACACGTTGACGAAGATCACCGACCCCATCGCGGTGCCGGCCTCGCTGAGCCAGCCGACTCCCTGCGGGAGGATGCGGAAGACCTTGACCAGCAGATAGTTCAGCACGCCGAGGCTCGCGTCGAAGATCCACAGGAAGTTCAACGCCGAGACCACGGTCGGTGCGACCCACGGGACCAGCAGCAAGCCGGTGAAGAGGTTGCGATAGCGGATGCGCGAGGTCAGCACGAGCGCCATCGCCATACCCAGGACGAGCTTGAAGCCGACCGAGGCGAACGTGAAGACGAACGAGTTCCAGACGGCACGGCGGAAGAAGCCGTCGTAGGCCAGGCGCACGTAGTTTTCGAAGCCGACGAAGACGGGCGGGACGCCGACGTACTTCCGGGTCAGGCTGAGATACGCCGCGTAGCAGAACGGGTACGCGACGAGCGCGATGACCATGACCACCATCGGGAGGACGAAGAGGTAGCCCAGATGCCAGTCGGCGCCGAGTCGGTGCCGGAGTCCGCCGCGCGGTCGGACGGCGCGCGCTCGGTCGACGGGTACCTGGGCGACGGTGGCCATGGGTCGAAACGCGCTCGGCGCTACTTGCCTCCTCTGATCTTGTAGACTTCCTCGACTCGCCCGTGCGTCTCTTTCAGCGCGGCCTCGAGCGAGAGCCCCGCCGACACGACCCGCCCCGCCATGTCGCAGAGCATGTACTGCGCTTGCACCTCGATCGCCGCGGGCGAGATGGGGCCGGGGTAGCCGGGCCAGACGCTGCGCATGATGTTTTGCAGCATGCCCTCGTAGTTCGGGTCGCTCTTCCAGTACGGGTGCTCGGCGCGCGCCTTGTACACGGGCCCCGCCTGGCCGCTGCACGCCTTCATGTACTCCTCGAAGCGCTTCTCGTCCTCGACCCAGCGGATCAGGTCTTCGGCGAGCTCGTGATGCTTCGACTTCTGGAAGACGCCCCAGTTGTAAGCCCCGGCGAAGACGAACGAGCCGGCCGGCCCGCCGGGCGTGAGGACGACCTGGGTCTTCTCGAACAGCGGGTGCTTCTTCGCGCCCATGGCGTAGTAGAGGCTGGCGCCGTTGTTGGTGGTGACGAGCTTGCCGGCCATGTACGCCTCGTTGTTGCTGGCGTCGTTCCAGCCCATGACGCCGGGCGGCTGCACCTTGTACTTCTGGATCGTGTCCACGGCGAACTGGAGCGCCGCCATGTTCGCCTTGAGATTCGACGTCGCGAGCGCCGGCCTGCCGTCCTTGTCCCAGGCGCTCCCTCCGTAGTCCCAGAGGATGTTCTGCATGAAGCCGTTGCCGTCGTCACAACGGTTCAGGGTCTGGCCGAATCCCCAGATGTCCTTCGAGGGATCCTGACACTTCTTGGCGACCTCGATCACATCGGGGTCGTACACCTTCGGCATCTTGAGGCCCTTCTCGGCGAGCAGGTCCTTACGGACGTGGAGCCCGCCGCCGAAGGCCAGGCGCGCGACGCCGAAGTACTGGCCGTTGAACTGAACGACCCGATCCGCGTACGGCAACAGGCCCCCGCGGGTGGCCGCGAGGTCCTTGGCGAGCTTGGTGACGTCGCGGAGCGCGGCCTTGTAGCGCATCGGTCCCTGGTAGTTCATCTCGGCCACGTCGGGCGGGTTACCGGCCTCGATCGCGGCGACGAACTTTTGCTCGCGGTCACCGAAGGTGGCCCAGTCGAACTCGGGCTCGACGCTGCGCTCCTTCGCCCAGGCCTCGACGTGTTTGGCCAGGATGTCGTTGCCGCCGGTCACGTAGCTCTTGAAGAGCCAGATCCGGAGCCTGGTCTTGGGCTGCGCGGTCGCCATCCCGCGCAGGACCGCCAGGCCGGCGGCGGTACCGCCGGTGAGAATCACGGATTTCCGGAGAAACTGACGGCGGGGGATCATTCCGCCGTCGAGCTGTTCGGCGAGGCTTCTCAGGCGTGCGTCCGTCGGCATGCTGGCGGCGACTCCTAGTCGCTTGCCAGCTTGCCGTTGACGCCCCAGTTGGCCCTCTCGACGTCCTGGAAGACGATCTGGACCTGATCGGCAGTCGTCTTGCCGATCTTCACCATCGCCTCGGTGATCGCGGCGGTGATCTCTCGCTTCTGCTGGTCGGTGCGTCCTGCGTACCACTGGATCGTGATATTCGGCATGGCCTCTCTCTCCTCGATTCATCGGCGCGCCTCAGCCGGCGGGGCTCCAGCCCCGCGACGGCCCGCAGCGCGCACAACTCACGGCGCCTCGGTCGTTCGGTGCGTAGCAGCGATTATCGCAGCGGGCCGTCCGCCGGGCAAGGCAGCCCCACCCCTCGGGAACTCTCGCGCGCCGAGCCTGTCTAACTCCGGCGACCGAACAACGAGCGCGGCCGGACTCGGCCGGGAGGGTGGGCGCATGACCAGACGAAGCCTCTTGCACATGCTGGCCCTGGGAACGGGTGTTGCGATCGCGAGGCCAGCGCGAGCCGACAGGATTCGGATTCTCCCGGAGGTGCGCGCTGGCGAGGCGCCGTCCGGCGGCGGCCCCGTCGGGAGCGACCTCCGGCGTTTTCTCGAGGGCGTCCGCGTCGGCGAGCACTGCACGCACGGCGGGCTCACGGTCTTCTGGCTCCACGGCCCGGGGGGCGCGGCGCCGTTCACCATCCGCACGCTCGACGAGGCGCGCGCCCGCCGCGAGCTCCAGGTCACCGAGCGCGACCAGGCGACCGTGTCCGCGCTGGTGGTCGAGAATCGCGGCTCGGTGCACGTGCTGCTGCTCGCCGGCGAGATATTGCAGGGCGGCAAGCAGAACCGCATCGTGCTCGAGGACGTGCTCGTTCCGCCGCGCAGCGGGCCGCTCACCTTGCCGGTCTACTGCGTCGAGCAAGGGCGCTGGGTCGGCGACGGCAAAGCCTTCGCCCCGCGGGAGATCCTGGCCGCGCCCCAGCTTCGCGCGAAGATGCTCGAGCGGAGCGAGCAGCAAGAGGTGTGGGCCGAGGTGGACCGCTACGCCAAGCGCGCGGCCGCGCCGTCGGCGACGGGGAGTTACGTGGCGATCCACGACAAGGCGGAGGTGCAGGCTCATCAGAAGGACGTGGAGGCCGCGATCGGGGGCAAGATCGTGCCGGGCGCTCAGGGCGCCGCGGTCTTCGTCGCGGATCGCTTCGTCGGGATCGACCTCTACCAGGATGGCTCGCTGTTCGCGCGCGAGTGGCCGAAGCTTCTTCGTGCCGGCACCATCGAGCGCTACGGCCGCAAGGTCGACGACAAGATCGACGAACGCGGTCTGCGCGCCCACGTCGAAGAGCTCTTGAAGTCCTCGGCGGGTGCTGACGGCACAGTCAGGCGCGGAGTCGGCGTCGGGTGGCTCGTCGAGTTCCGGTTGAGTCGCTCGAGGGGCTTGGCGCTCGTCGCCGAGAGCCAGGTCGTGCACGCCGCGATCCTCTGACCGGCGCCCCGGCTCGCGCGCGCGCGGCGGGAGGGGGCTTGCGCAGGACGAGGCGCAGCATCCGCTCGTCGAAGTCCGCGTTGAACACCGCCGTCGGCGGGTAGCGGTGATAGAGCGAATGAGTCTCGAGCACGTGCAGGCGCGAGGCTCCGATCAGCCGCGACAGATCGGCGAAGCCCGGCAAGACGTGCAGGATGTCGGCCCAGATCGACGCGGGATGCCCAGGGAACATCTCGCTCAGCATGAGATCGACGATCAGGAGCGAGCCGGGCTCGGCGAGCGCCACGAGGTGGCCGAAGCCGCGCGCGAGCTCCTTGCGGTCGCGCGCGTGGTTGAGCACGGCGCCGAGCGCCGCGACGATCGAGAATGGCCTGTGCGAGGCCAGCGCCTGGACGTCGCGCGAGTCGAAGATGTCCGCGCGCTGGAGCCGGCCGCGCAGCCTGGGATGGCGGGTCGCCGCGGTGGCGAGGAGCTCGTCCTGGACGTCGGTCATCAGGACGTCGTAGCCCCGGTCGAGGGCGGCCGCCGCCAGGTCGCCCATCCCGCCCCCGGTCTCGAGCCAGCGGACGCCGAGCCGGAATTCCCGGCGGTAGCGGGCGAGCGATTCCCAGAGGTCGAAGGACGCCGGCGTGAGGTACGAGGTGATCTCGTCGGCGGAGATGCCGAGGTAGTAGTCCTTGATCTCCCGCCGGCGCTCGGCGTCCCGCATCAGCCCGAGCCCCTCACGGGCGCGGGCTCATCGCAGCGCGTCGAGCTCGGCTCGGCAAAGCTCCTTCGTGGTCGCGGTCACGCCGCGGCCCGGCCCGGCTCGGCGATCTTGTAGACGCGCCGCACGTTCTCCCAGAGCATCTTCGACTGGATCGGCGCGGGAATGCCGCGGAACTGCTCCTCGATCGCCTTCTGCGAGAACGGCCAGGTGCCGTCGCGGTGCGGATAGTCCGAGCCCCACATGACGTTGTCGGGCGCGATCTCCGCCATCGCGCGCACGCCGTGGAAGTCCTTCTGGAAGGTCGCGTACATCTGGCGCTTGAAATACGCGCTCGGCGGCAGCTTGAGCCCGAGATCGTCGGCGAGCCGCTCTTCGTAGGTGTCGTCGAGGCGCTCGAGCATGTACGGCAGCCAGCCGATGCCGCTTTCGCCGAGAATCAAGGTGAGCTTGGGATGGCGCTCGCAGACGCCGGACAGGATCACCGAGGCGCAGATCTCGTCCATCTGCAGCGGCGCCACCACCGTCCACGAGCCGGCGGAGGCCGGGTGCTGGATGTTCTGGACGGCGTAGCCCACCGTCGCGGCACCGCCCTCGAAGACGTGAAACGAGATGACGAGCCCGGTCTCTTCAGCGGCCGTCCACAGCGGCTCCCACATCTGATGCCACACCGGGAGCGCGGATCCCCACGGAACGAAGACGGCGCCGCGCAGGCCGAGCTCGGCACAGTGACGCACTTCGTCGGCCGCCGCGCGCGCGTCGTGGTTTGGCAGGCAGCCGAGCCCGAAGAAGCGCCCGGGCTGGGACCGATTGAAGTCGGCGATGTAGTCGTTGTACGCGCGATACACCGCCGCGAGCGTCTCGTGGTCGGCGATGCCGCTGTGCGTGAAGAGCCCGCGCGAGATGCCGATGATGCCGTAGATCACCTCGGCCTCGACGCCGTCGCGCTCCTGATCCTGGCGCCGCTCGATCGGATTCGAGGGCCGCGTCTGCGTGCCGGAGGCGAAGCCCGCTTCGGCCAGGATGCGGCCGCGCCGTCCGCCGGTCACGCCCGGGCCGTACACGCCCCACGGTCCGAGCACGGCGTCGCCGGAGACCCACACCTTGCGGCCGTCGCGCTCGACGACGCGCGGCGTGCGATCGCCCCACGTCGACGGCATGCGCGAGGTGAAGGTGTCGGGCGGCAGGTAGATGAGATCCATGTGGCTGTCGGCCGACATCGCTCTGAGAGACATGTCACGACTCCTTTGCTCTGATGCGAACGTCCGCGAGTGCACGCGAGCGTAGTCCGACTCGAGTACGAACGCAAGAATCCGGAAACGTGCGCCGGCACGGTCAGACTGGCCACAAGCAGCCACTCTGGCTCACTCTTGCCAGCGCGCATTCCGGAGCCGGTGGCCAAATGTAGAAGAACCTTTCGGTTTGATTTGTCGGAAATCCGGGAATTCAGTGGCATTTCCCTTGCTCTTTCAGCACTTGCCGCGCGCACCGAAGCGACCGAGATGTGCCGACGGCAGGAGAGAGACATGAGTCTCGTCAAGCGAGTGATCACTGCCTTACTACTTACCGGCGCCGCGGCCTTGCTGCTGGCGTCCTCCACTCTCGCGCAGGAGCGGGTCGGAGTGGTGACCACCATCGAGGGGCTCGCGACGGTGGCGCGTGTTTCGCTCCCCGAGCCCCGGCCGCTGCAGTTCAAGGACGAGCTGTTTCTCCGGGACCGGATCACGACGGGTGAACGCTCGCTCGTCCGCGTGCTGCTGGGGGGCAAGGCCACGGTCACCGCGCGTGAGCGGTCGGTCCTGACGATCACCGAGGTGCCGGGCGTCGCCACGATCAATCTCGGCGCCGGCCGTATCGCGGTCGCCGTCGCCAAGGGATTGATGAAGCCGGGCGAGGTGATCGAGATCAAGACGCCGAACGCGGTCACCGCCATCCGCGGCACCGTCGTCATCGCCGAGGTCTCGCCGGTGCCCGAGGGTCATCGGTCGACGATCACGATCCTGCGCGGTCTCGTCGACGTGACGAAGCTCGATCAGGTGGGCGCGCTCACGGGACCGGCGGTCAAGGTCGGCGCGCTCGAGCGCGTCATCGTCGTCAGCTCTCAGCCGGTGCCGGCACCCGAGAAGATCACGAAGGAAGGGGCATCCGATCTGGCCTCGGACTTCAGTTTCGTGCCGAAGAATGCCCCGGCGGCCAGCACGGCCGCGCTCAGCGCCGAGGTGAAGGACATCTCGTTGCGTGAGGCGTTGCAGCTCGCGGGCGGTGGGACTCGGACCGCGAGCACCTCCGGTACGGGCTCGACCACCGAGGGCCCGGCCGCGACCGGCACGGTGACCACGATCGCAGGCGGTGTGGCCAGCACGGCGAACGGTACGGCCGGGGCGGTCAGCAACACGGTCTCGGGCCTGACCAGCGCGGCGACAAATACGCTCAACGGAGTAACCGGCGCGGTCGCCAACACGCTGAACGGCGTGACGGCCGGCGCGACGGGCGCGCTCACTGGAGTGACCGGTGGCGTGACCGGCGCGCTCACCGGCGTCACGGGGGGTGTGACGGGCACACTCACCGGGGTCACTGGCGGCGCGACGGGCGCGCTCACTGGCGTGACCGGCGGCGTGACCGGCGCGCTCACCGGCGTCACGGGGGGTGTGACGGGCACACTCACCGGCGTGACCGGCGGCGCGACGGGTGCACTCACTGGAGTGACCGGTGGGGCGACCGGCGCGCTGACGGGTCTGACCAGCACGGTGACTCCGACGATCGCTCCCCCGGTGACCAGCCCGGTGACGAGCCCAGTCACGAACCTGGTCACGACGGTCACGAACACGGTGACCACGGTGACGAACCCGGTCACGAACAGCATCCTTCCGGGCCTGTTGCGCAAGCCGTAGCGCTCAGACGAATCTCTCGCGCAGCGGCGAGGGAGCATAACGGACAGAATCGCTTCCCGTCGCCGGACGAGCCGGCGACGGGAAGTCTTGCCTCGGACGGGCTAGTTGGCTCCGGGGTAGAACGCGTCGCGGCCGCGCTGGTAGGTCCGCTGCTGCTGCGCCGCATTCCGAGAGACCAGCGGGCGCATGAACATCGGATGCGTCGCGCTCCGCACCTCGTGCTCGATCGTGAACAGCACCTTCGACGTCTCCGGATCCACGATGTCCTTGAACCGGTACTGGACGGGATTCGACTCCTCGCTGATGAGGCCGCGATCCTTCAGCCACCGATGGGGACCCGAGAAGTTCGTGACGTAGATCGCGATGTGATGACCGTCGTACGGCACCTCGGGCTCGTTCGTCTCGCGGAAGATCAGGTGCTGCTTGGCGCCGACCTGAACCTTCGCCGAGGTGTTGCCGTTGAACGTGACGCTCGCGGGCGCGCCCATCGCGGTCTGGTAGAACTTCGCGATCCCGACCGCGGTGTTGGGCCGCACGGCGAACTCCACGTACGGAATGCCGAGGGTCATGTCGCCGAACTCGGGGCCGGGGGCGTGGAACCGCATCTTGTTGCCCCACGGGCAGGTGACGCTCACGTACTTGTCGTCGGCCGCGCACATGAACTTCGTGCCGCCGAGCTTTTCACGCGCGCTCGTGAGCCGCATCTTCAGGCCTTCGAGATCCGGCACGACGAACCCGACGACGCCGCGAAGCACTTCCGGCTTTCCGGTCGGCATGTGGAATTGCTGCTGGCCCGCGTTGATCCACATGTTCTCGGTGCCGGTCATGATGTACGGGTCGCGCGTGAGCCCGAGGGCCGTCACGTAGAAGTTCGTCGCGGTGACCTGATCCGGGATCTTCACGTTGACGTGCTCGAGCAAGATGATGTTGCCGATGTCTTCTGCGGTCCGATCGAACACCCTATCGCCTGGCATTGTTGCCCCCCTCCATCTTGGCCCCCCGTCATGGGACGCTCTGGCGTAGGATAGCCCGAATTCGATCGGGAGGGTGGGATGGAATTCGGTTTGTTCACGGAGTTTGCGAGCCCGCCCGGGGTCAGCGAAGCGGCCGCGTTCGACGAGTCGCTGGGCCAGATGAAGGCCGCCGAGGAGATGGGTTTCGACGCGGTCTGGCTCGCCGAAATCCATTTCCAGAAAGATCGATCGGTACTTGCGTCCCCTCTCGTGATCGCATCCGCGCTGGCGGCCTGTACGCGGCGCGTCAAGATCGGGATCGCCGTCCAGGTCCTTCCCCTGAGCCACCCCTTGCGCCTGGCCGAGGACGTCGCGACGGTCGACCATATCTCCAAGGGCCGGCTCGAATTCGGCGTTGGGCGAAGCGGACTTCCCGGGCACTATCAGGGCTTCAACATCCCGTACAGCGAGAGCCGCGATCGGTTCCTGGAGACGCTCGACATTCTGACCAAGGCATGGACCCAGGAGCGCTTCTCGCACCACGGAAAGTATTTTCAATTCCAGGACGTCTGCATCATGCCCAAGCCCTATCAGAAGCCGCATCCCCCGATCCGCATCGCCGCCACGACGCCGGAGACGTACCCGCTGGTGGGACGGCTCGGAGCTCCGGTGTTCGTGGCGGTCCGCACGGTGGCGCTCTCGGACCTCAAGCGACACCTGCCGACCTATCACGCGGCGTGGAGCGAGTCGGGGCACCCGGGCCGCGGTGACGTCGGCGTGAGCATGCCGCTCTACGTGGCGGAGACGGCGAGCCAGGCCCGCGACGAGCCCGAGGCGAGCACGATGGGCTTCTTCCGCTCGATCAGCAAGGCGCTGAAGAAGTCCGACGGCGCGACGGCGCAGATCGCCGAGGCGCGCGCGGCGCGATCCAACCGTCTCGCCGAGATCTCGTACGACGAGGTGCTGGCCGACTACGCGGTGTTCGGCACGCCCGAGGCGGTCGCTGACCGGCTCCTCGCGCTGCGCGAGCAGATGGGCTTCTCGACGCTCTCGATGTGGATGAATCCCGGCGGAAGGATTCCCAACGAGCGAGTGCTCAAGTCCATGCGCCTCTTCGCCGAGCGCGTCGCACCGCGCCTGGCGTAAGCGGCGACCGTCGGCGACGAGCCGTACTCGAGTTTCTCGCGTGAGCGGATCAGTCCCAGAGGCGGGTGGAGAAGTAGCGCTCGCCGATGTCGTTGAAGAGAGTGACGAAGCGACCGTGGCCGGCGCGGCGCGCGACGCGCTCGACGCCCGCCATGTAGGCGCCTGACGACTGACCCACGAAGAATCCGGCCGCCGCCAGCCGCACGCACATCGCGTACGCTTCGTCGACGGTGACCGGCACGCGCTCGTCGATCAGCTTCTCGTCCAGGATCGCCGGCACGATGTCCTCGGCGCGCCCGAGCGGCTTGAGCCCCTCGACCCCCGGGAATGCTTCGGGAATCACGCACACGAGGCGAATCGCCGGATCGTGCTCCTTGAGCCGCCGCCCGAGGCCGGTCAAGGTGCCGCCGGTGCCGACGCCGACGACGACGTGAGTGACCCGGCCGCCGGTCTGCTCGAGGATCTCGACCGCGGTCGTCTCGTAGTGCGCCCGCCAGTTGTCCTGGTTGCTGTACTGATCGCAGAAGAAGTAGTGCCCTGGATCGGCCTCGTAGCGTCGGCGCACCTCTCGGAGCGCTTCGTCGTACCCCAGAAGCGCGTCGGTGAAGGTGAGTCGCGCGCCGTGCGCGCGCATCCGCTTCTTGCGCTCGGCGCTCGCGTTGTCGGGGATGACGATCTCGACCGGCACGCCGATGATCCGGCCGATCATCGCGTAGGCGATGCCGGCGTTCCCGGACGAGCTGTCGAGCACGGTCTTATCGGGCTTGAGTCGTCCGTCGTCGACGGCGCTCAGCAGCATCCTCAGGACCGGCCGGTCCTTGAGCGAGCCCCCGGGATTCAGAGACTCCATCTTGGCGAACACTTCCACGTCGGGCAGCTCGCGCCGCAGCAGGTCCACCGGGACGAGCGGCGTGTTGCCGACCGCACGGAGCGATGGATGGCGGTCGACCAGCGCCTGGATTCGCGGATCCCAGGGCATGCGGCTTATCTTCTCGACCCGGACATGGTCACGGGAGCGATTCTACCGTTATTGACAAGCGCGGGGCCGTCCGGACGCGGGAGGGGTAGCGGCTCACCCTTGCCGCGATGAAAACGTGCTACCGTCTCGGAGACAATCGGAATCGGACCTCAGTCCCGTGGAAGGTTCGGTGGCGCAGTCACGTGGCCGAGTGGAGGACCAACGTGCGTACGATCCTTGACCGCTCCTTGCTCGCTTCGATGATCGTCGGGCTTCTGTTCGTCTCGGCGTGCGCGAAGCGCCCGGTGACGGCCGTCAGCCAAGCGCCTGCCCCGGCGCCCGCGCCGGCCGCGCCATCGCCGCGCGCGCCCGCCCCGGCGCCCGCGGCGCCCGCGCCCCCGCAGGCCGCGCCGACGCCGCCACCCGCGCCGCGCCCGGCGCCGCCGAAGGATTACCGCCCGGATGATGCGCTGAAGCCGATCAACTTCGCATTCGACTCTGCGACCGTGCGCCCCGCGGACATCAAGATCCTTGACGCGAGCGCCGCGTGGCTCGTCAAGAACCGCGACTTCCTGCTCCTCATCGAGGGCCATTGTGACGAGCGCGGCACGGATGAGTACAATCTCGCGCTCGGCGACCGGCGGGCTCGATCCGCGATGAGCTACCTCGTCGCGCACGGGGTGGCGAGCGACCGCATCACGATCGTCTCGTTCGGCGAGCAGCGGCCACTATGCCGCGAGTCGAACGAGGGATGCTGGGCGAAGAACCGGCGCGACATGTTCCTGATCAAGGAACGCTGAGGAAGGCGACGTCGAGGGCTGTCCAGGCAGACCGAGAAAATCGGATCTGCGTGTACCTGACCGCGATGACGACTCGGCGCCGGCCGGATTCGGTGACGATCAGCGATGATTACGTGACGACGATGATTACGTGACGACGCGCCGGCGCTGCTGTCTCGGCCTGCTGGCGACATTGGCCGCCCCGGCCCTCACGGGCTGCGCAACTGGATCGTCCCGTCCCTCGATGATCTCGACGCGGAAGGAGCGAGAGCTCGGCCAGGAGGCGGCGAGCGAGATCGAGCAGACCGTGGGCCTCGTGCGAGACCCCGCCCTCGTCGGATATGTCCAGGAGCTTGGACGGCGTCTCGTCGCTCAGGTCACGCAGCGGCCTGACGCATCGTACGAGTTCCAAGTCGCGGACGATGCCGAGCCCAACGCTTTTGCGCTCCCCGGCGGATTCGTCTACGTGACGCGAGGAATCCTGGCCCTGGCCAACAGCGAGGACGAGCTGGCGGGCGTGATCGGGCACGAGATCGGTCACGTCGTGGCGCGACATTCGGTTCGTCAGTTCGAGGCTTCGACCCCGTTCGCTCTGCTCTTCGGCGTTCCGAGCGCGATCGTCGGCGTCGTGAGTCCCGCGCTCGGCGGCATCCTCGGAGGCGTCGGCAAGCTGGCGAACGGGCTCGTGCTAGCGCCCTACAGCCGCGAGCAAGAGCGCGAGGCGGACCGAATCGGCATCGCGCTCGCCGCGCGCGCCGGCTGGGATCCAGCCGGCCTGCCGTCGATGCTGCACACGCTCGAGCGCGAGGAGGCGCTGGCCGGCAACGATCCTTCGCGGCCGAGCTTCTTCGCCAACCATCCGGCGACGCCCGAGCGGGTCAAGGACACGACGGCGGCGGCGCGAACCCTTACCCGTGGCGCCGCGCATCCCATCGCTGGGACGCGAGCGGCGTTTCTGGCGCGACTTGACGGCCTCGTCGTCGGCCCGGATCCGGCCAATGGCATCTTCGTCAACAACGTCTTCCAGCATCCTGACCTCCGTCTGGCGCTCGAGATGCCCGTGGGATGGAAGGCGAACAATACTCCCGCCTCCGCGATCGCCGCCGAATCTGAAGGCCGCGCCGCGGTCGCGCTCGAGGGCGCCGGCGAGGGAGACGACCCCGCCGATGGCGCGCGCCGAGATGGGCTGGAGGAGCGCCTGGTGCAGCGGCTCACTCGACGAACCATCGCCGGGCTGCCGGCGGCGCAGCTGATCGCCCAGGACCGCGAGGCACGGCTGCATCTCACGTGGATCGCCTATCAGAGTCAGGTGTTCCGGGTGGCCGGCGTCTCTGCGATACGGACGTTCGAGACCTACCGGGAGACCTTCGCGCGAACGGCCTCGAGCTTCCGGCCTCTTCGTGCAGACGAGCACGATCGCATCATGGAGGCCAGGCTGCGAGCTTACTCCGTGCGCGCCGGCGAAAGCCTCGCGGACCTCGTCACACGCACCGGCGGCATCTGGAAGGTCGAACAGACCGCGGTCGCGAACGGGGTCGCCGTCGCCGCGCGGCTGCCGGAGGGTTTCCTGGCGAAGGTGCCGATCCGACAGCGTCACAGCGCTCGGCAGCCGGCGAAGTGAAGCAGTTCTGATGTGGCTGGCTACTGGGCCAGCTCCACCGCCGGCGGCGCGTAGAGCTCCGGCGCGAGCGCTTCGGGCTTGGGCCAGTACATCCGGAGCTGCAGCGAGAAGGGGCCTTTGGGCGCTGGGAGCCAGTTTGTTTCCTGGCTCGGCCCGGGCGAGCGGGTCTGGACGTAGAGCGTCAGCGAGCCGTCCTGACCGTACTTGAGCCCGGTCGTGCGATCGCCTATCGAGTACCGCCTGAGAGGATTGGCGACCACGAGCTGGGAGGGCAAGGCGTACATCGTCATCGACCAGAAGCCCTTGACTGGTGGAAGCTGATCCTTGCCGAAGCGCATCACGTAGCCGCTCTTCGACGCGTCGAGCGCGGCGCCGGCGGCATCCGACTGCGTCGACGGGTAGTACGCCTCGTCCTGATCGTTGCCGTAGAGGCCGGATTTGGCCGCGGCGGCCCGCAGGAGATACTTGCCCTGCATACGCTCGCGGTTGCCGAAGGCCCCGCCGGTCAGCGTCCACCCGTTCTTCTCCACGACGAGCTTGTGCGCGGCGATCTTGGTCCTGGCGGCGGCGATCCCGTCCTCGATCGCCTTGCGGATCTCGGGCGATAGCTGGCTCGCCTCGAGCTTGCGATGGGGACCGATCCCGATCGCCGCGAACTTCTCGAGCAGCGCCTGCTCGCTGGGATGCGGCTCGACCTGGCCGAGGAGAAAATTGGCGTAGCCGATGAAGCCCACGCCGTCCGCCCGTTTCTGGTCGAAGGCGGGGAACTCGATCAGCGTGCGCCTGGGCACCGGGCGCCCGAGGAATTTACTGAGCGGCACCAGGCTGTACTGCTTCTGGATGGCGCGCACGTTGGCGACGTCGGCCGGACCCTGAACGGCGGTACGCGTGATGCTGTACACGAAGTTCCCCTCGCTCCGCAGCACACGGGTGACGCGTGCGGGCGTGTCGCCCGTCCATCTCGGGCCGGCCACGAGGTAGTAGCCCTTGTCGAAGCCAGTGGTCCGGGCGCCGATGTAGCCGAGGTTGTGCGTGTAGAGATCGACGAGCTGAAACGAGTAGTAGCGCTGGTCCTTGACCGACGGGACGCCGATCACCATCGGCTCCGCGTGCAGGTCGAGCCAGGCGGACGAGTAGAGCGTGTCGTTGTTCGGCCGCTCGCTCGTCTTGACCTGGGGGCCGACCAGGGCCATCGAGTGATGGAGCTGGTTGAAGGGCGCGCGGTAGGAGTTGGATTGCCGGTCGATCGCCTGGACGTACATCGTGCGGTAGTTCTCCAGCATCGGATACGCGAAGACGTACGCCTCTTCGGCGATCGCTTTGGCTTCGTCGGTGGTGATCTTGTCGGCCGCGGCGGCGACGGTCGCGCCGAGGCAGACGATGGCCACCATGAGCAGGCGGCTTGGCAGTCTCATCGTTCTCCTATCGCGATTGACGGTGGTGGGTGAACACGTCGTCGCACTTTCCCTCACGGAAGCGTGGCGACGTCGAAGACGTGGTAGCCCCACGCCGGCAGATCGAGGTAGAGCCCGCTCCCGGCGAGCTCGTCGCCGTCGCGCTCGTAGATCGTGATCGGGTTCATGAGGTCGCATAGCACGATTCTGCGTCGGCGAAGTCCTTCGTCCGGCACCGTGAGGTAGCACTGTGCCTGGGTCGGACCGTAGTTGACCGCGACCAGTAGCCGCCGACCTGCGCCCGACCAGGAGAACGTGACGAACCGCTCCCAGCCGCGATTGCCGACCCACGCCGGAGCCGGCTCGAGGAGCCGCCAATCGCCGTTGCGAGCCTCCCAGCGTCGCAGGCAGGTGAGCAAGCGGGCGTAGTACGACGCGAGCTCGTGATCGATCGGCTCCGCCGCCCGTCGGCGCAGATGATTCGAAGCGCGAAGCCGTCGTCCGGAGCGCTGGCCGTCGTGGATGAAGCGCAGACCCGGCGCGAGGAAGGCCACGATCGCGGCGGCGTGATGAACCGCGGGCGGAAAGACGGCGGCCGCGCGCGGCTCGTCGTGGTTCTCCAGAAAGCGCGCGGACCGGCGCTGGTAGTCGAGATCGGCCAGGAGATGACCCCGCACGGCCTCGCCGTCCTGGGCGCGCAGCCGGTCGTAGCAACGCTTGTCGTAGGTGTAATCGAATCCCTGCTGCTGCAAGGCCCACTCGAGATCCCAGTACGCCTCGGCCAGGAAGACGAAATACGGCCGGCGCCGGCGCACGCGCTCGATGGCGACCGGCCAGAACGGGTCGTCGCCGGGCGCGCTGCCGTCCGCCGGACGCGCGCGATCGCCCCAGGTGCGCCGGATCACGTCGGGCAGCACCAGCATGGCCATGTCGCAGCGCACGCCGTCACACTGAGCGGCGATCCCGTCGAGCACGGCGAGCATCGCCTCGCGGAAGCCGGCGTGCCGATAGTTGACCTGCAGCGTGTCGGTCCACCCTGGAAAGTACGGGTCGCGCCCATGGGCGAGCACGCGCGAGCCGAGCCGCGTGTCGACGCGGATGTAGTTCTGAGGCTCGCGCGCGAGGTCCGCGTCGGTTCCGTGAACGTAGAACTCTGGATGCTCGCGCACCCAGGGATGATCGAGCGCGGTGTGATTGGGCACGAAGTCGAGCATGAGCTTGGCGCCGCGCTCGGCGAGTCGCCTGCGGAATCGCTCGAGCGCTCCCGGCCCGCCGAAGTCGCGGTGGACGACGTATTCGCGGACGGCAAAGGGCGAGCCGCCCACGTCGTCGGCAGTGAAATCGGGGAGGAGCTCGCGATACTCCGGCTGCAGCTCGGGCATGCGCAGCGACACCTGACGCCCGGCCTCGCCTGTCTGCCAGACTCCGAGGAGCCACACCCAGTCAAAGCCGTCGGCCGCGATCTCATCGAGCGCCGAGTCGGGGACGTCCTCGAGCGTCGCCGCCCGCCCCAGAGCCGCGCCGAGCTCGTACAGCAAGATCCGCGTGTTGATCTGATAGAGCACCGGATTCCGCGGGTCGGCCATCTTCAGCGCCGCCTGGTCGACGGATCCTGACAGGCGGCGGCGACCTCCTGGAACGGGACCTGAGCGCCCACGAGCGGGTTGTACAGGCCGCCCGTCTGCCGATACCTGTAGCGGTACGTCATGGACAAGGTTAGCGTGCGGTCGAGGTAGAAAGAGTACTCTTTTGATTCCTCGTCGCGATTGCCCTCGTCATCGGCGAGGGCCGTGGAGGGTAGCCGGATGAAGATTGTCACCGCGGGGCTCGCCGTGGCGGCAATGCTCGCGTTTCAGGCATGCAGGTCGGCCGGCGCGCTCGGCGCCGGCGAGACGCCCGTGATCCCGAGCGAGACGGTGGGCGAGGCCGGTGTGGTGACGATCCGGGCATGGGTCGACGCCATCGACAAGACGAACCGCACGGTCACGCTCAAGGGCCCCCGCGGGGGTACCGTGACGCTCGACGTAAAGGACCCCACGAAGCTCGACGCGATGGCAGTGGGCGACCCGGTCGTGGCCGCGTACCTGGAGGCGCTGGCGCTCAAGGTGAGGAGAGTGCCGGGCGCCGGACCCGGCACGAGCGTGCAGGAAGCCAGGGCGGAGATCACATCGGCGACCGTCGGCCGCGAGGTCGTCGTGACCGCCACGATCACCGCGGTCGATAGAAATGCCCAGACCGTGACCATCAAAGACCCGAGGGGTAACCCGGAGACCATCAAGGTGAAGGACCCGGCGAACCTCCAGGGAATCGATGCAGGGGACCTGGCCGAGCTCACCTACACGCAGGCGCTCGCGATCACGCTCGACAAGGCTGGCCTATGAGCCGCGCGATCCTAGCTCTTCTCCCTGCCCGTGGTGATCGCGGCTAGTCAGCGAGGTCGCGTTCGGAGGCGACGCTCGGCTCGGGGGTCGGGCCGTAGCGGCGCACGGCGAAGTCGATAGCGCGCAGCAGCGCCAGGACGTGGGCGTCCTCTCGCCAGCGGAAGAAGAGGTGGTCGGCGCCGAGCGCCACCAGGTTCAAGCCGTTGGGCCACACGGTGTCGGCCAGCAGCACCACGCCGTCGTTGGGGCCGTGGGGCCTGAGAACCTGATAGCCCCCGTAGACCTGATACCCGACGCTGCCGGAGACGGGCACCGCGACGATGTTGAGCACGGTGATCGTCTCGGGCATCCGCCGCCCGTCGAGACGCCGACGGCTCGGTCCCGTCGCCAGCGACTCCAGCGCGTCCCAGCTCCAGCCGCTCACCCAGAAAATTCCCCGCGCCAGCCATTTGACAGGCGGGCGGAGCGCGGCGTCCGCCAGCGGCGTGCCGCCGAGCGCCCCCGCGATATTGATCCAGGCGACGACGCAGGTGGACTCCGCCGGCGTCAGACCGGTCAGCGCCAGGGCCGCTTCGGCGCCGGACTTGCTGGCGCTGACGATCACGACGGGGCCGCCGCTACAGCCGATTGCGCGGATCGTATCGACGATGACCGCGGCATTGGCCTCCACGGAATCGCTTTCGCCGGACACGATCAGCCGGCTGGAGATCCCGAGCCGTCCGATGATCCCCCGCTGGAACGCGAAGTCGGATCCGGTCTCGGGATGGCTCTTGTGAAGCCACGACGGGGCGAAGACGAGCGTATAGGGAAAGGCGCGTGGTCGTTTCAGCGCCTCGGCCGAGCGTTCCGGGCCCTCGCGAAGAAAACGATCGAACGCCGCTTGCACGGCCTGGCTCTTGGGGTCGGCGCCGAGCGCCTTCGCGAAAACGAGCGCCCCGAAATCCATCGACGCTTCGCGTCCGAGCTCGCGCAGACGCGCCTGGTCGGGCAACCGCGAGATCTCCACCGGGTCGCCCGCGCCCGCGAGGTGGGCGAGGCGGGTGTCGGGCGTCGTTCCCGCCGTCGATCGCGCCCCGGCCGACCGGCGAGCCAGAAGCTCGGCGAGCAGCTGGCGCGCCGCGTCCGAGTCGACCATGCCGGCGAGATCGGAGTCCGGGGTGTCGCCGATGACGAGGTCGGACTGGCGTGCGCAGCCGACCGCGAGCGTGAGGGCGAGCGCGAGCACGATCCCCGTTACTGCCCGCGTGTAGCGGTCCGCGCAGGTCATGGTCGTGAGCATCGGGCGCCCATTGAGTCCATTGTATATAGTCTATATATACGGCATATCCGGCGACCTCGGTTGACACGCCGAGACCAAGGTCGGGCGTGAATACTACGGCTTGGCAATTTCCTGCAGGTACCACTCCGTGTAGCGGATCACGTTGTACTCCCGTCTGGTGGAGTAGGGCCCCGGCGTGAACGCCGAGGAGCTCACGCCGGCCTGATTCTTCTCGCAGAGATCCCAGTCTTGCTCGCTGGTGAGCTCCCAGAACGGGAGCAGCGTGTCCAGCGTGTAGTCCTTGCCTTCGACGGCGTCCTCGCGGACGAGCCACTGAACCTGCACGAGCGTCCTCTGCGGACCGGCCGGCGCCAGGCGCGTCGACACCGCGTGGTCACCGCTCGCGTGGTCCCAGAAGTTCGGCATCGTGCGCATGCGCAGGGTGCCGACGTCGCGCGTGGAATAATCGCCCATCAGCGGCGCCACCGGCCGGCCGTCCATCGACTCGCTGACCCAGCCCGGCACCAGCGGGGTGCGGTTAATGGACCACCAGCAGTCGCGCGACGGGAACCGCACCAAGCCGGCTTCTTGATAGTCGATCGCGATCCCATCGGCCTCGAGTTGCGCCGAGGTCGCGCGCGCCCGGGCCTCGATCTCGTGCTTGAGCGCGGCGTCGTCGATCGGCGCGTTGTCGTAGTTGGCCTTCACGTACTGGGGGTGGTTCACGTTGCAGTGCCAGCACTCGCGGTTGTTTTCCCAGACGAGCTTCCAGTTCGCGCGCACTTCGTAGCTGCGCGTCGCCGCCACCTTGGCGCGCTCGAGGCCCTGCGGGCGTAGCAGCGCGCCGAGCGAGCGCTCGGCCTCCTCGAACGGGATCGGATCCGGGGCCAGGCAGACGAAGATCAACCCGCCCACCTCGCGGACGTGCATGCGGTGCAGGCCGAAGTCGCGGCGGTCGAGGTCGCCTTCCTTATCCATGCCGCCGCACGCGGCGAGCTCGCCGTTTCTCGCATACGACCACTGGTGATAGGGGCACACGATGCGGCCGACGTGTCCGGACTCGGCCTGGCAGACCTTCATGCCGCGGTGGCGGCAGGTGTTGTGGAGCGCGTGGATCCGCTCGTCATCGCCGCGGATGACGATGATCGAGTCGGTGTCGACGTCGAAGACGAAGTAGTCGCCCGGCTGCTTGACCTGGCACGTGTGGCCCGCGAAGAGCCAGCCGCGCCGCCAGATACGCTCGAGGTCGAGCTGGTAGATCCCGGGATCGGTCTGGAACGCGCGCTGGAGCGCGTACCCGGGCTTGTGCTCGCTGATCAGACGATCGAGGAGCGCCTGGGCGTCTGCGTGCTGGGAGGCCGTCAGGAACGGGCTCGACATCGCCTCCTTATTATAGGCAAAGCACTATAGGCGGAGCCGGATTCGGGACGGAATCGGGAGCCTACAGGCGCAGCCGAGAACCGGCCGGATCGTACAGCACGTCCGGCGCCACTTCCGCGCCGAAGCGCCGGCCGAACGCCTCCACCTCGAGCGGGGTGCCGATCGCGGCGAGCGCCGGCGGCAAATAGATGAGGCCGATGTGCCTGGCGACGGTGTAGCCCCAGCCCGCGCTCCGCAGCCGACCTGCCACGCGGCCGTCCGTGTACACCGCCTCGCCGCCGTACAGGTCCGTATCCTCGGGGAGCGCTGCCGACAGGGTCACCGTGCAGAGCTTTCGCTGGGCGCCGTCGGCCTTGATCCGGCGCAACGCCTCGCGTCCGATGAAGTCCCCTTTGTCCAGACGCACGCAAAAGCCGAGGCCGGCCTCGTACGGATTCTCGGCCGGCGTGAGATCGGTGCTCCAGTAGCGATAGCCCTTCTCGAGCCTCAGCGAGTCGACGGCCTTGTACCCCGCGGGCTCGATCCCGAACGGCCGGCCGGCGCTCCGCAGCGCGTCCCAGACCGAGCCCGCGCGCCGATTCTCGACGTAGAGCTCCCAGCCGAGCTCGCCCACGTAGGTCACGCGCTGCGCGCCGACCGGAGCGCCGGCGATCTCGATGGGTCGCGCCGACATATAGGGGAAGGCGGCGTTCGACACGTCGCTCGTCGTGACGGCCTGGAGCACGCGCCGCGCGTCCGGGCCCCAGATGCCGATGCAGGCGAGCTGATCGGTCACGTCCCGCACCTCGACGCCGCCGTCGGGCGGCAGGTGCATGAGGATCCAGCCGAGATCGCTCGCGACGAAGTTGCTGCCGGTCGTGACCCGGAAGCTGTCGCGAGCCCAGCGCGTCACGGTCAGGTCGCTCTCGATGCCGCCGCGCGGGTTCAGGAGCTGCGTGTAGATCACGGTCCCGACCGGGCGGTCGACGTCGTTGTCGGCCAGGCGCTGGAGCAGTGCCAGGGCGCCGGGCCCGCTCACGTCGAGCTTGCCGAACGAGGTGAAATCGAAGAGCCCGACACGCTCGCGGACGGCGCGGTGCTCGACACCGACGCGATCGAAGAAGGCCGGCCGCGACCAGCCCCAGCGGCGCTGATCAGCGCCCGCACGGCGACCCGGCGTCCCGGGCACGAAATAGTTGGCGCGCTCCCAGCCGTTCTTCTCGCCGAACACCGCACCCGCCGCGCTCAACCGCGTGTCGAGCGGGCTCAGGCGGCGCGCGCGGGCCCACTCGTTCTCGTCGTGAGGATAGCGGAGCATGTAGTAGTACTTGTACGACTCGCGCGCGCGCTCCGCGGCGTACGCGCGGTCCTCGTACACCGGCCCGAAGCGACGGACGTTCAGCTCCGTCACGTCGTGCGGCGGCTCGCCGTCGACGAGCCAGTCGGCGACGATGTGGCCGATTGCGCCCCCGGCGCCGAAGCCCGTGTGCGACAGCCCGGCCGCGACCCAGAACCCGGGCACGCCGGGCACAGGCCCGAGCAAGGGACGACTGTCGGGGGTGATGCCCTCGGGGCCGTTCACCAGGTGCGCCATCTCGGCCTTGGCCAGGAGAGGCACGCGGCGGATCGCCCCTTCGAGGATCTCGTTGAACAGCTCCCAGTCCGAAGGCAGAAGCTGTTGCGTGAAATCCCACGGCACCCCGCCGACGGACCACGCCACCGGGCTTCGCTCGAAGCCGCCCACGAGAAAGCCGCCGACTTCCTCGCGCATGTAGACGAGGTTCTCCGGATCGCGCAGGCACGGTGTCGTGCGCGCGAGCTCGATGCCGGCCATCGGCTTCGTCGCCAGGTGCTGGTGGACCAGGGGTGTGATGGGCAGGTTCACGCCGACCATCGCGGCGATCTGCGCCGCCCACATCCCACCCGCGTTCACCACGAGCGCTGTCCGGATCGCGCCGTGGTCGGTCTCGACGGCCGCGACCTGGCCCCGCGCGGTCCGCACGATGCCGGTGACACGCACGCCGGTGCGGATCTCGACGCCCAGCCGGCGCGCGTGCGAGGCCAGCTCCATCGTCGCGCCGCTGGGATCGAGCCAGCCATCGCCGGGCAGGTACATCGCGCCGTAGAGGTTTTCGCCGGACATCAGCGGAAAGATGCGAAGCGATTCCGACGGCGAGATCGTGTCGATGTCGAGACCGATTGCCCGGGCCATCCCGACCTGACGCTGCAGGAACCGGAGCTGATCGCGACTCGAGGCGACGCGAAGGCTTCCGACCTCGTGCCAGTGCCGCGCCGCGCCGGACTCGGCCTGCAGGCGGCGATAGAGCCCGATGCTGTACTGGCGCATGCGCATCAAGGTCGGCGACGTGTGGAAGTGCGTCACCATCCCGGCCGCGTGCCAGGTGGATCCGCTGGTCAGCTCGCCCTTGTCGACGAGCACGACATCCGTCCAGCCCTTGTGCGCCAGATGATAGGCAACACTGCACCCCGCGATGCCGCCGCCAACGATGACAACACGCGCCTGTTCCCTCATACGCCACGCACCCAGCCCAGCTGCCCGTCCCAATGACTCGAGCGGACACCAGGGCCGCGGTCTCGGCATGAGATCACGTCAACGTCGGCCGACACGGGAAGTCGGGGGGTGGCGGGCGGGTGGGCGCGGGAGGGGTCGACCGGACCCGTTCCCTCCAAGCACCATCGGAGGTCGCGCGCCGGGATGGAGCCCAGCCGCCGCGGAGCAGCGCAAGCGTGCCGCGTGGTCCGGCGACCCCTCCCGCACCCGCCCGCCCGCTGCCCCCCGACGCCCAGCGTCGAAGCCAAACCGGTGACAGTGAGCACTACCGCCGGCGCCACGCCTGAGTCCTACGTTCGAGCCAGCGAGCCAGGAGCAGATGGAGCATGCGAGCCGCGACGTTGGTGTAGAAGATCATCATCGCCATGGCGGCCGCGGAGGCGATCTCGCCGGTGTCGTCCATGTTGAGGACCGAGATCGCGGCCAGCTCGGTCTTGGGGCCGTAGATGAAGACGACGCCCGAGACGGTCGTCATGGCGTTGACGAACATGTAGATCGCGATGTCGAGCGTGGAGGGCAGGCACACCGGGACCGTTACGCGCCAGAAGGTCCGGTAGAACGGCTGCTTCAGCGACGCGGACACGGTTTCGAACTCCGGGTCCATCTGGCGGAGCGCGGTCAACGCGGTCAGGTGGCCCACCGTGTAGAAGTGCACGATGGTGTTGATGACCAGGATCGTCATCGTGCGGTAGAGCACGTTCAGCGGATTCCCCGGCGCGTTGAAGAAGAAGATGTAGGCCAGGCCGAGGACCAGGCCCGGCACCGCCATCGGGAGCATCGCGAGGAAGTGAAAGAGCCCACGACCCAGGGCGAATCCGCGGGCCTTTTCGACGAGATAGGCTCCCACGAACACGACGAAGGTGCCGACCACGCTCGTCAGGAGCGCCAGGCGGATCGAATTGTAGTAGGAGGCCCACCCGCCGCCGCCCTTCTGGTCGAAGTCGTAGTGCGCCCAGGTCAAGGTCAGGTTGTACGGGAAGAACTTCACCACGGCCGCGAACTGCGAGACCGCGACGATGCTGAGGAGGGCGAGACCGACGACGACGCAATAAGCCAGCATGGCCAGGTCGAAGAGGGGCTGCGGCTTGGGCTCTAAGGGCACGGCGCGCGCGGAGAGGAGCGCGACCTGCCGGCGCCGCACGGCGCGATCCACGAGGAACGCGAAGATCGCCGGCACCAGGAGGATCACGCTGACCACCGCCCCCATCTGGAAGTTCTGCTGGCCGATGACCTGCTTGTAGACGTCGGTCGCCAGCACGTTGTATTGGCCGCCGATGACCTTCGGCGCGCCGAAGTCGGTGACCACCGTGGTGAAGACGACGAAGGTGGCGCTGATCAGGCCGTAGCGGGCGCCCGGCAGCGTGACGGTCCAGAAGATCCGCGCCCGCGACGCGCGAAGCGCCACCGCGGCCTCGTAGAGCCGCGCATCGGCCAGGGCCAGCGCGGCCAGGATGATCAGCAGCGCGTGGGGAAACGTCGTGAAGACCTCGGCCATCACGATGCCGATCGGCCCGTAGATGCTGTGGCCGAGCAGCGCGGCCTTCAGCAGCCCCTGATTGCCGAAGAGGTAGACGAGGGCGAGGCCGGGCAGGAGCGAGGGCACGAGGATCGGGACGAGCGCGACCGTCTTGAAGAATCCGCGAAACGGAATGCGGGAGCGCGTGAGCGCGTAGGCATAGACGAAGGCAGTCGGCACCGTGATGAGGGTGCTGAGGATCGAGACCCACAGACTGTTGCCGATCGACTGGAAGAGAGCCGGCGTCGAGAAGTACCGGACGTAGTTGGCCAGACCGACGAACTCTTCCCGAGGTCCCTCGAAGCTCTTGGCGAGCATGAGCCCGAGCGGGAGCGCGAGCGCGGCGACCAGGTAGAGCCCGATGACGCCGACGAAGAGCCGCATGAGCCGGTCGTCGCGGCTCGACTCGGGCCGGACGATCGCGGCGACGGTGTCGGCGCGGGCGAGCGTGGCGTCAGCGATGGACGGTGCTCCCGGGGTAGATCCGGATCCGATCCGGCGGCAGGAGGACCGACAGCATGCTCTTCTCGCCGATTCCCCGGCGGCGGATCAGGTCGACGGGAAGGTCGGCGCGCAGGAACACGCCGTCGCTCGCGTCGCCGACCAGGTCGGCGCGGAACAACGAGCCCAGGAACGCGAGCGCGTCGACGCGCAGGGTGAGTGTGTTGGGCTCGGTTGCGCGGCCCTCGTGAACCACGATGTCCTCGGGCCGGATCGCCAGCGTCACCTCGGTGCCGGCGGCGAGGCCGTCGAGCTCGCAGGCGAGCTCGGTGTGCCCGAGCCGCACCGCGCGGTCGCCCACGACCGTCCCGGCCACGAAATTCATCACGCCGATGAAGTCGGCCACGAACGGCGAGGCCGGCTCGCGATAGATCTCGAGCGGGGTCCCGACCTGCTCGATCGCGCCGAGATTCATCACCACGATGCGGTCGGCCATCGTGAGCGCCTCTTCCTGATCGTGGGTGACCATGATCGTCGTCACACGAAGCCGCCGCTGGAGCTGCTTGATCTCGTGGCGCAGGTGCACGCGCACCTTCGCGTCGAGCGCGGAGAGCGGCTCGTCCAGCAACAAGAGCCCTGGTGAGGTCGCCAGCGCGCGCGCGAGCGCGACCCGCTGCTGCTGGCCGCCGGAGAGCTGCGCCGGGTATTTCGCGCCGTGCGCGCTCAGGCCCATCACCTCGAGCAGCTCGCTCACGCGCCGGGCCACCTCCGCGCGCGGCGTCCGCGCGTTCTGGAGCCCGTAGGCGACGTTCTTGGCGGCGGTCAGATTGGGAAACAGCGCATAGGACTGGAACACGATGCCGAAGTCACGCTTGGTCGGCGGCAAGGCCGAGATGTCTCGGCCGTTCTGCTCGATGCGGCCGGCGGTCTGGATATCGAGGCCCGCGATCGCGCGCAGGAGCGTCGTCTTGCCGCAACCGGACGGGCCCAGGAAGCAGACGAACTCGCCCTCGGCGATCTCGAGCGAGATGTCGTCGAGGGCGGTGAAGCCGCCGAACTTCTTGGTGAGGCGGCTGATCCGAAGATACGGCGGCACTGATCGACGTGATTACTTCTTGGGCTCGGACTTCGCGCCGTAGCGCTTTTCCCACTCGGCGAGGATCTTGGCGCGGTTCGTGGCCGCCCACTGGAAGTCGTTCTTGATCATGTGCTCGAGCATGTTCCCCGGCAGGAACTCGATCGGCTGCGACATCTTGGAGATCGCGACCACTGCGTAGCCCTCGTTGTAGAGCTTCATCGCTTTGTCGGTGACCGACCAGTCGACGAGCGTCCTGGCCACCTCGAGATTCTTGGTGCCCTTCACGATCGCGGTCGCCTCCATGTCCCAGCCGGAGCCCTCCGACGGGAACACGATGTCGATCGGGGCGCCCTGCTTCTTCTGACGGGCCGCGCGGAACTCGAACGACACGCCGAGCGGATACTCGCCGGCGCCGGCCATCGTGCACGGCTTGGAGCCGGAGTGCGTGTACACGCCGATGTTCTGATGGAGCGCGTCCATGTACTTCCAGCCCTCGGTCTCGCCGAAGACCTGCAGCCAGCTCGTGACGTCGAGGAACCCGGTCCCCGACGAGGCCGGGTTCGGCATCACGATCGTGCCCTTGTACACGGGCTTGGTCAGGTCCTTCCACGAGGCGGGCTTGGGCAGGTTCTTCTTCTGGGCCTCGACGGTGTTGAAGCAGATGGCCGCGACCCACGCGTCCATGCCAACCCACGCCGGCGGATTGTCCTTGTCGCGGAACTGCGCGTCGAGCCGCTCGACACCCTTCGGTGCGTACGGCATGAGCATGCCCTCGGGCTTCAGCACCAGGAGGCTCGTCGCCGCCAGACCCCAGATGACGTCCGCTTGTGGATTGGCCTTCTCGGCGAGCAGCTTGGCGGTGATGACCCCTGTCGAATCGCGCACCCACTTGATCTCGATGTCCTGGTGGTCCTCGTTGAAGCGAGCGGCGTACTTCTTGAGGTCGTCGGCCTC